>JAFGMA010000171.1 GCA_016927835.1 Candidatus Zhuqueibacterota bacterium | reverse complement strand
TCTATGTTTACAGTAAGTTATGAGATTGCTTCGTCGCTCGTACCTCGCTCCTCGCAATGACAAACTAATATTACTTTTTAACCCTTATCGAATATATATGGATTGTATTAATGCCTCTGTTGATAAAGTCCATTTTTTGATTTCAAACCACGCTGCATGATTTTTAAATGATGTTTAAAATCTAAAAATAGCGTTAAATCAACAGGATCATCAATATTCCGTGAAGATTAAAATTTAATCGCACCATCGATTTTAGGATCGATTTCAAAGCCAAACAGAGGATGAGAGCATGAAAAATTTCCGAATTCTATTCATACTTTTTCTCATCGGACTTTTGCCCGTGCGGCAGGCAGTTGCAGATATCAATGGCAAAATCTCGGGATCCGTCAAAGATAAATCGAACTATACAGCATTGCCCGGTGCAAACGTAATCATCGCGGGGACGAATCGTGGCGCTGCTACCAATGCCGAAGGCTATTATTACATACTGGCAGTACCGCCCGGTGTTTACGATATAACGGTTTCAATGATCGGTTATACCACGATTCGAAAAACAAAGGTGATTGTGAATGCAGGACATACGACAACCTTGAATTTCGAGTTGCAGCCTACGGTCATCGAAGCCGAAGAGGTTGTTGTCATTGCAGAGCGCCCGATGGTTGAATTGGACCGGACGATGAGCAAGCATACGGTTACCTCGGAGGAAATTCAGCAATTGCCCATGGTCCGAAGCGTATCCGAGCTAACCTCGCTGCAAGCCGGTGTTCAGCCAGACGGAAATATACGCGGCGGCGATCATGGCGGCGGAATCGGCAATTCGATGGATGTGGTTTATTTCATTGACGGCATTCCGCTGCAGAATAATAATTATCTGGGATCGCATTACTTCAAAGATGTCAATACAAGCGCGTTGCAAGAGATTACCGTTCTGACCGGGGGATTCGATGCCGAATATGGCAATGCCCAGGGCGGCATTGTCAATATTGTTTCAAAAGAGGGATCGCAAAAATTTCACGGGTACCTGGAATATTTATTTACACCGCCCGGGAAAAAGCATTGGGGATTGAATCGCTGGGATCCGTATTTGAATCCAAAACTCGATTTCGATAATCCGGAGTGGGCGAATGAAAGGGATGCTCAGGGAAATTTAGTCCATCAAAAAGATGATTACACTGAAACTGCGGGGCATTTTGTAGAAGCCAGCTTGTCCGGTCCCATAGCATCGAAAGCTACCTTTTTCATTTCAGGCAGATATTCCAAACCCAACAAATGGATGCCGGCGCCGCCAACCTTACCGAACTACCAGGGCAATTCGAAATTGGTCTATCATCTCAATCCTGATATTAAATTAATGGCTGGCGGATTTTGGCGGCGGAATGAGTTCTATTCGGGATACGTCAGGGGCTGGTCTTATGATGGCTATTACCTGTTTTATCCGGATGAAAAAAGCGAGCTGGCAAAAAAATGGTCACAGGATGATCTTGAATATTTGCAATATACGCATCTGCTTTCATCTTCGGCGTTTTTCGAAATCAAGTTTTCCCGGCTGGCGACCGGAGAGGCATATTTCAACGATCGAACCGGCGGTTCAGGTGAAATTATCAAGGACAAGGAAAATGAATTTTATATCTTCAACGATGAATTGATCGACCGCAAACTGGATATCGTCAATTATCAATTGAAGTGCGATCTCGAATGGCAAATCAACCCGACGCATCAAATCAAATTGGGCATGCTGGGCACGCAATGGGATGCGTCTGCTTACAAATATTCCGAGTCCAAAGGCGAACGCTACCTGGAATATTATGCCACCATCGCCCAGCCCGACACTTCCAAACCGTTCGATATTGCCAAACCTGTCACACCCTACATGCTGGCAGCTTATTTCCGCGATAAAATCGAGTTTGAAGGGATTGTATTGAATGCGGGCTTGCGATACGAATATTTCAATCCCAATACAGACCGCCTGAAAGATCCGTTTGATCCCATACGCAGAAAATATGCAACCCTGCGAAAACTTCGCACTGCACCCACAGAACCGGCGGACGCTATCAATGTATGGAGTCCGCGATTGGGAATCGCCCATCCGATAACTGAAAATTCCGTATTCCATTTTAATTACGGACAGTATTTTCAACAGCCTTCCTTCGACAGGCTATACTATGCCTATTGGGAGCAGGGTCATGCGGATGATCCGGGCAGGCAATACAGCGGCATGAATTATCTGGAAAAAACCAATAATCTCCGCCTGGAACCGGAGACAACCACGATGTATGAAATCGGATTTCAATACAGCTTCAGCAATGATTATTTGCTGAATGTGACGGCGTATTATAAAAGCGCAAAAAACCAATTGAGCTGGGGCGGATTCACCACGTATGCGTTTTTCGGTTCAGCCCCGCTCTTTCCAATTGAAGACGATCCGAGCCCGGATCAGGAAAATATGTACCGCGCCTGGGAAAATGCAGTGTATGAAAATGCCCGCGGGTTGGATTTCACGTTGAAGAAGCAATTCAATGATTACTTCGGATTCCAGATCGCTTACAGCCTGGCGTATGCGAGAAAGGGCGTCGCAGGCTTGCGCGATGTTTATCTGATCCCGAGCAAGCTGCTGGAACCGGAATACGAGCCCAATTTGAAGGCATTTCTCAGCGCTTATGCTATCAATCGAAATCAGATCGTGCCCAATCCCTGGGGAACGGGCTGGGTTTTGATGAATTATGAAGCCGGCGAAATAAATCCGAAGGGAGGTGCAGATTTACGGAATGACGGCAAACTTAATGTATATGGCAAATTTCCCGAGGATTTTGGATTTACGGTTGCGGGTGTGCATCCACTTGAAAAAATCTATTTCAATCTGCTCTTCAAATTCCGCTCCGGCGAAAATTTCGAATATTCGCCGGAACCAATGGTGACCCAATGGCGCATGAAACCATTATTGACCATCGCTGATTTATCGTTTGGAAAACGCGTCAATATTTCCAGGTTTGAACTTGAAATTTTCTCAGATATTCATAACCTTTTTAATACAAAAAATTTCAATGTGATATGCGATGAAAGGGATTTTGTGAAATACGGTCTGGTGTATCACGGTTCAAAAGAACTGAATCTGACCCCCGAAAGCGAGCGAGACTTCACCGCCCGCTATGATGCCAGTCGCTATCAATATGCGCCCAGATCGTTTCAGGTAGGAGCGAGGTTGAGTTTTTGATTTTACTCACCCTGCACTTTTGATAAGTAAAATAAATCCGGGGATTAGAGAGTTTTTTTTGCTCCCCTTCCCTTTTTTTTAAGGGAAGGATTCGGGGGATGGGTTAGATAATCCAATAATTTTGCCATAAATTGTTTGTCCGTCTTGTTCGACAAGTTGATTGAATTTATTTTTTTTATCAAGATTTATTACATCAACAGGTTTCGACAGGCGGCTGTAAATATCCCAATAAAAATCAAAAAAAGATGCTGGTTTTATGCCTTTTATACCAATATCAATGTCTTTTGCATCCGGATTGTAAAATGAAGAACCAAATAAAATCACCGACGAAAGTCTATATTTTTTTGCAAATCTTAAAATTATTTTTCTATCATTTTCTGAAATCATAAATAACTCCGCATTAAAATATGAAAGAAAAATAATCATTTTTTTCCTTTTTGTCATGACAATCCTCATTTATATTTCTCGAAGGGGCAGCGAATGACTATTTTTAATAGGTATCCCAACCATTTCCTAAAATATTACGCCTGTCTTGTCTTTTTGATAACACTCATTTATGCTGATTCGGAGGCTGGGTATCGCGTCAAAGATCGCAGCTTGAATCGCGGAAAATTATGGTGCGACTATCGGGAAACCGGGCATATCGGATTTCTGGCTAATGGCAATGCGCCCAGCGGTTATTCCCATCGATATCCCGGCAACAGCACGATCCTGTACGATCATCTCGCCGGGGGTGGTGTCTGGCTTGGCGCCCGAAATGTATCCGCCCGCGGTGTGCAAACAGAATTTTTCATCGCTTACTCCGGTCCACGCTCATCGCGCGAAAACCTGACGAAAATGAGTGTCGATCCGTATTATAAAGAATTTTTCTATGATTCAACCAAATCTGGCAGCTATATTTACGATGCCGATGATTTCGATAATGACGGGCAAACAGATGATGTGCCCGAGGAAATGGTCGTAACGCGATGGGTTTATGATATCGGATTGATGTGCACCCGCCGCGCCATGAGCTGGAGCTATGCCGATTTTGACGACTTCATCATCGTGGAATATGTTTTCGAAAACACAGGCGATTATACCGGCGATGGCGTATCCGACATCACCCAAACGCTAAATGATGTCTACATCGATTTTCGCTATATCCCACATCTGAATCGCTATTCGGATAAGCGCAAGCACTGGGCATGGTGGCGAAAATGGGGCGATTTGATGGTCTTCGATGATTACCTGAAATATGATCCTGAACAAAAATTATTTTATGCCTGGGATGGCGACTCGCCTTATCAGCAAGGAGATGATACCGGAGAACCCGCCTACATCGAATCCCTCGACGATCCCTCACAATATCCTGAAATTGGCATGCTCACTGCGCCTGCCTATTGGGGTGTCGCGCCGCTGTATGTTGATCCCGCTGCTGATGGCTCCGATCAACCGCACACCGTGTGCTGGTGGAAAATCACCGGCTTGAATATTTACGATGAACCCGATCTGGACCGCGATGGTCCCCAAAAAGTCTATCAGTACATGGCTTCCGGAATTCAGAAGCCGGATACCGGCGATGTTTTCAGCCCCAGCATTTCTCAGGTTTATGGTCCGTACACCATTGCCCCCGGCGAAAAAATCAAGCTGGTGCTGGTGGAAGTGATGGGACAGGGCATGAATTGGCAAGAAACATTGGCGGGCGATCAAGACCTCCTCTCGTATGGGAAAGATTCGCTGTACCAGCATCTTGAAAATGCGCGCTTTCTGTATGAACATGAGTATGATGTATACGATTCACCGCCGGATGTTGCATTTCAAGCCAATGGGAATTACAATGCCGAAGCCCACGTTCAACTCACCTGGTCGGATGATGCCGATGACGCCGAAGATCCCGACTACTCAGGGGAGGAAGCACAGGATGTGGCAGGCTATCGTGTGTATCGCACAACCTTGACATGGCTTGGACCCTTTGAGTTAATCGCGGATATTAAAAAAGGCGATCTGAATTACTTAAACGGGCACACATATCAATTTATCGACAGCGGAGCCAGGGAGGGCATCCCAACATATTACCATGTTTCCACGTACGATACCGGACATGACGATTGGAATGGCGAAGGTTCGGTTCCATCGTTGGAAAGCGGTCGCAACGGCGCTTCGAACCGGACTATTGCGGAAGGTTTTGTCACGCCAACGCGCGTTCCCGATGAATACACGGATGGACTGATGCGACAGGTTTACGTGATTCCCAATCCATACCATCGCTATAATAATTATTGGCCCGATGTGAATCCGGAACGGACTATTAAAATACGCTTCAAAAATATTCCGCGCAAATGCCGAATTCGGATTTATTCTGTTCAGGGAAACCTGGTGGCTGATCGGCTGCACGAAAGTGATGAACTGTATTATGATTGGTACCAGCGCACCGACGAGTGGAAGTTTGTGGTCAGCGGCGTTTATATTTATGTGATTGAAAATTTAATGGATGAAGCCTCTCTGAAAGATACCGGTTTCAAACGCTTTCAAACCGGCAAATTTACGATCATCCAGTAATGAGGAGGAACTCACCTTGACGATTCGAATACCCATTATATTCTTTGTGAGTAGTCTGCTGCTCTGGACATTCAGCCCCGTGTTCGCCGCGGGCGATCTGGCAGGAACTACCGGTCTCGGTTTTCTGGAAATTGGCATGGGCGCCCGGGCGACGGGCATGGGGGGCGCATTCATCGCTGTGGCAGATGATGCCTCCTCATTGTACTGGAATCCTGCCGGAATCAGCAAAGTCAACGGGATTCAGGCAAACTTGAGCTACACGCGCTGGCTGGTGGATATGAATCTGAGCGCCGGCGCAATCGTCATTCCGGCTGGCAGATATGGCAATTGGGGATTCAGCTATCTCGGATTCGATTTCGGCGAAGAGGAAGTTACCACCCCGGAGCAGCAGTACGGAACCGGCGCAAATTACACCAATTCCGGCTTGGCACTCGGCGTGGCGTATGCCATCGAGTTGACCGACCGTTTCGCTTTCGGCGCCCAGGCAAAGTGGGTACAGGAAAAATTATGGACCGAATCCACCACCGGATTCATGCTCGATATCGGCAGTCAATACCGCACGTATTTTCACGCACTTCGATTGGGAATGAGTTTGCGCCACTACGGGGCGGACAGGAAATATCTGGATAAATACGTCCCCGCTCCGTGGACTTTCAGCGTCGGGGTTGCCTTCGATCCCGTGGGCGCTGCGGGCAAGACACATCATATCACCGTCTCCTCCAACGCGACGTTTTACAATTCTTACGGCGAACGCATGGAGTATGGCGCAGAGTACTGGTTCAACAGCCTTATCGCCCTCAGAACGGGTTATCGCGCAGGCACTCACGCCGAAGGCATGAGCTTTGGTGCCGGTCTCCGTCTAGATCTAATCGGACGCGAATGGCGACTGGACATGGCGTACACCGATTATCACGAGGCATTTGATGCGCCTCTGAGATTCAGTTTTGAGGTGAAGTTATAGGGGGATTTATTTTGCACTTATTGAAAACATTGATTCATTCACAAAAGCGGCAATTAGCACTGTGCGTGTGCCCTGGCTTTCGATTTATAAAAACCTGCTCAATATTTCACGGCTGCGTAATCATCAAATGAAATTTAATGCATTGCTCTCAATCAGCAGCAGCCGATGTTTTGAAAGCATTGAATAGACGGCATCAATTCAGTGCATCAGCGCAGTCGATACACTCGAAAGTAAATATTGAAATTACGCATGATTTTATATTTTCATTTTCGAAATTCAGGTATTACTCGATTTGTCTTTTTCTTTAGTTTTATCTGAATGTTAACCTGAGGAACGTATGAAATATCCGCTAATTCTTTTTATTTTATCTCTGGTTTTCAGTAGTCTGTATGCAACCACTGATATTGAAAAAGTTTTTCAGAATCAACATCTGAAAATCATCTTTCAACCTGAAGATGCCTGGTATATGGATAGCCCGGAGGAATTTCCGCGGGATATTCGCGCGATAGACTCTACCTTCAGGGAACTATCGCATTATCTGTCGCAGTTGAAACAAGCAAATTCAGTTCATTACGATTCGCTCACGATTGTCCTTCAACCCCGGGAGATTTATGATGACTCACTCAAACCGCTCATCAATAAATGGGGGAATCGAATCGTTTTCATGTCCCTCGATCTTACGGATGTCAAGGCTTGCGTGAATGAAACATTGAATCTGCGTGCCATACCGCGGGACCAGTGGCAATCACCTTTTCAATGGATTAAAAAGGAAAATATTCTGCTTCGGCGGATCGCGATAGAAGAATTGGGTGAGATCGACTTTGCCCGCTATCCCTCCATGAAGAATCGTGCGATTGTTGCATTGCAGACTGAATTGAAAAAAAAGGATAGTTTATTTGACATCATTCAGACAGTACTCGCAAAAATAAGGTGAAATTCACTTAACTGACGGGGATGGAAAAATGACACGTAAACCGTTGTTCTGGATAAGTTATGTAATATTAGCCGCTTTCGGTATTTATTTCGCCTATACCTATTTCCCCAGGGCGTATCCGATTGTCTCGCTCAACCTTCAGATGCACCGGGAAATGGCGCTCGAACGCGCCAGAGAACTGGCACAGGCAAATAGTTGGGGTACCGAAACATATCGACAGGCAGCATCTTTCAAGGCTGATACCCGCGTGCAGCACTTTGTCGAACTGGAAGCCGGCGGTGTTGAAGCTTTCAGGAAAATGATGCAGGAAGGTCTTTATCAACCTTACACCTGGCGTGTCCGCCATTTCAAGGAAGGCGAAACCCATGAAACACTAGTACGCTTTCAACCCAACGGAATCCCGTATGGCTTCGTCGAAAAATTGGCAGAAGCCGACTCCGGCGCAAGCGTTGCACCTGATTCGGCGCAAGCTATCGCCGAAGCCGCAGTGGCGCAACACTGGTCGGAAAGTGTTGATTTGAGCAACTACGAATGCGTCGAAAAATCGCGTGAAGAGCGACCTGGTGGGCGGATTGATCATACGCTGGTATACGAGAGAACCGATGCTCGGATTGGAGAAGGCAAATATCGGTTGCGCCTCGTTGTCGGCGGAGACCGGCTCACTGAATTGACGCATTTTGTAAAGATTCCGGAAGCGTTCGTTCGGCGCTATGAAGAAATGCGATCTGCCAATAACACCATTGCATCTATTTCTGTCATCGGCATGGCATTGCTCTATGGGATTGGCGGCTGCATCATTGGTTTGTTCTTTCTGCTGCGCCAGCGATGGGTCCTCTGGAAAAAGGCATTTTACTGGGGCTTTTTCATCTCCTTTTTGCTGGTACTGGCTCAGATAAATCGGTTGCCACTGGAATGGATGGATTATGACACAGCGCTTTCCGTCGAGGGCTTTATTTTGAATCAGATTGTTGGCATGCTCGCGCTTTTCCTCGGCATGGGAGGGCTGTTTACGCTGAGCTTCATGACTGCGGAGAGCTTAACGCGGAAAGCGTTTCCGGAGCATATCCGTTTCTGGCAGATGTGGTCACCCGATGTAGCCAGTTCTACGCCTGTCCTGGGAAGAACCGTTGGGGGATTTTTATTCGTGGCGCTTTTTTTCGCATTTGATATCGGGCTATATTTTTTTGCTACCAAAGTACTCGGTTGGTGGACGCCCTCCGAAGCGCTGGTTGAACCGGATGTCCTGGCAACTTATTTCCCCTGGCTGTCATCGATTGCGATTTCATTGCAAGCCGGATTTTGGGAAGAATGCTTTTTCAGGGCGATTCCAATTGCCGGAGCAGCACTCATCGGTCAAAAGCTGGGCAATCGCCGGCTTTGGATTATTGCTGCTTTTGTATTGCAAGCGTTGATTTTCGGCGCAGGGCATGCCAATTATCCGCAGCAGCCATCGTATGCGCGCGTGGTCGAGTTAATTATCCCATCAATTGCGTTCGGACTGATCTACCTGTATTTCGGTTTGTTACCCGCAATCATATTGCATTTCGCAGTTGATGTTATCTGGTTCGCCTTGCCATTATTTGTGTCCACGGCTCCGGGAATTTGGATGAATCAAACGCTGGTCGTTGTGATAACATTCATCCCGCTTTGGATTGTCCTGCGCGCCCGGCTAAAGAAAAAGCGATGGCTCGAATTGGGCGAAGACGGCTTCAACCGTTCATGGCAGCCTCCCGAAAAGCCGGAAGCAACGCCTGATATTTCTGAAGAGACCCCGGAAATTTCCCATGAATTGAGCCCCATGATTTCCCGTCTATTAATCGTGGCTGGTGTGATTGCCCTGGTTGTCTGGTTTTTTACCTCGGCATTTGATAATGCTGCCCCTGACCTGACTGTCTCTCGATCGGCAGCCGAGAAATTAGCGCGCAATGAATTGTCCGCGCGAGGCATTCGACTTCCTGACAACTGGAAAGCGCTCAGCAACATCCAGGAGCCCGCGGGATCCGACGACCGATTTGTCTGGCAGAGCGGAACCAGGGAAGATTACAAAAAACTGATGGGATCATACCTGGCGCTGCCGCGTTGGAGAATTCGTTTTGCGGTTTTCGAAGGCGACGTTGCCGAACGCGCTGAAGAATACCAGGTATTTGTCACTGATAGCGGTACGGTGTCCCGTTTTCGGCACAAGTTGCCCGAAGCCAGAGCCGGAGCAACGCTAACGATTGATCAGGCGCGGGCAATTGCGCACTCGGAACTCATTGAGAGGTATCATTTGCAGCCAGGTACGCTCAGGGAAATCTCGGCGACGCCCTCGAAACTGCAATCGCGGATGGATTGGGAATTCATTTTCGCGGACACCCTGGGATATTCGCTTCCCCAAGGTGAAGCCCGAATCGCGGTTGAAATTGCCGGTGATGAGCGCGTGGATGCGTATCGATTCATTCACGTACCCGAAGACTGGGAAAGGAACGAAAAAAACGAGCGCAATCTGTACGGTATTATTCGATTTTTATGCGTTGCACTGATCATCGTCCTGTTTGTCGGATGTGCAATTATTTCGATCATCAGTTGGAGCAACAAGAAATTTTCAGTCAGCATCTTCGCGCTGGCGTGGGGTGTGATCTTCGGGATCGAAGCCATCGGAATCATCAATGGCTGGAGCGGAACAATTGCGGAATTTTCAACGGCTGAACCCCTATCCAACCAAACCTTCACCGCTATCGCGTTCTCGATTTTACGTGCGCTATTTTTCTCGGGCGGCTTGGCGCTCATCATCGGATTCCTGCATCGCTGGCTCAAACCTTATTCAGCGCGATTAGCAGGCGGGACACTCGCAACCGGGTGGTCGCTGGGGGCGCTTATGGCTGCCCTGGTTGCTATCGTGAATCTTGCCGGACCTTCGCTGATTCCTGCCTGGGCTGATTACCGCGCACTGGACGCCTATTTACCCTGGCTTGAAATCGGCTCTTCATCCTTAGCACTGTATATTCTGAGGGGAATTTTATTCATGATCATTTTCGCCGCGATCCACCAACTGTCAAAGGGCTGGACCACGAAAAAAATTGGTTCTGCTTTTGTATTAATCATAATCGGACTCGCCCTCGCGGGACTCGGAAGAATTGACAGCACGATTTTCTGGCTCGGTTCAGGAATCATCATCGGCATAGCGCTTCTGCTTTCCTACATTTTCATTCTGCGGTATCATCTTGCCCTGATTCCGCTGGCAGTTGCACTGATGGTTGTTCTGGCTTCTGTGAAGCACGCGATCATCGGCGCTTTTCCGGATGCGGTTCCCGGGGCAGTTCTTGCTGCTATTCTAATCCTGATACTGTCAATTTTTTGGCATAAAAAATTATCCATATCTTCATGATCGTGCGGGAACCTGTTTCACCGCGAAAAGTGAAAATAGTTGATCCAATTTAATTCGGAGACGTATGAATGAGTAAAATTAAAATCGGTTTCGTTGGGACCGGCGGAATGGGTCAGATGGCACATCTGCACAATTATGCTGTTCTCGACACTTGCGAAGTGGTTGCCCTGGCAGAACTCAGACCAGAGACAGGCAAATTGGTTGCCGCGCGTTACGGTGTTCCGCGTGTTTATGACTCTCATAGCGATATGCTGGCGAATGAAAAGCTGGACGCAATCGTCGCCTCGCAGCCTTTTGATCGGCATAGCGTGCTGCTGCCCGACCTGTATGCAGCGGTTCCGTTTCTATTCACCGAAAAGCCACTGGCAACATCCGTCGAAGCCGGCGAAAAACTGGTTGAAGCTTCAAAAAAACATGGCTGCGTGCACATGGTGGGCTATCACAAGCGTTCTGATCCTGCCACAATTTATACGAAAGAGCTTATCTCGGAATGGCAGCGTGCGGGAAAGCTGGGTGCGATGAAATACATACGAATCCTGATGCCGGCGGGCGATTGGATTGCCAGGGGATTCACGGGACTGCTGAATACCGGCGAAGAGGTTCCCGCATTGGAACGTGAGCCAATGCCCGCTGACATGAAACCCGAAATCGCGGAAAAATATGTATCATTTGTAAATTACTATATTCACCAGGTTAATTTGATGCGATATCTTCTCGGTGAGCCATATACCGTGGCATTTGCCGAATCTTCCGGTGTTGTGCTTGCCGTTGAGAGCAAATCCGGCATCCCCGGCATTATTGAAATGACGCCTTATCAGACAACTGTGGAATGGGAAGAATCAGCATTGATAGCTTTTGCAAAGGGCTATATCAAACTTCGGCTGCCGGCGCCGCTGGCAGTCAATCGCGCAGGTACGGTTGAAATCTACCGGGATCCTGGGCAGTCCGTGCCGGAGCGGATTTTTCCCACATTGCCCTGGGTGCACGCGATGCATCAGCAGGCGATCAATTTTGTGAAAGTATGCCGGGGCGAAGGGCTCCCGCCTTGTGATGCTTCCGAAGCGGTTGAAGATTTGAAGATCGCCCGGGAATACATCAGAATGAGATTCGAGGTATAGTTCGTGTTCCATTTTCTTCAGTTATTGAAATTTTGGTGAGATACCAAATGCCGGGCTGAAAACTAGCTTGTGTCGATAATTATACCAATAACGCTAAAAAAGCGATAGAAAGGAGAAGCAACGTGCCTGCACTACTATTCGAAAAGAAACTCATTGCTGATGAACGCTATGAATCCGCCGGCGTTTTCGATGTGAATAATGACGGCATTCCGGATATCGTCAGCGGGTCATACTGGTATCCGGGACCGCTATTCGATCGCAAATTTCCCATCGCTGAATTGCCGGCTTTCGGCGAATATTTCGATGATTTTGCCACGATACCCATGGATATCAACGGAAATGGTCACCTCGATTTTCTCACCGGCGGCTGGTGGGGCGAAACGCTGCGCTGGATGGAGAATCCCGGCAACACCGATGCCAAAGCCTGGACTGCGCATCTTATTGCCAAGTGCGGAAATATCGAAACCATCCGTGCCTGGGATGTGGATGGCGACGGACAATTGGAAATCGTGCCCAATACCCCTGGCACGCCTCAGAAAATCTATAAATTGATCACCGATAACAAGGGCAAGGGTACGGGCAAATTTGATGAAATCATCATTTACAACCAGCCGTCCGGGCATGGTTTGGGATTTGGTGATATTAACGGGAACGGTCGCGGAGATATCGTGCTTTCAAAGGGCTGGCTCGAAGCGCCGGCAAATCCCTTGAAACAACGATGGGTGCTGCATGAGGAATTCGACCTGGGAACCGCAAGTGTGCCGATACTGGTGGCGGATGTCAACGGCGACGGATTAAATGATCTCATTGTCGGGCAGGCGCACGGATACGGTCTTGATTGGTGGGAACAAAGCATAGAGGGCGGCAAACGGCACTGGATTAAGCATCCGATCGATCCCTTTTGCAGCCAGTACCATGACATGTTCTGGATTGATATCGATGGCGACGGTCAATGCGAACTGGTAACGGGAAAACGCTATCGTGCACATTGCGGAAATGATCCCGGAGCGTATGATCCGGTAGGCATTTATTATTTCAAGTGGACCGGCGAAGGCTTCGCCAAACAGATCATTGATTTTGGTCCCGCACGCGTGGGAACCGGCTGCGGCATCCATTTCCAGGTTGCCGATCTGGATGGCAATGGCAGGCTGGATATTGTCGCTCCCGGCAAGGATGGGCTTTATATTTTCAAAAATTGTGGATTTTCTAAAAAGTTGGAATCATGATGGAATGAATCTGGAAAGGAACAGCTATGGCGCACAAAAAATTAAAAGTCGGTATTATTGGTGTAGGTGGCGTAGCCCAGGCAGTGCATCTGGCTCCGTGGCAGGAACTCCAATCTGAAGGCAAGGTTGAATTTCTGGGCGCATGTGATTTGATCGAAGAGCGAGCCCAACTTGCTGTGAATAAATTCGGAGCAAAAAAGGCATACGTTGATTATAATAAAATGCTCGAAGATGATGAGTACGACATCATTGATATTTGCACTCAAAATCGCGGTCATTGCCCCATTGCAGTGGATGCGCTGAATTCGGGCGCGAATGTGATAGTCGAAAAACCCATTGCCATGAACGTTGCTGAAGCCCAAAAAATGATTCAGACTGCGAAAGCAAACAAGCGCAAATTGATGACCGCTCAAAATCAGCGCTTCGAATCTGCGTACGAGCAGCTCAAGAGCGAAATTGATGCCGGAAAACTCGGACAAATTTATACCGCAAGCACGCGTTACCTCCGTCGGCGCGGCATCCCGGGTTGGGGAAAATTCCATATCGCCGCGGAATCGCGAGGGGGTCCGCTAATCGATATCGGTGTGCATTTTATCGATCTATGTATGTGGTTCTTGAATTTCCCGAAACCGCTTTCAACCGTGGGCAAGGTTTATCGGATGTTCGGCGACCGTGAGGATTTGTGTAACGGTAGTTGGGGATTCGGTTACCCGTTGAAAGAATTTGATGTGGAAGATTATGCCCTGGCGTTTGTTCGGCTGGAAGGCGGCATCAGCATGATTGTGGAAACCTGCTGGGCTGCCAATATTCGCGATGAGGTCAATCAAATAACCGTTTTGGGCGACAAAGCCGGCATCTCCACGAATCCTGCTGGGCTGTACGGCTATTCAGAGAATGCGTTGACACACACCGGCTACGATTGGCTGCCCGAACAGAAATCGCACCGAATGGAGATTCGCCACTTTGCCGAATGTGTCGAAAAAGACCTGCCGGTCCGTGTGCGCCCGGAGGAATCTCTGCGTGTGCAGCAGATAATTGATGCCATTTATCAGTCGTCTCAAGAAAATAAAGAAATTGTGATTAAACCAATTTAATGCAGAATGTTGTCGGAAAATATCAGCTTCTCCGAAGAATCGGTCAGGATCAACTGGGGACGCTTTTTCAGGCGCAGGATTCCAGAAGCAATCGGCTGGTGATGCTGCGACGGCTTGATTTTATGTCCCCGAATCTCATCGCTTACCAATGGCGTGTACGAGAAATTGTGCGCACATTGATCCATCTCAAACACCCGAATATGATTTCCATCGTCGATGCTTTCGAAGAAGCTGACCATTTTTATTTAATTCAGGAATTCTGGCGCGGCGAACCATTGAGTCGATGGCTGCGGGATATGGGGCGCATGTCGGTGAAATTTGCATTGCCGATTTTGATGCGCGTTCTAAACGCGTTCGAAACTGCCCATCAGCAGGGGATCATTTGCGGACATCTGACAACCGATTCCATTATTCTGGCAGGTTATCATCAACCCAAAATTGTGAATTTTGGCTTGTTGTATTTGCTCCAACAAAATGACATGCTGCCGATAGAACGATTTGTGCAATCAAATGCCTATGCTGCGCCGGAACAGCTCATGCGTCCGGCAAAAGTCAACTTTCTGACCGATGTGTATCAAATCGGCATGTTGACGTATCAAATGCTTTCGGGGAAATTGCCATTTTCTCAAATTTCCGATCACTATCTCATCCGCAAACGGATCGCCGCCGGACAGATTCTATCTGTTCTGAATTTTCCTCAAAATATACCGGATTCAATGCGGCAATTTATCCATCATGCATTGCAGCCATTGCCGGAAAAACGGTTTCCAAACATTAAAGGAATGATGAAGTCACTACTTAACATCCGGACCAGGAATGTCGAGCGCCCGCCGATTCGCAAACATCCTGAAGCTCATCCACGCAAACCGAAACGCAGTCTGGCAGTTATGGTGCTCATACTCAATATTTGTTTGATCGCCTTGATCGTCGCTCTTTGGATTGATAAATATCCGGGAAAAGCCGGGATGCAAAGTGAATCGTCCGCAAGTATCAGTCAGCCAGCGCCCGCTGAGAACAACACATTGACTGAAAATGTTCCGCAAGCCGGACCGGTGCGTTATCCGGGGGCGGTCACCGCCATCGCAGATTCCGCCAGGGAGCCGTCGTCACGACGTGTGCGCGCCGAATCCAGGGAAAGCAAGGACGAAATTTTGCGCAAATTGCTCTCCGAACCGAATATCGAGCGCCCCGCTGCCCGAATCGGAGGCGCTGCTTTGCTGATCAACTCAATACCCTCTGATGCGCGGATTGAAATTTTACACAGCGGAAGATCGATTCGAAAAAGCCGGACGCCTGCCCGATTTTATAGCCTGCCTGCAGGTGAACTGGCGATTCGGATCATCCATATCGGGGGCTACCAGGTTTATGAACGCGAGATTAACCTGAGAAGAGGAAAGACAACGACCATTGAAGCCGTACTGAAACCGCTTCCATTCACGCTAATGATCAACAGCGAACCGCCAGGCGCCCAGATTGAAATAAATGGCAAGCGTATGAATGGACAAACTCCGCTGACAGTAACTGTCCCCAACGCCGGTGAGCAGCATATTCGCTTTTTTAAACCGGGTTACAGGGAGACCGAAACAACCGTATTTGTCACTCCGAATCAACGGCAGTATCATGTTACCAGAAAATTACCCGGGCAACCGATAAATTGTACGATTCAATTGTTGTATCCCGGTCGGATTTATTTGAATGGCGTTCCGCAAAATTATGAAAGCCGCCTGACTCATCAACTCTCCAATATTTATCCTGGCAAGTATAGCCTTATGGTTTTATATGAAAACAAGCAGAGTCAAATCAAATCGCTGGAAATTACCCGGGCGGATAACGGAAAAACCATTGATATTTATCCTTGAAAAGCGAGCTAAAGTGCCTAAGGTGACTAAGGTGTTTAAGGGGCGTGAGATATTATTTTTGAGTGAGTTGTCGGATGATACGAAACATCGAGACCGTGCCGAACCATCGTCGACACGGTCATCGTTTTCGGAAAACCTGGCGAATCTAAAATTTAATGTAAAACGGCAGCGGCTGTCCGTCTGCATCCGCCACTTTCAGGCTGAATGAAGAATTGCCGTTCCAATTGAATATTTTCAAGAGTAGTTGATTTACCCCTTTTTTCATATTCACTTTTAAAACGTCCTCGTCTTGCGTATAACCGCGACCGTCATCAAACATTCCGACAACCTCACCATTCAACCAGCATTTGAATCCGTCATCGCTGCCAATCCGGAGAGTCGCTTCGCAGTCATCGGTCATTTCGATTTCTGTTAAGGCGTAAATGGCAAAGAGCCGGTTTCTGCCAAAAATATCAATGAGATTAACGATTTCAGTCTGGCTCACAACAGGTTGCCAAATTATCGCTTTTTGTTCGAATAAATACGATACACTAAGATCAACTGCCGGTTCACCGATGAATTGCTTCGCCAGTGGATATTTTTCCTGATCCCAGGGGAAAAGCCCGCAGATGTGCCAGCGCGTGACATAGCCTTTTTTTGCCGCTCCCGCGTCAATTTTCACATTGAGCGAATCCAGGCTTTTCGTAATCGCCAGGCGCAGCTTGAGATTATCAACGAGTGTGAAGGCATGACGCAACATTTTAGCTGCCTGGGAACGGTCCGAATGAGCTGCTTGCCGCGCAATTGTGATAAACAGGTTGATTGCAGCATTTTTCAGCGCTTCCGGAGGCGATTGATAATTGTGCAGAATGGGTGAGACATTCCGGCAATAGGGTTCCAGAAGCGGCAGCGATTTCAGGCTTGCAATTCGAGTCAGTCCTTTCAACGCCGCCACCTTCGGAGCGACATCGGGAGCGACATAAAAAGCGCCCTGATACAGCTCAAGTGCCAGGTCCCGCTGATTCCGTTTCATCGCAGCTTCGGCGGACTTCAATAACGATGTGGCTCGTTTCAAATTAACAGGTACTGCCGTGCCGGATTTAATCGCAGATTCAGCATCATCTTCCCTGGTAATTTCGATGAAATTCACAATGGGTGCACTGGAAATATCGGGAATTGATCCTGCAGGCACGAATGCCAATCTGAGATCGTTATTCACTGGGATCCCTTTGAATTCCTTGATCACGGGAGAATGGGGCTTTCCGGCGGCGGCGATAATATCGAATGCTTGCATCACGGTTTCATCCTGAAGCTTCATATCGAAGATTCGCTGTCCCGCACGATCGCCTGCCGGTGCTGCAAACCCGAGTTTTACTGTGTAAACGCCGGGTTTCTCGCCCCAAAAATCATCGATAAGCGGAATTTGGCATCCCGTTAATCCTGTACATCCGGAGCTGAATAGCCATGGATTCTCAGGCGTTTCAAAAGCCGCATAGCGCACATCGGAGCTGAAATAGCCCATACCCGGCAAAGTCTTTTCATGCAGGTCTAGCTTGACGCCATACCAGACATCGGGGCGCGGATAGCCCAGCCAGAGTGCGCCGTCGGCGTCGATTCGGTCTCCCGGCGCACCGAGGTTAATCGCCAGCCGCTTGACAGGCGTCATCGGACCGGATGAAATATAGACATTCCACTCACCCGCAGCTTCGCGCTTTCTCGTTTTCAGCACCACCGTGCTGCGAAGCGGAAATGAGCAGGTGCAGCCACTGCTCGCTTCGGGAAACAGCAGTACGCCATTTGCCGGGATCAGGTTGATCCAGCAGCCGGGGCGAATTGCGCCGAAATAGGTTAAGCCGGCATCTTTTTCCAGGTCATAAAAAGCTGTGCAGTATGAGCGGTAGAATAGCCCGTCCTCGGTGGCGGACGTTCCGGCACATGTGTGACCGGGACGATAAAATTCCCACGGCACTTCTCTGCCGGTCACCGGATGCCGGCGGGTTTTGATTTTGCCCGTTTTCAGATCGCAAGCGCGCGGTTCAATGATAACCTCTTCGCCGACGATGAGCGGGCGCGTCATATAATTCAGCGGGCGCGACCAGAGCGTTTTTTGTATTTTGGTGGACAGCGCAGTGACACGATGCCAGGTGAGTTGCCCTTCGGGGAAACGCCACTTATCATGCAACCCATAGCTACCGAAAAACAGCAAAATATCGTCTTGAATAGCCGTCGCTAGTGCATTGCCGCCGCAGCCGGTTAAGTCCATCGGCTTTTCCCATAGTGTTTTACCGGTATTCGCATTCAAAGCGACAACCACGCGGATATCGATATTTTCCGGCTTGATTTCCTCTGCCGGCGCCTCCCAGATGCCCTGGCGGAATAAATCCTGGCGCTCCTGAAGTGCCGTCCGTCGTTGGGATTGCGTGGCTTTGTCATCCACGAAATATACGGCGCCGTCATCCATGCAAATGCTTATATTCGAGATGCGTTTACCCCGATGGATCCATTTGGTTGCACCTGTTTGAATGTCGATTGCAAACACGCCATCGCCACCCATCAAGGATTCGTCCGTGGGTTTCATCCCGTGATTCCCGCCATCCCAGTACGGGAAATCGGCAATGAAGCGCCACTTGGTCCCATCCCTCTGGAAAGCGAAAACTGCATTCTCATCCGGCAGCGGATAATCAGATTCGACATATCGGTCGTACGCCACCCAATAGTCCGGTGGTAATTCATCGCGCTGTTTCCAGGTGCCATCGTCATTCACCATTTCCTGCCAGGCGATGTTATACTCATTTTTGAGCGGGAAGGCAGCGCTGCCGAACAAAACGTTCTGGTCACACGCGATAGCGCCCCAGCGACGATTGGTATCCTTGCCCATTGACGGTATTGTGTAAATTTTCAACGCATCCCCTGTGGCGGGATCCAATTGATAGCACTTGTCTTTTGCAGCTACAAACAGACCGTCTTTCGCTATCGCCAGGTTACCGCCATCCGCATCCGCCCGTGCGCGAACAGCACCATCGATCTCCCGTTCCCAGAGCAATGTGCCGTTGTATGCATTATACGCCATGATGACATTTTCACCCTGAACGAATAACCGTCCCTCGGCGGAAACAGGGGATGCAGCCTTGGCGTGGCGTTCAACCATTCGATTTGGACCGGGTTCGCCGTACCATAAAACGCCCAACGGTCCCTTGATCAATTTATCATCGGAGCAGGCAGTGTTTTGGGGATTGGCATATTGGGAGAGCCAGCTTCCCGCGCCCGGAAGTTCACCACGCACAAATTTCACCCACTCGCCGTTTCGCCGGAGAGTTTCAGGCGGAGCGGTGCCGATGCGTTTTATACGGCTTAGAAGGCTATCAATATCAGGCTTCAATCCCGATGCGATTGAAGGCTGTCCGAGCAGCAGCACCCCACCGGTTGGCTTGAGTACACGGAAAATATCATCGGGCGAATCGCTCAATTTTCCGGTGCGAATCATTTCATCGGAGATGATCAGATCCGCAAAATAATCGGGCAACGAAGCCAGCGACCAGTGTTCGGTTACGATGCGCGCGCCATAAGTACCGGCGGCATCCAGGCGTTGTTTGGCAAGCGTTAGCTTTTCCGCATCAGTATCGATACCTATGATTTTCAATTGTGTGCGCTTTGCCAACTCAAAAGCGAGTTGTCCGTCGGAACAGCCGAGAATCAGGCAGTATCCCTTGTGAATGTCACTCATTGAGATAATTGAATCAGCGATGCGCTCATAATCATCTTCCGCTGCTGATTCGTACGGCGAGTTGTTGAGTGTCGGCGACACGATTTGAGCGTCCGGTGTTCTTTGCTGACTGAAGCAATAAATTTCGCCCAGATCATTGCTCACCAGCAAATGCCCTTTGCATGGGGTGAGTCCCCGGGCAATTCCTTCTATATTTTCCTGCCAGACTAACTTGCCGGTTCGTCGATCAAGCGCGATCACGGTATTCACACCGGCTGCGAATACGATTGTTTTGGTGACAGCCAGCGTATGCAAATGTTTCCACGAATACTGCCAGTTCAATGAGGCGTCATTCAGGCTGTCTTTTTCTGCGTGAAGTACAGCAATATGCTGCACCAGCGAATCAATTTGGGCATTCAATTCCTGCTGCAGAGAATCCTCTGCGGATGGTATTTTGATCCTCAGCACTCTCAATTGCTGTTCGCTCGACTTCAAGCCAGCTAACATTTTTTCAATCCGCTGTTTGCTCGATTCAGAGCGCTGACGATCGATGGAATAGACACCGTCGCGGGTGAGCACATACGCCATTGTTCCGGTCATTGCGAGATCGATACCATCATACGTTGCAAACGCATCACCAATACGTTTGCCGGTACGGCTGTCATAAGCCACCTTAGCCGGCGTTCCTGAGCGTTCGATGCCCGTTATGAGTTCCCCTTCAACTAGTAATCCCCAAATGCCGCCGACCTTGCTCCCCGGATCGAGCGTGAATAGCAACTCGCCGGTATTTTTATCGAACGCCGCCGGCATGTCTCTGCCCGACGGAACGTACAGGATGTTTTCCGATAGCATGAGATATCCCTGTGGCGTGATACCGCCGAAGCGGTGTTCATGCGTGTAATCGCCGACGGTATCATTTTTCCAAATGATATTTCCGGTTTTTGCATCCAGTGCGCAAATATAAAGCCCTTCATACGGGAAAACGCCGGCTCCGAAGTACACGATTCCATCTTCTGCAATGACGCTGGTTCGAATAGGCCAACGGGAAATCATGCGTCCGTTGCCCAGTATTTTGTCGTCACCCGGACCCGGACGATATTTCCAGACCAATTCCCCCCTATCAGCAGAGAGGCAATACACATAGCCGTCATCCGACCCGGCGTAAAGGCGATTCTCATCGATTGTCGGCGCATAACGCACCGGACCTTCGGTGAAGAATTGCCAGTTCACCTCACCACTGGCTAAATCGAGCGCATAAATTTTATTGTCAACTGTGGAAGCAAAATAAACCAGACCGGCAGCGACAGTGGCATGATGCGCATTGTCATAATGCATTCGCGGCAGTTCCTCAGCAGGCTCCATCCACGCGGGCTGCGGCGAGTGGATCGGTTGATGTATCCAACACAATGATAATGGTGGTTGAATCGTTGCCTGGCTGATCCCGCTGTGTTGATTATCGTGCCGGAATGTTGTCCAGTCCGATTCGGATTGCCGGCTACAATTCTGAATGAGCAGCAAGCTGAATGCGCAAAAGAAAAAGAGCAACATCTTAAGATACGTCAGGTATTTGCGTGTCATAGTTTCCCTCCGAGTTGCATGCATCGTTATCAGCAGTAAAATTGTAACCGATCACAGCGACATACCATTAAGTTTTAAGGATGTGCGATAAAATAAATTACCCATTTAGTTTTCTTGAGTGGCTATTTATCAAAATAATTTTTAAGCAAAATGTCCGGGTTATTTAATCCCATTTCCTGAACGACTTTTGCCGTTAATTATTTTGCCTTAGTTTTCCCTCGTTTATAGCACATTAGTAAAACAAGAACACGGATTGAATGGATGAAACGGATTTAAACGAACAGTTTTCTTTAAATCATTTCGTTTCAATAAAATTTTAAAAGCTGTTTTTCCGTACGATTAAAAATCCGGTTTCATCCGTCAACTCCATTAAATCAGTGCTCTATTTTATATCTGCTACATTCCTTAAACCGAGAGCCTTCAAAAAATTCCTGCTGAATGAAAAATCCCGTGATTGGTTACGTAATATTCTATTCTCTTTTCTTTTCGTCTACATGTGCCAGGATACCTTCAAAATGCCGACGTCTATCAATTTTATGAATAGTCCATGGCAACATATTCATGCAAGCAAATTGCGGACTTATTTAAAACTCACTGATTCCTTCGCTTTTGATCGAATAGCGCAGCTTGCCCATAGTGATGACAGCTAGTGCGTCTGATTGCACGTTATTATAGCGAATACCTTCTCCCTGATTTATCAATACCAGATCATCGCCGATATGGGCGATTTCGGTGCCATCAATTCGCTCAGTTGCTATTTTAGCCGGTTGCAGCGACGAATGACCGGGACACAAAACAACGCCTAAATTTTGTTTGTGCGCCAATTCGGAAATCGTGAAGCGCAAATGATACTGCTGGAGCCATTGATCGCTGCTTTTAACTGACGTTATTGGCGGGGGATCCCAGCCTTCACTTAATGAGAAAAACGCATTCTGATTGAAAATAAACGTGCCTTCGAGAACGCTTCCCTCGCGCTCGACTCGAAACCTACGTTTCGCTTCATCAAGTTGAAACCGGTTCCACGAGTGAATATTCCATTGAATGGACGACACAATTCCCGGCAATGCTTCGAATTCATCGATGAGGACGATGCACGAATGAGGCTTAAGGAACAGCACATGCCGGCGACAATGTTTCGCACGTGTGCTGTAACTGGCGTCGGCATTTCCCCGAAAATAGGTCAATTGGGTGTCTTCGAATGCGTTTTCGATGGCGCCGCGCGATTCGTACGAACGCATCAGTTGCGACGCATCGGATAGCGTCAGGCAATTATGCGATTTGGTGTGCCAGACCCAGTGGCTGTGATGATCCGAACCGTAGCCGGAATAATACCCGCTGGGCATTGCCATAACTTTGCCGCCCACGTGGATGATAAAATCATTATTATTGGCGTGCGAATGGCTGATTGCAGCGTAAGGTGACGATCGAAATATAAATGCAATATCTTTTTCAGGATGTTCGAAATCGGTTCTGATTGCAGCCCAGCCCGCACCGGGAAATACCCTGAGAAATGTTTGTTCTTCAGCGGCTGAAGCGCCGGCTTCCATTGCCGGCAGCAGAAATTTTTGCGATACCACACCAGGCATCTGACGCTCATCAGACGCTCGAGGGCAGGTTTTTACCGCTTCGCGAAATTCGGAAACATAGCCCAGTAGTTGCGGCGTTCCGGTTTCCCCTGCGATCAGCTCAACCAGATCGGCGTTATTGCGCCAGCCCGTATCCCAGCGTTCCGAATGATCGCCAAAACCAATCCATTCGGCATACGGCGGTAAAATCCACTGTCGCCATTGCGCATGTCCGCGCCAGAATGGGCGGCGATAGAGATCAATGCCGGCAGCGCGCTTCAATGCCGAGGTAAACATGGTCATGATGGTGACATACGCCAATCCGTACGATGGTCCTTCCGCCCATGCGCCATCATCCTCAGCCCACACGGGCCAGATGCCGCACAATACCGGACGCAGCCACGCCAGCCAGGTTTTTGCTTCGGGAATATGCTCGTGGAACACCAGTGCAATCATTGCCAGAAACACGATTTCCCTGCCATCGTGCGAACCGAATCGCGTGATGCCGTAAATACCCCGGTCATGCGTATGTTCATACGTAATCTGTCCGCGCCGACGGAATTGCTCAATCACCAGCGCACGCTCCGCTTCCGTGAATTCATCCCAGATCCAGTCGCACGCCTGCGGACCATGCCAGATCACCGACATGTGGGCTTCATCATTATGCCCGAGGTAGCTCGATCCTTCGGGATCCCATTGGGAAATCGAAGCCATTCGTTCGCAGGCAGCGCGGGCATATTTTCGCTCACCGCTGACCAAATAGGTTAGCGCCAATGTCTCGGATCCCTTGATGAACTTGCGCGAATCCCACATGATGGGGTACCACGTGGCAAACCACTTCTCGTAATTGCGATGGCGATCGGGCAGGAAATTCGGTTCCCGGATTTCGTGTGGTTCAGCCAGCAGAGAATCTGCCTGCTGCTTCAGGTATTGCCACTCGGTAGTGGATTGCCAGACGCTGCGCAATGATCCAACCTGGTCAGGTGAAACATAGACGCGCGGATGTTTGACCGACAGGCGGTTGAACCATTCATCGACAGCGGGAATTTCCAACAGCAGCGCATCGGGGGTGATTTCAAGGGTAAATGCCGGTGATTCACCTGCATCGCAAGACCATTTCCAAAAATAAGTGCCGGCGGGGAATGTGGTTTCGGGCAGAAAGCACGGGTCTTCGAGTTGGTCACCCGTCAGGCAAATATCGTTGAATGCCGAATCATGGGCAACGGTCAACGTGTATTTGTGTATGTTTTCGATGGGCTTCCATGCAAACACCGGTGGATTGGTTCGCGGTTTGGCACCATCCCTGGGTTGGCGCGGATCAAGGTGCGGATGCGGATGGCGAAATTCGTCGATAATCTGTTTCGTTTTTGATTCCGTCGATGTGGCTGACTTCGTCGTACCTGGTTCCATATTCAAACCTCCTGACTGGTTGCCGGCGAGAATCGGTATCGCCAAGATGCCGCTTATCAATAATATCGTATTAATACCAATGAAAAATTGAGTTTTCATAAGCGTATCTCTCCGGTTAAATCATGCGTTCAACCCGAAGAATCAATTCATCCGGCGTGTTACTCGTTAAGGTAATCAACTCAAGTTTGAAAGTCAAGTTTTTTCAAATCGGATGGATTGGAAAATTTGATTGAGGCAGTGTCACTTTCGGCATCCTGCGTCAAAGCCGGATAATTATCTTGACATAGTATATTTCTTTCTGTATATTTTGACACTATGGGAGAGCTATTCCGGTTGAAACAAAATGAATTTTCTCTGGCTGCATTGCCGAATGCACATTTCCATTCAGCATGCTGGAAGATGATAGAATTTATCTTGTTTTTTGAAAATTGGTTTGGAATTATTTTATAAAATCATATATTGCTGCCAGGAAATAGCACTTACTTTCAACAGGGAGTTATAAATGGATGCCAAATTAGCAATAAACATAGAGCAATTAAAAATGTTAATCAATCAATTCCCTGTTGAAGAGAAAATCGAACTGATTCGCTTTTTAGAAAAGCAAACCTTTGAAATTCGATTTCCGAGGTTATTAAATCGATTGAGAACAACAGATATTAGCCTGGACGAAATTACCCGGGAAGTCGAAATCGCGAGGCAAAAGCGATATCAAAGATCAGATTAGAGTCTGAGGTCAAGAAGCAAAATTCTATACATAATTTTATTGTTTGGTATCAACGGAAATCTCGGAGAACCAGCTCGAAATTGAAAAGATACAACAAAAGTAAATCCTCATGATCGGCATCTCTCAGGCGACAAATGCCAAAATCTAAATCAGCAATCAAAAGGAACAAGAGCTCACCAATAATGTTTAAAGATGAATCTCTGTATAACGCCATTTTATCACGTCGCTCAATCCGCCGATATCGCAAGCAGGCGCTCGATGCTGATACCATGGAAAAAATCCGGGATCTGGCTGCAAACTCGTTGCCCCTGGTTAGCGACAATCGATTTGAGGCGATCATCCGCGATACAACGGACGGTGAAAATCTGGCATCCGTCGTTGGCGGATATGGGCGAATCGTTTCACCACCACATTACCTGGTCCCATTCGTAACCGGCGAAACACATCTGCTGGAAGAACTGGGATTTCGGCTGGAGCAACTCGCGGTTCGCATGACATCCATGGGAATTGGCAGTTGTTACGTGGGGTGCATTTTCAGGGAGCAGCACGTCAAATCAATGTTCGGATTGCCCCGGTCGGCGCGGTGCGGTTCATTGCTGGCGTTTGGCTTGCCTCCGGATAGCATCGGCGGGAAAACGTTCAATTCGGTGACGCGCTTTGTGATCAGGGCGACCGATAAGCTGCCGGCGGAGCGAATTTTATTCAGCGAGTCATTCGAGCAGCCTGATCTTCCGCCGGAAAATCTTAAACCGTTGATCGAGGCGGTGCGACTGGCGCCATCAGCGGTGAATGCGCAGCCATGGCGGTTTATTTGGAAAGATGGCAGGCTGCATCTTTTCATCAAGCGGCGCACTGCCCAATATGGCAGCGGTGTCAAACAGGATTATAAATACATCGATGCCGGTATTTGTATGGCAAATATTTCCTTGGCAATGGAGGCGGGGGGGATAAAAGCTAGCTGGCGTTTCCATGAGACATCCGATTCACCTGCGCCGAAATGCCTCCAGGAATTGCAACCTGTAGCCTGGATTGATCTTCAAGAACTGTCAACCTGAATTTTACGAATGAGGATAGCTGATGCCAATCGATTTCAACATTGAGCGCTGGGAAAAAATCAAAGAAGATTCGCGCAAATGGTGGGCTGGTGAATTGAAACGCCCCCTCATCCAGATGGTACTCACGGGAAGGGATCCAGGGCGACCGGAGCCTTCGCTGCCCCATTACAACTTCACCGCCTTTTATGATTTCTCGATATCCGCTGAGGAGATTGTCGATCGCTGGGATTATAACCTGTCGTGCCAAAAATACCTGGGGGACGGATTCCCGGCGGTTTGGCCTAATTTCGGACCGGGTGTCATCGGGGCGTTTCTCGGCGCAAACCTGATCAAGGGCGACTCCACTTGTTGGTTCAAACCGACGGAGGTGCAGGAAATTGGTGACATCAAATTTCACATCGATCCGGAAAATACCTGGTACAAACGGGTGACAGACATTTGCCGGGCGGCTATGGCGCGCTGGCAGGGTCAGGTGCAACTGGCAATGACCGACCTCGGAGGCAATCTCGATATCCTGTATACATTCAGACCGGGCGGCAGATTACTGACGGATCTGATTGATCACCCGGATGAAGTGAAGCAGCTCACCTGGGATGCACACGAAAAATGGTGGGCGTATTTCGAACAAATCAATGGCATCCTGCAGCCGCTGAATCCCGGCTACACCGCCTGGACCCAGATTTTCTCTGAAATTCCCTATTACATCCTGCAATGTGACTTCTGCTATATGATCAGCCCGGAGATGTTCGATGAATTCGTCAAGCCGGAATTGATCGCTTCCTGTCGAAAACTGGGCAATCCGTTTTATCACCTGGACGGACCCGGGCAGCTTCCGCACCTCGACTCCCTGCTCGAAATTGAAGAATTGAAAGGCGTACAATGGGTCCCCGGTGCAGGGCAGCCCGATGTCGTCGAATGGCCCCGGGTGTACCGCAAAATTCGTGATGCCGGCAAGCTGATTCAAATATGGGGCGGAATCGAATCGCTGGAAACAATCGCCTCGCAGGTTGGATCCGCCGAAGGCATCATCCTCATCGCCAGCACCGATATTAAAAATGAAAAAACGGTGACAGAATTGATGAAAAAATATGGCGCGATCTGAGGCGCATCAAAGCAGTTCTGATATGCCAGGCAAATCGGTGTGTTCCCGGATTCGTAGAAAAGCTGCTTAGAATGCAGATGCAAATCGACTCGATCAGAGAAAGGATTAAATGACTTCAAAGGAACGACTGCAAGCAGTTCTTCGAGGTGAGATTCCGGATTGTGTGCCGGTTTCACCAGACTTTTCGAACATGATACCTGCAAAATTAACCGGCAAGCCGTTTTGGGATATCTATCTATATAACGATCCGCCAGGCTGGGAAGCATATGTCAATTGCGCAAAATATTTCAATATCGATGCATTCATGGATGGATATTTCCCGCTGACATTCCCGGATCAGCAGCAGGAAGAGTCCGGATGGGAACGGTTCATTGTATTTAAAAATGATGAGCGCATCGTGGTTCAGGCGTCGCGAGTCAGCAACGGCAAACGGATCTGGCGGAATGCCGTTGATGTGTATTATGTGGCAGATCCACCGACTCGCAGCTTATTGCCGCAAAAAATCGGGCTGCCGCATGAACCGAAGCGATGGGAACCGATCTGGGGCGTGAAGGAATACGATCGCGGTCCGGCAGGATTCAAGCGGGCAAAGCAGTTGATGGGCGACCAGGGTTTGGTGGGGGCTTTCGTCACGTTTAGCAGCGTGCTTGGCAATGAAGAAGCGATTTACGATTATTATGACAATCCGAAAAAATATGAAGCGTTGGCATCTGAACGGATTGAACAGGCTGAAGACCGCTTCCGCAAGGTGATGGCGATGGAAGTCAAGCCGGATTTTCTGTGTGTCGGCGGATCGGGAACGCTCGTGTTCCAGACGGTGGATATTTTCCGCAAGCTCGCTTTGCCGGCGGTGAAACGCGCTATTGAATTGGCGACCGAAGCTGGCATACCCACCCACGTGCATTCCTGCGGACCTGAAAAAGAATTGGTGAAAATTTTTGCCGAAGAAACCAATCTCACGTTGATCGATCCGCTGGAAGGACCGCCCATGGGAGATTGCGATCTGGCGGAGATAAAACGCTTATACGGCAAAAAAATCGCCCTCAAAGGGAATTTGCATACCACCAGTGTGATGCTCAAAGGTAGGGTCGAAGATGTCATCTCTGCCAGCCGGCATGCAATCGATGTCGCTGCTGAAGGCGGAAAATTCATTCTTTCAACCGGTGATCAGTGCGGAAGAGATACGCCGTTCGAAAACCTGCACGCGATGATTGAGACCGCGCGCTCTTATGGGAAATATTGAGCTGCGGATGTCGCTTTCGTGTATCAATAAAAGCTGCCAAGAACCGATTGCGGCTATCGAATTTTCAAATCAAATTTTTAAAAGACCAAACCACCAACCGGAGGGATAGTATGCGATTCGCAGAAAAAGTCGTGCTGGTGACCGGTTCCAGCCGGGGCATCGGCAGAGAGACCGCGTTTCGATTTGCCAGCGAAGGCGCTCATGTCATTGTACACGGTCACGCTGAATCAGAAAAATTGGAGCAGGCATTCAACCAGGTCAAGCAGTTGAGTCCGAACAGCCTGAAACTGCCGTGCGAATTGGGAGATGCAGATGCAATCCGTGAGATGTTCCGGATAATCGAAGCGCATTTCGGTCGACTTGATATCCTGGTGAATAATGCTGTGGTACAGAATGGCTATCCGTTCCTGGAGCTGCCGGAAAAGGAATGGGATCGGATTTTTGCGGTGAATCTCAAAGCGCCGTTTATCAGCAGTCAGTTGGCAGCGAAAATGATGGTGAAACAGGGCGGGGGGAAAATTATCAACATCGGTTCGGTGCACGAATTTCAAACCAAGCGTAATTTTGCGCATTACAGCACCTCAAAAGGGGGATTGCTGATGCTCACCAAAAATATGGCGCTCGAACTGGCTCAATATAATATCCAGGTGAACCATGTCACTCCCGGGGCAATTGCCACCGATCTCACCGATCCGGCGAGACAGCAGCAATTCCTAACCGCAGTTCCCGCAGCACGAGTGGGGCAACCTCCGGAAATCGCCGCGATGATCTGTTTCCTGGCATCGGATGAAGCCAACTATATCACCGGCGCTTCATTCGTGGTTGATGGCGGACTGACACTCGGATTCTGCGCCAGCCGCCCCGATCTATAGGAAGGAGTGCCAAAGTTTACTTTGGCGTTTTTCACAGACAGTTTCATTTTGCCCAAACGCATATTTATTCCCTGGAGATCCATCGCATGCACCCACACCCAATACTAAAAAAGCTGTACAGCTTTCAACCCGAAGCCCGACAACTGGCAATCGTCTGGCTGGGGCAAAACGGATTTTTGATTAAAAGCCAATCCAGTGTGTTTTTCATCGATCCCTATCTTTCGGATTTTGCCGAACAATGGACTTATGGCTGGGAGAATGAGCACATCCGCATGTCCGCCATCCCCATTCAGCCGAAAGAATTATTCGGCATCGATGTTGTCCTCTGCACCCACGATCACGCCGACCATATTGATCCCTTCACCATCCCGATCATCGCACTGCGCAATCCCCAAATCCGCTTTGTTGCACCACAGGTGGCGCGGCAGCGAATGCTGTCACTATTTGTTGATGAAGCAAAATTATCTCTGCTGCGCGGCGAAGACAATAAGCGCATCCATAATTTGACGGTGCACGCGATTCCCGCCGCGCATTCAAAGCTGGCTTACGATGAAGCGAATGGCTATCATTTCCTCTCGTATCTGATCGAAATTGAAGGCGTCACCATTTTTCACGCCGGCGACACCGTCCCTTATGATGGTCAGGTTGATTATCTCAAGGATTTCAAAATCGATCTGGCGTTGCTGCCCATCAACGGATACCAGCCGCCGGAACTGAAATTCGAGCCCAATTTCAGCATCGAAGAAGCGATTGCATTTGCAGAAGCGATTGAGGCGAAAAAGGTGATCCCCATGCATTATGACATGTACACGCTGAATACGGCGAATGTGGCGGATTTTGTGGTGCAAGCGGAGGGGAGGCTCACTTATAAAGTCGCGCAGTTGGGGATTCCGTTTTTGGTGGCGTTATAGCTATTAGCAGCTTTATCAAGTTTTGCCTTCATCCTTTCAGTTATTATGAGCAATTCATTCATTATATTAATCTTGACTATATAATCTCAACCGCTTCATCGTTGTTTGGTTATTGTCAGCATAGCTCAAAGCCTTTGAAAGGTCATCTCCATTTCATTATTGTGGGATAACTTCACCCCCAGCTTTTTTCCTTGACAATCGAAAAATTATTTGTTATCATTATTTCAATACTGATAAATCTGATCATAGCGACACGTCGGCAGGTAATTTGCTGGAATAATTGGCTCGAGCTATTGCGCGTCCAGCCTATGCGAATTTTTCACCTGCTAACGAAAAAAATTGTGCCGCCAGCCCGGTCGCCGAAATGGTCACATGATTTTCAGCAGTTGACGGCAAATTATGCAATTTATCTGAAAAAGCCAAGTCAGAAGAGAGCGCCTGATGAAATTGACTACGCGCCGGAAATTGAAATATTACAGCAATTATTTCTTTTTACGCCAGAATTTTTTCTTCCTGTTTTTCGCCAGCCTGATCTGCTACGCCTGGTTCAGGCACTCATATTCAACTGGCTCCGAAGCCGCCAAACCCGTGCAGGCGACGATCAGCTTGTTTGCGCTGGGCTTTTTTGCAATTGTTCTCGCCATCAGCCTTGCCACCTGCCTGACGCCCTGGATCAATTTTTTATTTAAAAAGCGAATCCTCGAAAACCGACCCGAAGAACGAAGAGACATCATCAAGATCTATTTTGACAGCACGCATTTCGAAGCCGGTCTGGTCAAAGTGAGGATAGAAATCCAGGGAATTCGCGTGCCGGCGATGGGATTCGCAAAGGTGAACCTGGTTTTCGATGATTACCTGCAAACCGAGGATATTTTTCTGAATGAGGTGATCAGAACCAGGGGTAAGCGGGGCTACAAGGAAACCGGTATCAAAGGTGTGCGGGAGATTGCCCTGCCCACGATTCGGGATTACCGCATCAAAAGCAGCTTCATCCATTTTGAAGATATGTTTCACATTTTTTCGCTGCCTTACCGGGAAATTGAAAATATGGGCATTTTCACCACGCCGGCTTCTGGCACACACCTGGATTTCGAATGTCCCACCGAACAGACAAAAGATCCGGTTACCAAAGTGTATGCGAATAAAATCGTGGCTGGCGAATACCTGAATTATAAGAAGTTTGAGCCGGGCGACGATCTTCGGCGTCTGGTATGGAAAATATATGCGAAGAATCGGGAACTGGTGGTTCGTATTCCCGATAGAATTCATCCATACGCATCGCATGTGGATGTGCTGGTGACTTTTTATAATCAATTGCATTCGGATGGCGAAGATGAGTTGAGTCAGATCATGCTGGATTACTACAAAGACAGAATCCGGCAGGTTATCGATTCCATTGTGGCGCGAGGATTTACCGTACGGCTCACGACCGATCAGCAGATTCAGACCAATTACCAGCTTAACGAACACGAACGATTGCTCTACCAGATCAGCAGTTCAAGCTGGCAAAATGAATTTTCTGTTGCTTCTTTCATGGATCCGCGCACCGGGACGCAAGCATTTTCAGGACCCAAAATTGTGTTCTTTTCCTCGTTGTGCCCCGTGGATGATTTGATGCGCATTTTTCCCATACGCGCGGAATCATGCAAAATTTTTTGGTTTCAGGTATCCAGCCTGTTTCAAAAATCCGAACCCGGCTTTGCCTGGAAAAAGCTGTTCCTGTTCGAACAGAGCGGACCGATGCGAGCGGCGCGCCGAAAACTGGGCGGTCAAAAATACCGGCGATTTATTGCTCATAATGAAATGTCAATACAGAATTTTGTGGCTGGTTCAAATCTCAAGGTAACTAAATTATGAAGACTCAGAAGATTTCTATCTCTTTACTGCTGGCAAATTTGGTTTTCAAGGTTGGTCCAACGATTTTAATCATCGGCTTCATTCTTGATCTCGCGTCACAAAATCTGGCACAATTCGGCACAAATTTTTTCACGCAATTTATAATTTTTACCATTGGCGTTTGCATTTCATTTGCGATGTATTCGTATCAAATTCGATTCACAACCACGTTTCTCATTCTATTTCTCCTTGCCTATTTTGTCTATAAACTGATCAATAATGTTTTTGTGGGCGAATTCGATCTGTTTTTTGCGGTCATTCGGTTCGCACTGTATGCATGCCTGTTTTTACTGTCGTGGATTGTCGGATACGGCTTCGCCAGATTCGGGCGGTTCGCGATCCCGTTTGCGATTATTATTTTTTCGCTGGCAGGATTCATCTTCATCCGATCAACCGATCAATTGACCTCGGTCTATATCATCTCCTATTTCTCACCGATCCTGCTGTATTGTTCGTACATCATTTATATAAATGAAATTCTGAGAAAACTGCAAACGGTCAACAAGAAAATTGTATTCAGTCTGGTGAACAGGACATTCCTGTTTATCTTCATCCTGCTCATTCCGTTTACAGCGCTATTCGTTTTTTTGAGTGTTATTGAACAGCGCGTTCAGGATCACCTCCGCCAAAAGCAGAATGAGAATCTCAGCCTTATTGAAAAGGATGCCAATGGCAGATTTGATATACAAAATTTTATCAAATTGCTGCCTGAGCTTCAACGCAATGAAGAGACGCTGTTTTGTGCGTATATTAAAAATTTTATCGAACACAAAGATAAATTGGTTCCAATGCCGGTGCATTTCAGGCGCTTTATTTTATCCCAGTATGATCCGGGAAGTGAAACATTTCAAATCGATGCCGCCCCCCCAATCGAATCGGATTTATTCAGCCCGAATCCCGCTCAAATTCCGATGTATCTGAGCGAGCGCGATACCAACATTTACCGGATTAGCAAAGGCTACAAATTTCGCCGACCGGTTGAAATCATCGTATTCCTTAAAAATCTTTCCGGAAAATCATTTGTGGCACCCAACATTGCCTATTATTGCCAGCGGATCCCTGAGAATCCGGAAACAGAATTTCGACACTCGATGTTTCATCTGGCATATCGTTGTTCATCCATGGTATCCGACTTGAATTTATCCTATTTCGTTTATAATATCAAAGATCCGTTTCTGGTGCAGTTTCAACAACAGCGCGAAAGCTTGCTGCATCAGATCGAGGATTATTCCGGGGTGGATTCGTCATTTCTCGCCTATTACACCAAACCCATGGAATGCGACACCATGGTCCAACAACTGGCGAATAGACTGACTGGTTCAGCCACGAAGCCGATGGAAAAATTGAATCGAATTCGGAGCTACTTTGAATCGACCGATGGGAATGGTGATCGTATTTTCAGTTATTCACTTGCACCTGGCAAGCCTTCGGATCCCGATCAATCATTGTTGAATTACTTTCTCTTTGAAAATCATAAAGGCTATTGCAGCTATTATGCGTTTGCCACGTTGTTTTTGCTGCGTGCAGCCGGAATTCCCTGCCGGATTGTGGTGGGATTCAATACGTTCGATCGCAGCAATCGCAATCCGGGCTGGTACTGGTTTTACGCGGACCAGGCGCATGCGTGGATTGAGGTGTTTTTCCCGAAATATGGGTGGCTGGATTTTGATACGACGCCCAGCGCCGAGGGAGAAGAGCCACCGCGACCCGATCCGACGCCGCCGCTAATCATCGAACGATCAACGCTGGCGGTTTTCGGCAGGATCAAGCGGGTGCACCCGACGTCGCGCGAGGTGGAGATACAGCCCCGGCAACTGAGCTTCAAGGATAGCCCGCTTCCGTGCCCCACGAATGTATCGCTGGTTCTGAAGACGGATTCCGATTCCGTTAACAGCTTCGCCGGCAGGATACCCCTGCTGAAATTACGCGAAGATGACATCGTTCTGGCTGCGTCGCATAAGGGTGAAATTGACCAGATTCAACCACCGACCACAAACAGGCTGCTGCCGCAATGGTATAACGCGCTCCCGAAGCCCATACCGGTCAGGGAGTTCATATTGATGCCGAAAATTGGTATCAAAGACAAGCAAACGCCCGAAAAGCCCATCCTTGGCGAAAAGTTCGGACAATCGGCGATGATCATCCTTATCGGCTTCATCGTAATCATAGGTTTGTTTCCCGGCGCATGTTATCTCTATTTTTACACTAAAGCAAAATCGAAATCAAAGCCGGCGAATCGGGCATATTTCATTTACAAATTTTCGAGCTATCTATTGAATATGTACGGCTATCGCAGGGTAGGACAAACTGCGCTGGAATTTGCCAGGAATGTGATCGATCCGAAATTCAATCTGGCGTATGAAAAATTTACCCAGATCTTTTTAAAATCAAAATACTCCAAAAGCGATTTGACAGCGGATGAGGTAGCATTTTTCGATAGTTTTCCGAAGACTTTCAATAAAAAAATCATTCGCAGCCACCCGAAGTGGAAAACCGCTTTGAATTTTGTAAACATTGTGCGCGCCGTGCGTTTCTTCTATAAATTCAAAGGGTAGACTTTCGAATGTATCCTGCGTATCCGGCTGGCAGACACGGTTAGTTAGAGATGGTCAGATTTTATCACTCCCGCATTTTTATCGTACACCGGAAGGATTTTGTCCCCTTACCAAAGGGATTACACCCGCCACGAAATCTTCACTTGACTTTTAACATTTATTTTTGTATTGTCTTCGGCTCGCCTCCGGAGTATCATGCCCATTTCGCAACGGAAAGAAATAGCTGTTACGAGATCGGCTTCCATCGACATCTGGCAGCAAATTTCCGGCGAAACGGGCAATAATTTGTTATACTGTGTATTAGCAAAATCATTTGAAAAGCTGAACTCATGAGTGGGAACATTCCATGTCTAAAGATGAAAAATTTAATCCTGCAACGCGTCAACATTACCTGGAATTGATACAACTCGCTGCTGCACACATCAGGGAAACCTACAATGCGCGGCTCGAAGCGTGGCGGTTGAAATTCGATCCGGACAGCATTCTGGCTCGCGATTTCCCGTCATTTATATTCACCAGCGCCACTTTCGAGGCGTTTTTATTCGATGTTTCCGGCGATATGGATTGCGCGCACCAGGCAAAAAAAGCTTTACTTCAATTGCGCGAAATTGAAGAATGGTTTCCGACTGCATTTGGTCCGAGCCGGAATCAGGACAAATATGGCTTCTGGAAGCGTGTGCCCCAGGTTCCGCCCGAAGCATACTCCTATTTGAAAAAACACGGGATCCTGTCTGCGGATGAAACGAAACTCATCGAAGGCTGGCTGGCGGATTATGCTGAATCATTTTTTAATTTCCACGAATGGGGCGCACATAACCGGGCGCTCTGGACAACGCGTGACTTTGCGCGCATCATCACGCTATTGCCACGCCATCCGGCAACTCCGCGCTGGAAAAAACTATGCCGGCACCTGCTTGATTCCAGTTGGGGAAAATGGTCAATCGAAGATGCCCAGATCTACCTCCCGCTATGGCTATCGAAGATGATGCATATCGCCGATATCCTCGAATTGCCCAATTTGTTCCGGGAATATAATATGCTGTATTATTTGAATTATTTCCTGCACCTGATGGCGCCGCACGGAATGGTCACCGACTATGGCGATGCCCGATGGCAGGAGTGCTGGCACTGGTATCTGACCTGTTTCGAAAGAGGCGCAAAAGAATATAAAAATGAGGAATTTAAATGGGCAGCCAGCCGGATTTTTGAGACCAAAGCCAAACACGCCAAACCCGATGAAATCGACATTGACTTTCCATTTCTGTACGAATGCTGCGGCGATTCGGTGGGAATACGTAAACCTGTTTCAGGCAGCAGAATGGTGATGGATGACCTGGCTGGCAAAAAAATCGTCTTCCGCAATGGCTGGGAACCTGACAGCAGCTTTTTAATGCTCAATTACAAGGGCGATCAGGATTACGGGCGCTGCGACCGCGATTATCTGCGCCAGACCATCAATGTGCCAGCAGAAAAAATGCACCACGGTCATGCCGATGAAAATGCGATTTGTCTTCTGATGAGCCGCGGATCCGTGCTTTTGAATGATGCCGGATATCGAGAGACGTTGACTAACGGCATGTATCGAGCGGATTTTTATCATAATAGACTCGTTTTCCGTAACGAACCGCCGGATCGCAGTGAACCGTTATTGAATTCACTGCACAAACGATCATGGTACCAGCCAACCCACACCGAGCGCATCCACTTTTTCAATTTCGATCGATGGGATTATTCGCGAACCCGCGTAAAGCGCAGCGAAGAAAAATGGGAATGGGACCGAAGCATCATTTACCTGAAAGCAGAGGACATGTTCGTGCTCATCGATAGTGTTAGGATTCTGGATGATACGTTTTTGAATATCAATTCTCTCTTTCACACCGAGCAGCTTTTGAATTTTGGTCCCAACTGGTTCGATTCACGCTTAAATGAAATTATGGGATGGCGCAATCCCGGCGACCGACGGCTCTTGATATGGTTCAAACCACAAGTCGGAATGAATATCAGCAGCGAACAACTGCTGCGAAACCGGATGGTAAATTATACAGTCTATCAATCGCTCTTCCGCGAATTCAAACGAAATGAGATCGTGCATTTTTGCACGCTGCTCATCCCGCATGACAAAGGGGCGGATCTCGAAAAACTGGTCGCCCGAATTTCGGATTTGCAGCCATCGCTAAATACCAAAGGTGTCGGGTTGATTATTGATTTCGATGGGTATCGCCACATTATTTGTCTGAAACTGGATCTTGAACTGGATCTGGTTGAAGATGAAATTCGTCCGAAATATCGCTATGAACGCGGCGAAATTTCGTTTGGCGATCAACTGCTGGCAACCGATGCGCGCTTGCTGCTGATTCGCCAGACAGAAAACCGACTCCGGTATGGCTTTGCCGAAGCGAGTAAAATAAAATTTCGGAACCAGATGATCTATCAAGCACCTTCTACCCAGCCATCCATTTTTCATCCGAACGGGGAGTTTTTCCGAATCGCACAGCCGAAACGCGATTGGTGGGAAGACGACGTTCAGGTGTAGACTATAATGAGTGCCCTAATGCTGTTCCGAGTTTCGAATTCTGAAAAAAGGATGAAAGTGTCCATGCGCGGGGAGAAATCTGTTTCAGTGTTCAATATTGATTGGCAAGCATATTTTTCGCGCCGCTGCATTCCGTTTGAAATGGCAGCACACCACTTTCTTCGCAGAAACCCGAATAGGGCTCTGGTTCAAGCATCCCGTGGTTCGCCTCGCTGGATGCAGTCTGCAGCCAGATAAAGACAACCTATAAAACAACCTTCATCCGCGCAAAATGCAAACTCATCTCCTCAACCATCCTCTCCCATCGCTCCGTCAACGAGCGCAGCTTTAGCGCATCAGGGAATTCATTGAAAACAAGTTAAGCTCATCTTAGAAACTTCCATACAAATTTGTGAAAAATACAATAATTCCATTAAAGTTTCGTCATCAGAAGTCGATACATAAATTAGTTGAATAAAAAAGTCATCCTTAGCTTGCACTATCATTTTTATTAACGCAGTTTAATTTTTCAGCTAAATAGCGAGGTGGTGTCGACAAATTCAATACGGAAACAACGACGTTATTTGGACAGGGAACGAGCGCCTGAAGCTGTTCCGAAGAAATACACCTTTGCATTGGTTATCGGTACGCCAGCGTAAAAGTGAGTTACAGGCAATCGGGCACAATGTGTTTTTGGACAAATATTCAGATGATTTGAAATTGAATGATTTTGATTTGCCAAAAAGCCGGCAATTCCCGCTGAATCGTGACTGCATCTGAAGCGGATAGCTAAATATGTTCATTGACGCACTCTAAGATTCACAGCCTTCGGAATTGCATATAGTTTATGATGTGAAAATCTTAGATGCTTTTTCGAATGGGAGCAATACGAGCAGAGCGATTGATTATTCTTTGATAGTATGATTACAACAAATGAGATGTGTATTGAAAGAATCCTGATAAAAGAATGATGATAATCCTTCGATCTGCGGGTTGCCCTTCGACGCTTATGAAAAACATGCAGCACATTGGCAAAGCAGCTAGTTGAGCGTTTTTCCTTTTCCGAATAACTCGTTTTAATCGCACAGGGTCAATCACGACCCTGTGCGCATATTTAAATTCTGCTGTATCGCTCGACTGAGAGATGTCAATTTTCGCCCGCGGAATTTTCACGCTGTTGTGATTGTGTGCGATTCCAACGAAACCAGGTACAGGGGTAATCTGGAAGAATTGATGAGTCGGATGAAATGAACCGAACGGTTAGAGACCTGATAAAAATAACAACTTATTACTAAGAACGTTGACTTTGACCAGCATCAGTCCTCCATTAGCACGGTCTGCCTGAACAGCGGGCAGACCGTGTTATTTCTAATATTGTGACAGCAACAGATGACATTGCAGATCCGAGAATATGGCGGAACAAACGGGTAGTCCGGGTCTCAAATCTTAGATAATGGAATCGTATATGAAAAACATAACTATCGCAAATATTGAACCGGCTTTACTTGAGTATATTAACCACCAACTCGAAATCGCTAATCATTTGTTTGAATTATCTCAACAGCAAAGAAGCTTCATAGAAAACGGCGATATTCAGAAGGTCTTCTCAACGAATTCAAAAAAAATGAATTTGTTACATGCGATTCAGCAATCAGATAACGGAATTTCTGCGCTTGAAACAAAATCAGGGCTTCCATCCGGTAGTGATGCTGTTCCTGAAATTACGAACTTAATCGCAGAACTGAATCTTGTGATGCAGCATTTTGTTGAAAGTGAAACCGATAACATGACAATCCTGAGCCACCAGGGCGAAAAATTTCAAAAAGAACTGGATACGATACTATCAGGCTGATTTCGCCGAGAATACTACTTGCCTGGCACGATCGAGTAAATTATTCGGGTATTCGCAGTGCATAAAATACTCTATGTGCTTGATCAATTCACTGGCGCCATTGAAAGGCGCATCCTGTCAGGAACATCATACAAACGCAATCGTTCTCTCTGAGCCATTCATCATCAATCGTGGGCAAGGGAAGCACCCGATTATAAAGGCTGCTTATTAGCCCGTTGCGGACTTTCCTTGCCTGCGTACTACAAATATTGGAGGAGGTGATACCAACAATAAATTCAAACCGTCACCCAGCCATACGTAAAATGGCACACGAATCATCATTCGAGGAGAAATATCTGCGTACAACCTCAACGTCAATTGAAGCAAACCAGGATGACCGTTTTGCTAATTTTCGTGATAACATTGAAAAAGGATTTTATTTTAAACGACATATCTATTCAGTAATTGCAGAAAAAATTATCGATGAATTCGCTTCGAATGCCATTTCAGTTGTCAGAAGGTAATTCCGATGCGGAGCAAAATAGGATAATTAAGCTCTGCATTTTTTGTTTTATCCTTTCCATTGCATCTCTTCACCCGCTTAATCTATTCCTTGTGTTAAATTTTCGCTTTTACCAGGCAACGCGAACAGCTTTTGCTCGTAAACAATTCTTCAACGGGAATAATCCGGTCGCAAGTCTGTATATATAATACAGAATCAATCTTGCGTGATAATTGTATTTTGAAATGTCTTGATTATCCCGCGCTAATAATTCACTCATTGAAAGGAACTATAATGATATTTCGAATTTTCGTGTTGCTCAATATTATATCTGCAATGCTGCTCTTCACGAATTGTGAGGATGTCACCGATCCCGATAACACCCCGCCTGCCATTCCGCGTGGTCTGACAAGCGTAACCGGTGACGGTAAAGTTTATCTCTCGTGGTATCCGAATGCAGAATCAGACCTGGCAGGCTATAATGTCTATTTTTCATTTTCGGCTGAAGGAACCTATAAAAAAATCGGCAACACCACTTCCGCCTATTTTATTGATGCAGATGTTGATAATGGTACGACATATTATTACGCAGTCACAGCGTATGACAATAGCCGTAACGAAAGCGAATTAAGCACCGATCTGGTTTTCGATACACCACGACCTGAAGGTTTTGGTGTGACTTTGTACGATTATAACCTGTATCCCAATGATGCCGGCTACAATTTTTCGAGGTACCAGATTCAGCACCACGCATTGAATTCAACGGATATTTACTTTGAATATAATCGGCAAAATGACGGCTATTATATGAATATCGGACACCCGGAAACCAATATTCAGGATTTCGGATATACCGAAACACTCGATGCCGTTAATTATGCGCCGGAAAGTGGCTGGTCCAGGCTGGGCTGGGTCGAATTGATTCAGGGACATTCATATATTGTCTGGACGAGTGATAATCATTTTGCGAAATTCCGCGTGACGCAAATCTCGCCCACCCAGGTGAAATTTGACTGGGCATACCAGATCGATCCTGGCAACCCGGAATTGGCAAAACCCGCGAAAGACGCTTTCGAGCATGCAAGTCAAACCAATTGAAAGGAACTTAACCATGAAAATATTAAAATTAATATGCATTGTGCTGCTCCTGCTAGGCTGGACCACAGCCCGCAGCGCCAGCCCGTTTACGCCAGTCGGATTCTCTGATCCCGATGAGCCATTGCAGGTCGAAGTCTGGCAGGCGCGGGAAGATGGGGCGGTTTACCAGCCCGGGGAACCGGTTACGATTTTTTTCAGAGCGGACCGCGACTGCTACATTACGCTGTACAATATTGATACTGAAGGACAGATGCACCTGCTCTATCCACTCGCAGCGACTCAGTCGAACTTTATTTCAGGCGGCGTAACATATTGTATTCCGGACAACTATTTCGGTTTCCAGTATGTTGCCAACGGACCCGAAGGCATCGAATATATTTCAGCCGTCGCCACGCTGCATCCGCATCCCGTTCCAGCCTGGCTGCGTGTGCACCCTTCACTGCGGCGAGGTGTGTTTCATCAATACGAACAGGGCGAATATGTGACCTACGATCCCTATTTAGCCATGGATGATATCGCCCTGCGGATCGTTTCAGTCTTCCCGGAGCCAATTTATTATACCCAGGATTTCACGGTGCTTTACGTCAGCGCACCGGTGTATTACCCGCGTTATTTGTGTTACAATTGTCACGCGAATCGCAGGTACAGACCCTACACGGATGTCTGCGTGCATTATCAAATCTGGGTTGATGTGAGTTGGGATTATAATCCGATCTACCTGAAAACGAGACATCCGTTCGGATTCTGGAAATATCGCAAACGCCTGGAACCGTATCGTGTGCATGCCCCAAGGGATCGCGTGCGGATTGCTCCCGGACCTCCAACGAAGAATTACCGGCACGGCTACGACAATATTGGTATGAAGCGGCGGGTTGATAACAAAGATCCGATTTTGCATTTCAAACGTCCGAAAACTCCGGAAAAGAAACCGGTTCTAAGGCGGGACATTAAAAAGAAAGCCGTTCAAAAATACGTTCCTCCACCGAATGTCAGAACGCATCCGAAGAAAAAAGATGACAATGCGGCTGATAAACATCCCTCAACCAAAAAGCAAATTCGGACCAAGCCGCCGATTCCTGAGAAACCGGATAATCCGAAACCTGCTATTCCGGTGCAACGAAAAAAGAGAGTCGAATCCGACAGGGCAAAAAAACAACCGGTTCAACAGAATGACAGAAGAATCAAGCCGGACAGCGATAGAAAAAAAGCCGCACCGGAATCCCGGACAACCAAAGCGAATGACAGCAACAAAACAACTTCGAAGAAATCAGAAACAAAGCGCAGGCAGAAAAAAACTGAATAAGGTAATCCCCCAGTGACTGGTTCCCAAATTCCCGTTTGGGAATCCTGGGGGCATTGCAAATCATGAAAAGAACCAATAACTAAGGAATTACCCTTCCCGCGTAATGCCTCAGTTATGGGAAGGGAAATAGCCTTTCAAAAGTTTTGGACCTTTGAAAGGTTAAATTATGCTGCCAATTACTGAGCGATTACCTTCCCGCTAATTTTTCCCTTGTATTTTTGCCCGAATTTTTTATAATTATGGTTGCACAAAATTTCGGAATGTTAATAGGTAACACCGGAGGATAATCGTCAAATGATTCCGTTACTCACAGATATCGTGCTCATAATAACCGGATTCCAATTGATTTTATTAGCAATCGTAATTTTGAGGCAGAAGAAAGGTAATCCAATCAATAAAAATCTGCTCGTTGCATTTTTGCTGACAAAGGCTTTTTTAATCCTGCGCTGGTTTTCTTTTCGCTTCGATATTCTTTCATATAATGAGTTCCCTTATATCTATTATGTCTCTGGCACCGGATTTTTGATGCTGGTGCCTCTGCTGTATCTGTACATAAAATCGCTCTGTTACAAGGACTTTGCGCTGAAATTGCCGCACCTGCTTCATTTGATACCGGCGGCAATTTTTGTCGCGCTGGCAGCAACCAGCGTGGCAATCCAGATCTCAACGTCGGAACAAAACCGCACATTCATCGAAGTCATCCTGGGCAATTATTTCTGGCGGATATTCTGGTTGATGAATTTCGTGCAGATACTGTTTTACATCATCGCCATGCTGCGCACAATTCATGTTTATCGAATGCAATTGAAGAACCTCTATTCAACTATTGACAACTTCAGCCTCGGGTGGGTGTTTTCGCTGCTGGCAGTGATTTCACTGCATTGGCTGTTTGTGGTATCGAGAGCAACGCTGAGCCTGCTGAACATAAAAATTGCAATTCTCATCAATTCGCTGGATTTGTTTTCAATTACAATTTTTCTGGTCTTCACAACCGTAATCGTTTTGAAAGGTTTGAACCAGGCTGAATTATTCGCCGGGATAAATGAAAAATTGAAATATGCCAATTCAAAATTGCCGGAATCCGAACTTCAAAAATACCTCGAAGACCTGAACGCTTTCATGGAAACTCAAAAGCCGTATTTGACACCTTCCCTGACCATTGATGAGCTATCAGAAAAATTATCCGTGCCCAGTTGGCGGCTATCACAAGTAATCAATGATTCCTTCAATCAAAATTTTTTCAATTTCATCAACAGGTATCGCATCGAAGAAGTCAAGAAAAAATTCAAAGAACCAGCCAGCCGAAAAAAAACCATCCTCGAGATTCTTTACGAATCGGGCTTCAACTCGAAATCCACTTTCAATGATGTTTTTAAAAAGTATACCGGAATGACGCCAAGTGAATTTAAAAAACAAATTCAAAATTGATCTTATACTTACTCCTGCACGCCTGAAATAAATAATCCCGAAAAAATCAAATTTTCTTTCCAAAAATGTGTCCGAATTTCTAGGATCGGACGACATCGCCTTTTGGTTTTTGTATATTTCTGTTGTTTCATTCACAGTATGGGGATCGAAATCCGTCAATGCAATCGCTATCAAAAGCGAAATGCTCCCGGAACAGCGATATTTTATCCCCTTGCAATCCTTCACAATATAACCGAGATCTGGCGAGTGCAAATCTGCCAACGCTGATTTCTAAAAACAATAACCGAAAGGAGCGCGTCATGAATTGCTTCAAATTAACCAATTTCTTTTTTACACATGGATTCAAACATGAGCGTCAGTCAGCCGATGTGTGGTTGGGGATAGTTTTTCTTTTCGTTCTGCTTCAAACGCCTTCATGGGCAACCACCGTGAACGTACCTGACGATCAACCAACAATTCAAAGCGGAATCGACATTGCGCAGCAAGGCGATACGGTTCTGGTGGCGGCTGGATTATACGCCGAAAATATAAATTTCTGGGGAAAAAATATTACAGTCGCCAGTCATTATATTTTAAACGCTGATCCGTCATTGATCGAAGCGACAACCATTCTCGGGATCATGCCTTCGCATCCCGATACTGCAAGCTGCGTGGTTTTCTATTCCGGGGAAGATTCCACCGCCATTTTGCAGGGATTTAAAATCACCTCGGGCATGGGTACGAAATGGATCGACCCGCAATTTCCGGCTTATAACTGGCGGGGCGGCGGCGGTATCTTTATTTTCAACTCGTCCCCAACGATTAAAAATAACATTATAACCAATAACATCGTCTTGAATAAAACCGGCGTGAGTGGCGTCCAGGGGGGCGGATTACTCACTTTCGGCGGCAATCCACAGATTCTGGAAAATATCGTGTTTGCCAATCAGGCGGAATACGGCGCCGGATTGGATATCAATTATTCCGGCGCACAAATCAGGAATAATCTTATATGCAAAAACGTCGGTGGCGAAGCGTACGGCGGTGCCGGAATATGGGTTATCGGTAACGGTTCCTATCCGATTATCATCGAGAATAATACCATCGTCGAAAATGATGCGCCATCTGGCACCGGGGCGAATGCCGGTCGCGGGGGTGCCATGTTTGTCTGGTACGGCAGCGTCACCGCTCGTAATAACATCATCTGGGGCAATACGCAGATAAAAGGCGGACCGATTGCGGAGGTCGGCGGCGGCACTGCCCACATGTCGTACTGCGATATCGAAGGCGGATTCCCGGGGCTGGGAAATATCGATGCCGATCCGGGCTTTCTGGATTCGAATTACAATTTATCCCCGAATTCGCCCTGCATCGACGCCGGCGATCCGTTCAGCCCGCTGGATGAGGATGGAACGCGGGCGGATATGGGCTACCGACCGACATTTCATCTGGATGCGCCATACATCAGACTTCTGGCGTTTGCTATCGATGATAGCCAGGGCAACCAAAACGGCACGGCTGATGCCGGCGAAACTGTAAATCTCGTTGTAACGTTGGTGAATTCCAGCCTCGATGGTACCGGCATAACCGTCACGTTGACCAACGATGATCCGGAACTGCAAATTATTCAGGATACAGCCGGCTTCGCGGATCTGCCACGCGGTCTGAATTGCTCCAATCTGGAAAATCCGTTTGTTTTCTCTGTCAATGAATCCGCCATGCCGCATACGAGTACATTTTTTATCCATATCACGGCAGATGGCAACTACGCCAATCGCGACAGCCTCCGCCTGCGCCTCAATTTCCCGTCAACGCTGATCGTTGATGACGACCAGGGCGCACAATGCCAGGAATTTTATCAGCAATCGTTGGAGGAGCTTCAAATCAGAACAGCAATGTGGGATATCGCCGTCAAGGGATCACCTTCAGCAGCGGAACTCGAGCAATATAAGAACATCATCTGGTTTACGGGTGACAGCCGCGATTCAACGCTGACGAAAGATGACCAGATTGCAATTTCAGCATTTTTGGCTGCCGGCGGCAATCTGTTTCTGTCAGGAGATAATATCGGTTTTGACTTGATTGAAAGCGGGACATCTGAAGATTCGGCATTTTTTGCAGCCACTCTAAACGCCAGGTATGTTGCCGATAGCTGCCGCATGCAGCAAATTTATCCCATAGCACAAGAGCCATTAACCGCGGATATTTCTTTCAATCTCGATCCTGGCAGCACACATACTTCGCCCGACATGATCGAAGCCACAGGTGAAGCGCAGTTGATTTTCAATTGGATGCCCGATTCAATTGGTGCGGGATTAAAATATGAAAATTCGCAGGTTAACTCGCACCTCGTCTATTTGGCGTTCGGGCTGGAAGGAGTGGAAGATTCAGCGCCGGGCATGAAGAAGCAATTTTTCACCAATATTTTCGACTGGTTTGATGACGGACTGGTAACGGATATCGATTTGAGCACCGCTGAAATGGAACTGCCGGTTGCATTCAAACTCAATCAGAATTATCCCAATCCGTTCAACTGCTCTACAATGATATCATATCTATTGCCGGATGCAGCGCAGGTTAACATTGAAATTTTTAATACATTGGGTCAAAAAATCAGAAGTCTGGTTTCGGGAAAGAAAAAGCCGGGTTTTCATCAAATTTTGTGGAATGGTGAAGATGATGCTGGCATTCGCGTTGCCAGCGGAATCTATATGTATCGCATGCAGGCGGGAGCATATCAGCAGACGAAAAAACTTCTGTTTTTGAAATAATTACCCATCAGCGGCAGACGCTCTTCAGGGTATTGAAGAGCGTCTTTTATGCCGGGCGATCAGCCGCCTTATGGTGGCTTCAACGCCACGTTATTTTCGAAAGCTATTCGCCCCAGTAAGCGACCCCGATTGTGCCCGGACCCGCATGAACTCCCAGCACCGGCGCCACGTCGTGAGTGATGATTGAACTCAAATTAGGAAGATCAGCCAACTTCCTCGAAACCCATTCCGCCTTCCCGATAGCGTTGGCATGGACGATCCCGATTCGAACATTTTTCAAATCTTTGGTCTCCTCCCTCACCATCTTCAAGGTTTTTCGCAGCGACATGAAATGTCCGAATGCTTTGGTCACCTCAGCGATGGCACCCGTTTCATCGAACGTCAGCACCGGTTTTATATTCAAGATTGTGGCAATCAAGCCTTTGCCCTTGCTGATTCGACCGCCTTTGACCAGGTATTTCAGAGAGGGTATGTTAATGAAAATATTCAATTTTCGGACAATCGACATCAATTTCTCGGCGATTTGATCGATGTCCATCCCTGCGCTAATGGCTTCCCCGGCTTCAACCATCAGCAAGCCCAGCGCCAATGAGGTTGTTTTGCTATCAACAATGACAATCCGGGTATTTTCAATATATTTCGCCGCAGTTTGTGCCGCCTTGAGGGTTCCGCTCAATCGATCCGCAAGATGAATTGACAGGATGGCATCGTAGCGTTTTGCCAGGCGTTCATACATTTTTTTGAAATCCGCTGGCGTCGGTTGAGAGGTGGTCGGATGAATATCTGATGACTGGAGTTTTTCATAAAATTCAAGCGGGGTGATCGTCTGCTTGTCAATGAACGTTTCATCACCGAAATGAATGCGCACCGGAACCACGTGCACCTGATATCGGGTAATGAGTTCGTGGGGCAAGTCGCATGAGGAATCGGTCACCAGTGCAATCCTGGCTTGTTTTTGGACGCTCAAGGCATGTTGCTGCTGTTTGATCAGATCGTTTACGCGAAATGATTGCATCTCTCCCAATGCACCTAATATCGATTTAATCGCTTCCGGTTCATTGGTGTGAATGTGTATTTTCGCGAACCGTTTCGATGTTGCAATTGCAAGTGAGCTTCCGCGCTCAACCAAACGATCCTGGAGATCTTTCTTATTTAAATTTTTAGCCACCAGCAGGCACTCCACACAAAACTGGTGTGAAATATCCGCTTCAAAATCGGTGAATGTCGTCAAAGGCATGTTATACGGATCGCTCACACCATCCCTGAAAAGGTCTTTGATAGTACCCTGCTCGATGAATAGTGAGATCCCCTCTAACAGGTTCACGAATCCCTGGGCACCTGCATCGACCACACCGGCTTTTTTCAGCACATCAATTTTGTCTCTGGTTGCTGCCAGCGAGACCTTTGCCTCGTTCAAGGCATTTCGTAAAACGACTACAAAATCCTGTGATTTCTGGCAGGAGGCTTTGACAGCCGCGGACCAGTCTTTGATGACGGTTAAAATCGTGCCCTCAACCGGAGCCGCGAGGGACTCATAAATCTTTTGAGCGGCGCCTTCCACTGCCTGGCTGAATGCCCGCGCGGAAACCTGAATTTTCCCCTCAAGTTCTTCTGCCAATCCCTGGAAAAACTGGGCTAAAATTGCTCCGGAGTTGCCCTGTGCACCCAATAAAGCTGCTTCTGCCAGATTCTGACTCACCTGATCGATTGAAGCAGATGACGAACCGCGAAGATTCTCCACCACATTTCTGAGCGTAGCGCTCAAATTTGTACCCGTATCCTTATCCGGAATCGGGAAAAAATTGATTTTGTTTAAATGACTGCGCATCTTGAATACAATTTCAGAACCAGCGAGAATGGCATTCCGTAATCGATTGCCATCAATGTATTTGATTTGCATGGCTTTCCTCGGAGAACGTTTATTTCATTTTTAAAATTAACTTCACTGTAACGTTATAAAATATTTTTAAAAAAGCAAGTAAAATTTTTTCAGACCCGCAAAATCAAACATTTTTCTTGATTCAATAGCAAATATTTATTATTTTGCCCATCTCAGGAACGACTGATCATCATCGGGCAGTCTCAATCAATTCACGACACCAACACTTCATTCATCCTGGTTAAATAAATGCGCTTTTTACACACATCCGATTGGCATCTGGGTCGTAAACTTTACGATCGTCCCCGCATTTCGGAACAAAAACAATTCCTGGATTGGCTGCTTCAAACCATCATAGAGCAGCGGATCGATGTTTTGCTTTGCGCGGGTGACGTTTTCGATTCATCGATTCCGCCGGCACAGGTGATGGATTTATATTACCACTTCCTGTTCCGCCTCTATCAGGAAACCTCAACAACCGCGGTAATCATCGCCGGCAACCACGATTCTGCCGTACGCCTGGCTGCACCCCGGGAATTTCTAAAACTCGCTCGAATGCACGTCATCGGAAATATTGCTGAAGATAAAAAGCAGGTCGTTGTTCCCGTTAAAAAAAATGGAACAGAAGTCAACATCATCGCCTTACCCTATGTACCCGAAGGTGAAATTCTGTCGCACGTCTCATTCGAAAGTCAGGTTGATAGTGCGAAACGCTACCGCGAAGCCATCAAAATTCTGTACCGCGAAGCCATAAACGATCTTCCCCACGAGATACCGATTATTATCATGGGGCATTATTTCCTGTCCGGCAGCCAGACCAGCGAAAGCGAACAAATCATCCAGGTTGGCGGATCGAATCCACTGACACTCGATGATTTGCCCGCGGAAGCCGGCTACGTTGCGCTGGGTCATCTGCATCGCCCGCAACAGTTCGCCAGGGAAGGAACTCCTATTATTTATTCCGGTTCACCCATTCCCATGACATTCAAAGAAGCCAGGCATGAAAAAAATATCTTTCTCTTCGATCTGGTTGCGGATAATTCATTTGAGGTGCATCCAATCACCGTGCCAGTGTTCCGAGCGCTGGTTCAGGTGACAGGTACGTTCGACCAGATCATGCACGAAGCTGAGAGCGGGGACTGGGAGGGCAAATTGATCGAAGTCATCATCGACCTGGATATCCCGCGAATCGGTATCAGCGATCAAATCCGCAAAGCATTTTCAGAAAAAGGCGGTGAGGTCGCCACCGTGCAAACCCAACTGCTGCACCAACAGGATGAGTCCAGGCTATCGGCTGAAGAAGTCACTGCACGATCACCCGAAGAAATCTTCCGGCAATTTTACATCGAGCAATACGGTGATCCTGATGATGACGCCACCCGCGCAGCGCTGTCTGCCATTGAAAAAACATTCAGCGAACTGATGGACTTGCGCCATAAAAATAAAATAATAGAGGCAGGAGAATGAAATTACTGCGGTTAAGTCTTAAAAATCTGAATAGCATTCGTGAACAGGTTTCCATCGATCTTGAAAAAAGCCCTTTGAGTGAAACCTCCCTGTTTGCGATCACGGGTCCCACCGGTTCCGGCAAAACCACACTGCTAGATGCGCTCTCCGTGGCGCTGTATCACAAAACTCCCAGACTCGACTCGAAAGATGCCAAAAATCCGGACAACCTGTTGAGCCAGGGCAGCAGCGAGGGTTATTCCGAAGTACTATTCGAAGCCAATGGCAAGCGGTATCTTTCCGAATGGCGTGTCAAGCGTTCGAAAAGCAATTGTCTATCGTCTTCCGTCAAATTGATTGATGCCGAAACCGGGCATCTCCTGAATGACAAAAAGCAAAACAATCCGATAGTCTCAATCCTCGGTCTGGATTTCGATTCATTCCGACGCTCCGTGCTGCTTGCGCAAGGCGAATTTGCCGCATTTCTCAAGGCTAAACTCGACGATAAACGTCAGTTGCTGGAAAGCACAACCGGTATGGGAATTTATGATGAATTGCGGGAAGTGCTCAATCAAAAACTGGCTGAGGTGCGCTCAGCCTACGAGCGATTGAAGGCGTCCCTGGAGACGATTGATAAGAGCGATAAAAAAGAAATTGAAGCTACCGAACAAAAATTATCAAAGTTGAAAAAAGAATTAGCCGCTTTGCAGGCACAGCGCACCGAAGTGAGCCGCAAACGCGAAGCCGAATCGAAACGCACCAATGCATGGAATCAATTGAAAGCTGCTGAAGAGCGGCATTCGAAATTATTGGACAGGCAAGCTGAAATGCAAAGTCTGGAGACAGAACTCAAGCAGGCGCGTTCCGCTGCCGATTTATTGACACCGAAAAAATCATTCGATATCGAACAGGCGAATCTCGATGACATTCAAGCCGCACGCAAAACCACATCAGAGCAACTGGCGAAGACAGAGGAAACCTTAACTCAGCATCGGGCTGAAGCGGAAAAATATGAAACCGCCTATCTGCAATTGAAGGAGTCCGCTGCGAAACAGTCGGAGCTGATTTCAGTTGCCTTTCGCGAAGAAACGCAAGCCGCTGGTCTTGAAGACGAAGCCCAAAAACGATCAATTGAACTTGCCCGCCTGCAAAAGGAAATCGGACTGGCGGAGCAAAACCTCAAAGAATGGCGCGAGCAGCAAACGCAACTCCAGTCACGGATCACGCAGGCAGAGGAAACCCTCTTAAAAACACCGCTTCCGCCTGAACCGACAAAGCTCATTGCCCAAGTGAGCCAAAACATGGCAATCTTGCGCGAAACCAAAAACACGCTGGACGAAACAGTAAAAGAAGGCAAAGCCAAACGCGTTCAACTTGATGATGCGAAGGCAAAGCAGGCGCAATTCAAAGCCGAATATGAGCAATTGCTCAAAAAACGCGCGCGGCTTCTACATTGCAATGAACTGATTTCAAAGGACATGCAGCCCATTCTTGCGCAAGGTGATGAAGGCGCATGGGAATTGCGTAGAAACCGGCTGCAGCCGCTGCAGGAGGTGGCTCTCGATTATGAAAGAAATCGAAATCAAGCGATATCGCTGTCGCAACAAATAGAAGCCGATAATCAGAAACTTCAGCAAATCAATCAAAAATTGGCATCCGCTGAAACGGAACGCAGCGGTGTTGAACAGGAGCTTTCGCGAATCGCGAGTCTGCAACTGCAATTGAAACAGGAAGAAAAAAGCATTGCCCTCTCTGCCCACGCCGCTGACCTTCGCAAGGAGCACCTTGAATCCGGAAAACCCTGTCCGGTATGCGGGTCTAAAGATCATCCCTGGGCAGATAAAGCAGAGCCAGAGACTGAAGCCAGGATCAATGAAATCCGGGAAAAGCTGCTGGCAGCGGAAAAAGAGTATCAGCAGCGGCAGGATGAATTCCAGCGGCTCGAAAACGCGAAAGCTGCATTGCTGGCAGTGCAGGAGCAGCATGAGACTCACGCGAAAAGCTTGCACCAACAACTCGATGACCTGCAAAATGAGATGGATCAATGCACTCGCCAATGGATGACACACTTTCACGACAAGCCGGTCTCCAGCCAGTTTATAAAAGATGAAATACAGCAGTGCGAACAGGCTGCTAAGCGCTTTCGCGAGGCTCTCGAACGCGGTCGGACAGTCGAGAATGAATTGCTCGATCTGAAAGCCGCGCTTTCGGGCAAGGAAATCGAGCAGTCGCATTGCCAAACCGATATTGAAAAATTGACGCAGGAACGAACTGATCTGCTTATGCAGCATAAAAAATCCAGCCAGCGGATTGAACAGCTTTCACAGGATATACAAACACAACTCCCAGCCGAATTTCGTGGGCGTGATCCCGAAGCCAGCCTGAAAAAATTGCAGAGCTTGCTTGAAACCCACGAGCAATTCAGCAAAAAACTGGCACAGCTCAAACAGGATTTAGCGAAAGTCCAAACGCAGATCACTGAAAATGAGAAGACTGCTGGTGAGATGAAGCAGCGCTTCGAGCAGTTGAAAAGCGAAATCGACCAATACCGCCATCAAGCCGGAAATTTGCGCGCACAGGTGGCGGAAAAAACCGGCGGATTGAGCCCACAGGATGCGCGAAAAAAACTCGATGCACACCTGCAGACAGCCGAGGATCAGCGCACGCGGGCGCAAAAACAATTCCAGGCGACTCAGCAGCAGAAAGCCGAGTTTGAATCGCTGCAACGGGAGCAGCGCCAGCAACATGAAAAAAGTCAAAAACGCTTCGAAGAGGCTCGGGATGCGTATCTCGAGCAGGTAAAGGCAGCCGGTTTCGATTCCATCGAAGCCCATCAAAATGCTATCAGGACCGCGCAGTGGCTGCATCAAAGCGAAAACGCTTTGCAGGATTACCGACAACAACGATATTCCGTTGAACAAACCATGCACCAGCTTCAGAAAGAATTTGAGGAGAAGGCTTTCGACCCGGAACACCTGAAATCCCTTCAAGAACAGGAACAAAAATTCGAGTTGTCAATCCAGGACACCAATTCTGAAATCGGAAAGGCAAACGAGAAATTAGCCAACCAAAAACAAAATTTTGATCGTTATAAAAATCTGGAAAAAGCACTGACAACAGCCACGGCTGAATATGAGCGCTGGAACAAGTTAAATGATGTAATTGGCGCGAACAAGCTGCGCGATTACGCCTTGAAAAGCATGTTTGATCTGCTGATCCGATTTGCAAATCAGCAGATGAAAAAATTGACCAGCCGCTATGTTTTGAGAGTCAAGGACATGAAGGAAATGGTCGTCGTCGATACATGGAATGCCGGGGAAGAGCGCCCGGTGGAAACGCTTTCAGGCGGCGAATCATTTCTGACAAGCCTTTCTCTGGCGCTGGCACTCTCCGAGCTCAGCAAGGGGGGCGCAAAGCTTGGCGCACTTTTTCTCGATGAAGGATTCGGATCACTGGATAGCGAGACGCTGGAAATAGCACTCGATGCCCTTGAAAGCTTGCGCCTGACCGGTCGCAGGGTGGGTATCATCAGTCACGTGCAGGAATTGACCCGTCGCATCCCGGTGCGAATCGCAGTCAACAAAAAGGGCGACGGCAGTTCAACTGTAGCAATCGAGGGAACAATCTAATTTCCATCCATTCTGATGTTCTAAAGCTGTGCCTGTCAATTCGGAATCCTTTCCAGCACGGCAATTACAAGAAACAGAAAAGGAGCGAATAATGCTTATCGATATTCACGTCCATGCATGCAAAAAACGCCATCCCAAAATCACCCGCTTCAATGGTTCTTTATATCCGACACCGGCGCAGTTGATCGAAACCATGGATGCGCACGCCATCGACAGGGCAGTGGTGATGTCCGCTGTGAGTCCGGAATACCGATACACGATTGTGACCCCTGAAGAGACGCTCGAAATGTGCGCCCAATTTCCAGATCGGCTGATCCCGTTTTGTAATTTTGATCCGCGTTTTTTGCGAAACGATACCGACGCCAACTTTCTGCCGCTGCTCGAAGCCTATAAAGAGATGGGCTGCAAAGGCATCGGAGAGTATTTTGCAAACATTCCCTTCGACGATCCCCTCAATATGAATTTTTTCGCCCAGGTTGAAGACGTCGGACTACCGCTTACGTTTCACATCGCTCAACGCATCGGCGCGATTTACGGCTGCTATGATGATCTCGGACTGCCGCGCCTGGAAAAAATATTGAAAGCATTCCCGAGGCTGACTTTACTCGCCCATTCGCAACCATTCTGGGCGGAAATCAGCGCCGATGTGACTGAGGAAACCCGCGGTGGTTATCCTGGCGGCAAGGTAACTCCCGGGCGCGTGGTGGAATTGATGCGCAATTATCCGAACCTGCATGGCGATCTCTCAGCCGGCAGCGGTTTCAATGCCATCAGCCGCGATCCGGAATTTGGGTATCAGTTTATGGAAGAATTTCAGGATCGATTGTACTGGGGGACGGACATCGCCAACGTGCCGCAGGATTTGCCGATTGTCGAGTATTTTCGAAAATTGAAACGTACGAAATCGATAGCAACAGAGGCGTTTGAGAAAATAACCTGGAAAAATGCGAATCGATTGCTTGACCTGGGAATCGAGTAAGATTAATCGGGGGGAGATGAAGCAGGGCAAATTCATGTTTGGCGTATCAGGCAGCAGGCAAAATAGCGGTCATCGCCGCTCGTTGCACGTATGCCGGTGAGGAATGCGACCTCATTTCAGCTTTGGATTATCTCCCAGAAGCATTTCAACCGCTGCGAGTACATCCCTGGCGCTCACTGAGTCGCACCTTCCGTCGGCAGCCTGAATGGCGAGAAATTTGTCACCAATCGGTTTCCATTCGCGGGATTCGGTGGGTCCGAAAATAGCAACCAGAGGCGTCTTAACCGCTGCCGCCACATGAAGCACCCCGGTATCGTTGCAAATAAAAATATCGTATTTCGAAATAATCGCTGCCAATTCCCGCAGCGCCAATTTACCAAACGTAACAGGCTGAAATTGCAGGCAGTCGATGAGCATGTCTGCCAGCAACGTTTCATTTGGGCCGTGATTGATCACAATTTTTGCGTGAAGGTTTCGGTGCAGTTCATTGGCGACGAGGGCAAAATTTTCGAGACGCCAACGATTCCCCAGTTTGCCCGCCCCCGGATGGACGCCGATGATCAGGTCATTCGGATTGATACCGGCATCAACCAACGTGGATTGCGCCCATTTCCTTTCCGCTTCGAGAAGCGTGATATGTTCCCCGGCATCAGCCGTATCAATGCCCAGATAGCGCACGACATCCATATTTCGTTGCGATTGGTTGCGAATTTCTTCCCGATACGGCGCCAGCAGGTTATATAGAAAATTTCGTTTGCAGCCGGGAAATGTCACATGGCTCGATCCCAAAATAAACGGTGCGCGACTGAACAGGGCAAACAGGTCGCTGGTGACTGAATGCGAGACTGTGTTTAGCACGATGGTCAAATCCCGTCGGCGAAACACTTGCTTCAGAAAGATTTTTGCCAATGCAAATGTCCAGTTGTGCCCGACTTCCTGAAAGACAATCAATTCATCGATATATTGATTGTGCAAAGCCACAGCTTTTGTATAGTTTCTCACCAGCAACGCGATGTGCGCCGCGGGAAAGTGCTCGCGCAGTGCTCTCAAAACCGGTGTTGAAAGCAAAAAATCGCCCAACTGATCGTGCTGTCGAATCACCAAAATATGTTTGATTCGCAGCTTATCGACATCTTCGGGATGCACCGGCGTTTTGCCGATGAGGAGTTCTAAAATGCGCATCCCCTTATTTTTCAGAAGTTGTTCAATTCGATTCCAGAAAGTCAACCAGATTCCTTTCCCGCCTCAAAGGTGCGGGTTTCTACCAATCCATTAAATAAATTTTCGTACTGATCCGTCATCTCTGAGAGCGTGAAATAACGCAGAATCCGTTCACGCCCGTTTTGCCCCAACTGTCGCGCAGTTTCCGGTTGGGCGATAAGTTGATGCATGGCTTCGTATAATTCGATTGCGTTCCGGGCTTCGACGATGAGTCCGGTCTCCCCGTGAACGACGATTTCGGGCATACTGCTGATATTGGTGGTGATGACCGGTTTCGCCGCTGCCATAGCTTCGATCAACACAATCCCGAATCCCTCCCATCTGGATGGCAACACCAGCATGTCGATCGTGCGCATGATATTCGGAATATCATCCCGGAATCCCGCGATGTGAATATTTCCCTGAAGCTCATTTTGGATAGCAAATTGCCGGATATGCTCACGCAAGTCCCCATCCCCTGCGAGCAGCAACTGCGCCGTCGGGAAATCCCGCACACACCGACTGAACGCCGGCAGCAATTCATGGATGCCTTTGCGTTCATTCAGTTGCCCCACAAAACCGATAATGGGTGCATGCGGAGGCAAGCCCAAGGCGGCACGCAAATCCGTTGTTTTTTCTAATTTATAGAATTCGGGATCAATGCCGTTATAAATGACGCGTATTCGATCCGCCAGCAGCCAGGGTGCATTTTGTAAAAGCGAACGCCTGGTGCTTTCCGAGTTTGCAACAATTTGTGTTGCCAGAACATTGTATGTAAATTTATAGCGCCAGTTATTCTTCAGCGGATAATCGATTCCCCGGCGAGATACCACGGGAATTTTTCCCGCCATCTTTGCTGCCACGCCGCAAAGGCGAAGCTCCTTTTCCATATTCGTTAATATGAGATCGATGCGGCTTTTCACCAGAAATCTGTAAATGCGGAAAATTGACCAGGGATCGAGATCGCCGCGAAGTCGAATCGGCATCACATTGATCCCCAGCTTGCCGGCTCGCTTTTCCAATTCGGTTCCGGCATTGCACATCAACCAAACGCGATGACCGCGCCTCTCAAGTTCTTTCATGGTGGTCAACATCCAGATTTCACCGCCGGCAAACATCAGGATCGAATTTACAAAAAGGATATTCAGGTTTTGATTCATGAAAAATGGCGCTCCCCGATTCCCGCAAATTGATGAATGCGTTGTACAACTTTTTTCGCATCATGCACACTTCGAACCCATTGTATGCCCTGTCGCGCTTTCTCCTGGCGCAGGGTTGCATTTTCGATCAGCGGGATTAATTTTTCCTTCAAATTTTGTTCATCGATCACGATGAACGGGTGCTCCGGGTATGCATTTTCAAATCCAGGGGCGAGGCACGAACAGCACGCAATCCCCATTGACAACGCTTCCAGCGAACTGATGCCATAGCCCAGGTTACCAATCTGATCGATAAAAATTTGAGTCTGGCGCTTCAATTCGAGCGCTTTGTGATACGGCAAATTCTCAATCAGAACCAGTTTGACCGGATATTCCTTTTCCAGTTCACGCACAATCGGGATGATGATGTGGCTGCCTTTCGCCTGCCGGTTTGTGGGTGCGTGAGATATGAGGACTGTTTCACCATTCTGCGCGCCGGCACGTCCGTATTGATCCGGCTCGATAGGAAACGGAACATGCTTCAGATTCGTATGCAGAAATTGGTGGTCAAATTCCACCGAAACGTTTAAATCGCTGATATGATCGATTTCAGGAATAACTCCCCTGACGCGCAGGTCGCTGCCGGTATAGCAGCAGATAATTTTTTTGCCTCCGCTTTTGAGTTGCCGAATGATCCGCCCGTCTCGATAGAATCCCATGCCCCCATCCAACTGAATCACATCGAAACTGACAATGTCGTAGTCAGCTATTGCGCGCTCGATTCTCGGTTGCCACAACCTCTCCCTCATCCTGATCAGGGTGTGCTCGATCCGACCGGGAATCCATGTTGGGGGGATAGTCTCTGGAAGTTTCGCATCGTAACGTACGGCTACACGTTCAGACGGTGAAAACAGCTTTTTGGCGAGATGCACACCCCAAAAATCGAACAGCGGTAAATCGAGGCAAATATCTTCCCCGAAATCACGCGGATGGCGATGGAAGGTGATTAGCCGGCTTTGGATACCAATTGCGTTTTCCGCCCTGACAAGTGCCAGCGGTACCCCCGCGGTATTTATGGGTGCGATATGGAGTATTTTCATCGGATTTTGAAATGTCGAGTGAAACGAAACCGGATTGAGTGCAAGCCATCGAAGTCCAGGCTAACATCGCGCTCTGCGCCAAATATATCATTGCATAGGTGTTGGGATTTCACCGTTCATAGTCACATCAAAAAAAAATTTGGAAAGAATCCCGAAAAATCCCCTGGGCGCCGAAACTTTCTTTGAAACGCCCCAGTCCCCAATTGGGATCCATATCCACCGTAAAAATTCCGAAATCCAGGAATTTGAAGCCATTCTCGATTGACCAGCGGATGATTCTGTGAAACAGGAAATTCACGCCGCGGAAGCGCTGGTATTGCTCATCGTGACTGATGTAAAACGCCAGCACAACGTCTGAATTGCAGATAAATATCACCACACCCGCGACCATCACATCGTCTTTGTAGGCAGCGAAAAGCTTTATGGCTGTCGGAAACAGCCTTTTCAACAACAATAGCTCATCGAGTGTGTGCGTGGGAGTTACATGGTGGCGCATCTTCAGATTGTTTTTGAGGATATTGTAAAACGCCTCGTAATCGTCGCTTTCGCGCATGGTGATACCCAGCTTCTTCGCCCGGCGCACTGCCCGACGCGATTCCGGACTGAATGTTTGCAATATCTCAGCCGCGCTGAAATCGAGTTGGATCACGCTGGAGATTTCCCGCTTTCGATAGCAGAAACCATTTTTAATGAGCGCAAAATCAATATAATTCGACGGCTTTTTGAAATAGATTTGCGGCGGTGGTGTCAGATCGATACCGTCGAATCCCTCTGCTTTCGCGTACGTTTGCAGCGATTCAACCAGCCTGAAGGCATCGCGAACGGAAAGAGGTGATTTTACCACGAAGCCGCCGTAGGATGCCCCGCGATGGGATGATAAAATCTTCCGCTCGTTTAATTGCCAGATGGTGGCGGGAAATACAGCTAAAATTCTCCCTTCCTTTTGGAAAATCAGAGATCTGTCTTCAAATTTCGTTGGCGGATGATAGCTGAGAAAGGTTCGGGTATGGAAAATAGTGCCGTTATTCGAAAGACCTACGAATTCGTCCCACTCCGGTTCTTTTTGAGGGTGATAAGGTATGATGTCCAGTCGCATAGTCGGTTTTCTGATTCAGGTGAAAGTCCAGTATCTGTTAATACATCGTCCCGATATTTTGTAATCAAAAAGCAAATCGTGCAAGTGACTGATAACTTTTTAGATTGCAATAAGTTCCCACCAAAAGGACTGAATCTACGAAAAAGGGGATTGCCCAACGCAAAACTTCCCCTGTTTTTGAATTTAGCGGGAAATAGCCTGTTCGTCAGCATCGTTGAGGAACAAATGTCAACGCCCGCAGAATGACGATTTTCATACAGGGGTTTTCTGTGAATTGGCTTCATTCTGCGGGCGCATGATCAATTATTATCTCCGGTTGCTGAATGCGAAGTTAATTCAGGCATTTTTGCTGAATAGGCATCCGAAGCTTAACGCACCAGCAGCAATTTTTTCATCGCTTTAAATTCACCGGCTTCGATTTGATACAGGTAGAAACCGCTGGCGACTTCCTCACCGCTATTGCTCCTGGCATCCCAGGCAAGTTGATGTGTACCCGCTGCGTTTTGTCCCAGCACCATCGTTCGAATCTCTCTGCCAAGCATGTTGAAAATTCGCAGCGTTACCCGCGATGCGTCAGGAAGCTGATATTGGATGAGCGTACTGGAATTAAAGGGATTCGGGAAGTTTTGCATCAATTGGAATCGCTGTGGCATCGCCTCCATCGCCAGTTGATCATCAACATCGGTGGGATAGAATGTGCTTAATACAAGGTTAACGTTTGCGGTTTCGAGGCTGTCCTCGACATGAATAACCTGGCTGGTGATGGCGAACGGTTCGTACAAGCCCGGCAGCTTATCCCCGTTCAAATCCATAAATGCCCACGCCACAAAACGTCCCTTGCAGAGTCCGTCGAGGGTGTAAGCTCCCGGTGTATCCAGTGAAATCTTGGCGATAGGCGTATTCGACAATCCGAAAGCACCCACGTAAATTTTGCCCGACTCTTCGCCATCGTAAACCACATTGCCCGAAATCGAACCCGTGCCTTTGTCGTACAGCGTTAAATCAACACCCTGTTTTTCGAATCCGCCAACAACCGTAGCAACACCGGTATAAAATGCCAGCGGTTCCCCGATATCGTACTTACCGTCGCTATCGGCATCCATATATGCCATCACATAATAGACGCCCAACGCCAAATCGGTAAATTTATATGCTCCGGGTTCGTTGATAACCTGACTTTGGAATGGCGTGTGCGACAATCCGATGGTATATACATGAATTGCGCCGCTTCGTGGTCCTTCGTACGTGATAGTCCCGGAAAGCGATCCGGTCGCTGTGGTCGGATCCTGAATCGCAATGTCAACATCGTTGCGTTGCCATTGCTCTATGATGATGACCGGATTGCCCTGGAATAAGCCGATCGGTTCCGTAAGATCGTACAGCCCATTATCGTTCATATCCTCGTAAGCAATTATGAAATACAGCCCGGTCGTTAATCCAGCCAATTCATATTCACCGTAGTCAGTGATTTTAGTAGACACCAACGGTGTTTCCGAAAGCCCCATCGCCTGAACCACGATATTGTGGCACGTATTTGGTTTGCCAAGGCTGAAAAAGTCACAGGTAATTGTTCCTTTGACAACTCCCTGCCCCACCGGCGGATCGATGAGCTTTATATGAATCCCGGCGGTTTCGGAACCTTCTGTGACCGTCACAAAACCGTCTGTAAAATATCCCATGGGTTCCGTTGCATTGGGGCGCATGTCTCCGTTCACATCAATAAACGCCATCACGCCATAGTCACCCTGCGCCAGCTTCAGCAGTTGGAATTCAGTTTCGCCGCTATTTAAGCGGGTTGTCATCATCGGCGTAAATGTCAAACCCATGGCGGTTACGTACACCGGACCCGAACGCGTGCCATCGTAAGTGATCTGCCCCGATATCGAGCCGGAATGCGATTCGGGATCGATCAGCGTAATCGTTTGATTCGGCGTATCGGCTCCGTCCATGACAAAAATCAAATCAGTCTCCGCCCCGAACGGTTCATTGAGCCAGGGCAGCCCGTCGCGATTCACATCGAGATAAGCGAAGAGCATATAGCTGCCGGTCATCAGGTTATCGATAGTGAATGAATTATTGACTGAGAGATCGACCATTGTGTAATTGAACGGTGTATACGAAAGCCCAATCGCGATGACTTTCACCGGTCCGGTTTTATTTCCGAAATAATTGATTTTGCCAGAGATGGATCCCATTCCTGCCGGCAGTTCCTGCAAACTGATATTCGCGTTTTCAAATTCAGAACCGCCTTCGATCATGATGAATTCCATGAAAAGCCCGACAGGTTCTCCCGGATTCGGTCCTTCGCTCCCGTCGACGTCCATAAAGGCGCTCACAACATAGATGCCTTCCGGGAGGTCGCAGATTTCATACGGTCCGGGTGATTCAAGTTTTGTCGCATAATACAGCTTTTCCGGTGTCGGCGGAATTCTGACTGCCATCACAACGATCGATTCTGCCAGATCTCCGTCGTAAGTTATCTCACCGCTGATTTTGCCTGTGCAAGCCAAACTTTGTGCCGGCTGGAATTGCATGAAAAGAAATAGCAATACGAACAAACTGATTATATGTAATTTGGTATTTGTTTTCATAATGAGTTTCTCCTTTAGTTGGTTTAGCTTCGGATTCTATACTATTGACGGTAATCAGGTAGCATTTACTCCGCCATAAAAATTATTGGGAAAAATCCGGTGGCGTGTTCGAATCCTCAAAAGCCATTCCGGACTTCAGAATGAGGCAGTTTCTCGTCTCAGGGTATGCGATTCCGGACAGCGTTGTATGAATTATGATAGAACCTTGAAAATTTCAATGCAATTCCTTGCATTTTTGCGCCCGATGCTGCCGGCACAATTTCCTATGATTCCTTCAAATGCTCTCTGGCAATTTCTGCCCACTCACCGCAGCTATCGATTTTCAAATATAGTTTCCAGTGTTTTTGCGCTTCCTGCTTCATGCCAATTTTTTCATAAACGATTGCGATATTAAAATGCGCATCGGCATAGAGCGGCTGCTGTTGAATCGCCTGATTGAAATACGATAACGCAGTTGAAAAATCATTCAAATCATCGTAGAGATTGCCCAGATTGAAGAATATTTTATAGTTATGAGGTTCCAGCTTCAGCGCGTGCAGATACAAATCGCGCGCCTTTTCCCTTTCGCCCTTTTCATAATAAATATTCCCCAGGTTGATCGCAGCGGGCACGAAATTCGGATCTAGTTTCAATGCGTTTTTATATGCATCAATCGCTTTGTCATACGTCTCGGGAGTTGTGTCATTTTCGTAACCGATATCGTACCATTCTTCGACGCTTTTTTGCGGTGCCGATGGTTGCCTGAATTCCAAAATTCTGCCCCTGGGAAGCTCCTCCTCGAAAGGCAGCCTGAGTTGCTTTATCGGCGCAATTTGGTTACGAAGCCCTTTTGCGATTGCCAACAGAGGTTTTCCCTGTTTCAAATATCCATCGATTTTTCGAAAAATCAACAAATCTTTGAATTCAAAATACTGACTCGTATTGGTTTTGATAGCAGGTTTCAGCAATCCCCATCGCTGAAAATAACGAATTCTGTCGTTGCGCAGGTTGGGATAGAGTTTGATAATGTCGGAGAGCACATAGTATTTATTTTCAAGCTTATATTCTGTATCAAGACCGACCATCTCCAGGAATAAATTTTCAGAAATAATATTTATTTTCGCACCCTTCTCGTTCAGTTCTTCGGCGCGTTTGAGTTTCTGACTTCTGGTAATTTTTTTTAGATATCCCCCATTTCCGATGACCAGGTACGTCGTGTTGCGAGCCAAAGCGGGGGGCGTGGCTCCACCAAGCTGTCGTGTCAGGTTCTGCGCTTCCTTGCGGGTCATCGAAGAAAGCTGCCCGGTAAAAACAACCGATTGATTCATGAAAACGTTGGTCTTCGATGTCATCACTTTCACTTGCGGCGAATTTATCTCAACTGGTTTCATCAGAACGCTCAAACACTCCCGGTATCCGCCAGTTCGGGTTCGGCAACTTTAGCCATGCTCTTTCTGGCGTTCACCACTGTTCGTTGCTTTTTGCTGCCAACTGATTTGATTGAATCCATCGATTCGGCTTTTGCTTGTGAAAATTTTTCATGTTTTGATGAATCGATTTTTTGTCTGATCAATTCCATCAATTGAATAAAAAATTGATCCCGGAACTGCCTCGGATTAAATCGGTCAATTGCGATTTCGATTAATTTGTCAATCTCATCAAATTGAGTGCGGCTGCGCGGTGCACTCGTCTGCAATACTTCGAAGCCTGAAAGCGGAAGTATTTCATTCTCATAATGCAGCGTGGATAATGCGATCGCCCGTTTCCTTTGCCACAGTGCAACGATTGATTCTTTTCGATTGTATGTTATCTGGGCAATCCCAATTTTCCGCTTCCTTTTTAGCGCGTTGCGTAACAGCGCATATTTTTCTGCGGCAATATGTCCATCAGGAATACAATAATATGTTTTATTGAAATAAATAGGCTCAATCGCCTCAATATCTACAAATTTCGATAAACAAATTGATTTCTGAGTACCCAGCTCGATACTGGCAAAATCATGTCCGTCAAGCGGAATGTATTTATCCTGCTCATAAAAATAAGCCTTGATAATCTCGTTTGCCGGGACGTCGCCATGCAGGGGACAAACTCGCTTATGTTTGATTTTGGACGCACATGGTTGATGGAGCAATGTCAACGCCAGATTTCGAGTGGAAACTGCAGATACCAGATTTACAGCGATTTCGATGCTGCCCAGTGCAATGTTGCCTTTCCAAACCGGTTTCATCGGCTAATACCCCCTTAGTATTTTCCAAATTAGGATTATCAAAAGCAACGAGTGTCAGTTCGTGTAATACGGAATTTTACCCGAATTGACAGTCGTTTGCTTTTCACGCACAATTTTGTCATGCACATCTTTCATAACATCAATGACCTTCACTCAATAAATTAAATATAAATATCCAAAATGTCAAGAAAAATATAGGCATGTCAGTAATCGCTCAGTAATTGGCAGCATAAGTTAACCTTTCAAAGGTTCAAAATCTTTGAAAGGCTATTTCCCTTCCCATAACTGAGGCATTACGCATGTCAGGTAATGCCTCAGATATTGGTTCTTTTCATCGTTTACAGTGCCCCTTGGGTTCCCAAACGGGGGTTTAGAAACCAGTCACTGAGGGATTACAAGCAATTGTAATGCCTCAGTCATGGGCTATTTCCACGGATTTATAAACTCCCCGGTTTGGTGAATGGATTACGAATAGTCAATCGGCGGTCTGGACTGCCTTCCGGGTTTTTAATTAGCGCTCAAGCTGTGGCGAGGTACCGAGCCGGAAACGCGCAATTCATTATATTCGCCGACCAGATGCGCTGATCCCAATTTTTTCGGGTGAGATTTTTAAATGCGGTGTGAATATTGAAATGGGAACGATCTGACTATTATTCTCGTCTCGCCGGATGTTTAAAATGAATATAAGAATGTTTGTATTCCATAAATCAGGGATCAAGATCGGATATATGCGTCTTTCCTTTCCCTGATGCAATGCGCAATTTCAACAGATTGCCGTGCGTCCTTCAAATCACATGCCGGCCGGCGTCCCGCTCTCAGGTCATCGAAGAATGCCGCATTTTCACCATAAAAGCCGCTCAACTCAAAAGTTTCGGTGCCCTCAGGCAATTCATCGCCGGAGAGTTCGAGTTTGAGCTGATTATTTTGGAAATGCAAAATTTTGCCGGGCGAATCGAATTCACCCCAGATCGGCGTGTCCAGAAAAAAAGTGTGATCGAGCGCGTTTATCGTAGCGCGTTCAATAGTAACGCCGGCAATCGGACAAAAATTCAGGTGCGCGACGGCGCCCGACGTCATTTTGCAATCCATGAAAATATTGGCAACCTGATAACCCAACTCCGGGAATTGCTGATAGTGAAACTGAATTCGTTCATAGTCGCATCCAGTCAGAAATCGGACCGCGTCGATGCCGTGAATTGCGGTGGTCGAAAAATCCGCATCCATTCGATTGTAGCGATAGAAATCGTAACGGAGATATTGAATCGGGCGATCAGCGAGTTGCCCGGCAAGCAGGCTTTTTATTTCGCGAATCAGCGGTGCGTACCGACGGTTGAATGATACCTGGGTGATAGCGCCAGTCGATTCGGCGGCGGCGATCATCCGGCCCAATTCTTCGGGTGTTCTGCCGGGCGGTTTTTCCACCAACAATGGATACCCCATTTGGAGGATCTGGCAGCTCAATTCGCATGTCAAATCCACCGGGGCAATCAGGCACACTGCGTCGGGCTTTTCCCGATTGAGCATTTCGACGTTATCGGTATAGTACCGCCTGAAGCCGAATTTTTCTTTGTAGCTCCTGGCGCGTTCTTCAACCAAATCGCAGCACGCGGTCAATTCAGTTTGCGGATGCGATGTTGCATATTTCACGAACGCCGGTCCGTGCTGGCTCGTGGCGAGGCTGCCACAACCGATTGTGCAAATTTTGAAAGTCATATTCGTTTTCGTTATGAATGTTAATCGTGTTTCAGTTAAGCCAAAGAATTCTGTATCTGATCTTAATATGGTTTCCGGCGCTTGCTGTGGCTTTCCTTTCCCCGGATTCGCATCAAAATTCTATAAACAATTCGATGTCAAAATTCAATTCGGGTTTCCAAATTAATTATTGCATCTCTGCCGGCTCATCCACAAGAATTCCATCAAGCAGCAAATTGGCAATTTCGGGAACGCTGTCCGTCATCGTTACCCAGAGGATATGGTCAAATTTGCCTTGTTCGATGCCCGATAGGTCACTACTTCCCCCGGTTGTTGCGAGCATGTAATGCGCGTGTCCGTTTATCACAGATTTTGAATATCTATGGTGATGTCCTGAAAAAACAGTACGTTGCCTGTCTCCCAAAAGTTCTTGAATTCGGTGCCAGTCCTGATGCCCCTCGTAGCGCCAGATTGGTCGATGTATAAAAATGAAGGTCCAACGGACATGCTTGTTTTGAATAAGCGTTTGTTCGAGACATTTCATTTGCGTATCGCTCAACCTACCGTTTCTGCCTCCCGGCGGATCATCGCTATTCAAAACGATGAATAACACACGATCATAAACAAAGCTGTAATAAGTTCGACCGAACTGCTCGCGCCATATTTGTTCCATTTGTGTATTTCGGATGTCATTATTGCCGCTCACATAAAAAAAAGGCATTTTCAGTGATTCAACAATGGAATTGAATTCATCCCATCGCTGCCTGACTTTCGTTTCATCGAAAGGCACGCTTTGATGCTTCAGGTCTCTGCTATCGATCAAGTCTCCGATTGACATAACAAAATCCGGATGAATTGAATTCAGTTGAGAAGCCGCTTTTCTAAAGACGCCCGGACGCAGTCCTCCCGACCGATCGCCCACAATCGCAAATTGGAAAAATCGCTGATTATTAACATTGAGGTGAGTCCAGGGATTTTGTTTTTCCGAACGAATACTGAATTTTGAATCCGTTCGGTTTGGACAGCCAACAAAAAAGAACAACAATACAAGGATACTTAAGAGCCGGTTGATAAAATTCATAGCATTTTTAACCAGGTTTAGGGGATGATAAATTAAAACGGATTGGAATTAAAAATCAAGTTGAACCCGGGTTGAGCGGTTCAACGTTCCAGGTTGATGCGCCTTAACAGATCAAATTTAACAAAGTTACGCATTGTAGATTTTTAAACCCATTTTATTATGAATTATCTCCGGATCATCGGGAGTTGAAAAGGTAATATCAATAGCCAGAAATCATTCTAAGTCGTGTGATCTTCGTGTCAAAATAATCTACATATCGGGCTTTGTTAATTGCTCGAGATTTGTCAAAAAATGCAGCGCCTGCTCGAAAGTGTCTCCGCACATTTCTCTTGATGGCTTCAGATTCCGGCACACGTCGGGCCTGTTTTCATTTAAATAAAGCGAGCAAAAATTATCGCCCGATAAATGAATACATCTGACCCCCGCCGGCTTGCCGTTTGGCATATCGGGAAGCGGCGAGGAAATTGAGATTGCAATGCAACACGCGCCACATCCTGCTCTGCATTCCATATTTTCCATATCCTTACCAGACACAATTGTGACTATTTAAGCCCCAGTTTCTCACCTCTTTCGAGAAGCGCTATTGATTCTTTTATCCGCTTTTCTTTCGTCTCCTGACGTTTGGCAATCGAAATCCAGCCAATATAATGCTTCTGATAGGTCAGCGCCAACTTTTGGAAATTTTCATTCGCCTTTGGATTCTGTTCCAGTGCATGTTGGAAGTCAGGTGGCAGTTCTACTGGTATATTCGGTCGGTCCGGCTTATCCCATTGACCATTCTTCTTCGCTATGTTGATTTTTGCCAAGCCAACCTCTGTCATTCGGTTTGAAGCGATTAATTTTTTAACGCGTTTTTTATTCAGTTCGGACCAGTTGCTGTCATCTTTTCTGGGAGTGAATTTTCGGGCATATTTTTGGTCATCTATTTTTTTGATGATGCTATCGATCCATCCGAAACATAGCGCTTCTTCCACTGCCGATTCGTAATCGATAGAAGGCTTTCCCGTCTCTTTTTTATAAAAGAGCAGCCAAATCTTGTTTTCTTTGGCATGATTCTCTTGAAGCCAGTTCCGCCATTCATCGGAAGTTTGAAAATATTGCTGCTGCATTACGCAACTCTGACTTTAATTGATGCTGCTTCTTCAAAACAACACGTTACTTAATCGATATTCCGGAATTTGATTATTAAGAAATAAACGCTTAAATGTCAAGCATTTTCTTCGCAACGCTCGAATCCCTCAGTCCATTTTTAGACATCCAATTTCAGCATTTCCAGAACGCCATCATCGCGTTCGATCAAAATGCGGTCATTTCCGAATCGGATCATTCTCCTGATGCGCGCCGAATAGCAGCCATATTGCTTGAAATCAGGATCAATTGCATGTATCCCTTCGCGTGTCGCCACCGCAAGAACGCTATTTCGCTTAAGCATTGCACACCCCACGACCGGGGCGCCCAGCAACAGCCGGCGCAACGGACGACCATCCTGCGCCGAAAAGGCAGTGATAAATCCGTCTGCGCCGCCAATGATGATTTCATCCAAACTGCCACCCGCAAGGCATGCCGAAATCGGTGTTCCGCCTTCGATTTTGCAGAGCCAATCCTTTGTATGCGTTGACAATACGCCGACGCCGTTTTCCGCTGCTGCCAGGATATATTTTCCGCTCTCATCAAGCCACTCGAATGTCACGGTTTTGCCATTCACAAACGGAATCACCTTGCGCAATGGTCGGAACATCGGCTGCTCAACGCCGCCGAACGTGACGTATTCACCAGAAGGCGCCGCTCCCGGTGTTCCTTCGTAATAAAAGACGCCGTGATTCCAGCCGCAGCGCACCCATAAATCACGGGCACCCGAGCCATCCGGTTGTGTCGCCAGAATATCCGTTATCCAGGGACCATCGCCAAAGCTGTGACCGATGATGTTGCCATCGGGATCGAGGAAGATGATGATCGCGTATCCCCCGAGTACCAGTGCTGCCCGTCCGCTTGCTTCGCGATGCCAGATATTGATCGAATGAATTGTACCGAACCAGCCGAAAAATGCATCCGTACGGTTTTTGAATTGCTCGGCTAATTGAATCGATTGTCGCAAAGAGCCGTCAGCAGACAGGATTCGCAGTTCGCCGCCCAGCAGCCCCAAACATAGCCATTTTTCGCCGTCAGCATCAAGCTCCAGGCAGGAAAGATGCGTAACCGCCCGGGGCATTTTCTGCCGCCAGCGCACGGAGCCATCCGCCTCCAGTACAACGAGTTCATTCGCTTCATTTGTGATGATTGCAACAGGATTCCCATCATTCTGCAAATCTGCCGCGAATATATGTCGAATCGCGGGACTCACGGTGTTCGTGCTATATATTTCGATTTCATTTAAAACGAGCTGACGCCCATCGGAGGGTGCGGCAATGTTTACCCGGATTTGTCTCGCCACCTGCCCTACCATAACCTCGCGCGTTTCGAAGCTATCCGCCATGTCACGATAGCGCTTGTACAGCAAAGTGCCCGATTCCCGGCTCACCTCGCAAGGGCGCACATCCTGCTTGAAGCCATAGCTGCTGACGCAGACTTCAATCTCCTGCGGCAGCGGATTGAATTTTCTCAAAATCGGATCGTGGTGGCTGTCGCCCACGATGCGTAGCCGGTCGATGGATTTCTCAGCGGGAAATGACAGCAACAACTCATATCGCAGCGCCCTATGCCACTGGATCCAGGTTTCTCTCAATTCAGGGAGCATTGTGTCGATTAATTGCTCGGGAAAGCCATCGACCGGCGCCGGATTTGCCTCGATGGTCACATCACGAATTCGTTCGGGGATCCGCTCCCAATTATCGAATTTCCAGTCGGATCCCCACCCGCTGCGGCTGGTGATTGATTGACGCGGCTCCGGTTCCCTGGTTTCGGATGCAGAGATCGCGCAAACCTGATTGCGGATACTCTGCGCCACGCTGGCACACACTTCCGCTGACATGTCAAATTTTGCAGAGGTATCTGCTGCCACCTGATCCGATCTTTTCTCACCGCCAAAATCAAATTCAAACGCGATAGTTTGATCTTGCGGCGTATCCGGTCGCAATGTCAATTGTGCGGATTTCAAATCCAGATGGAAGCCAACCGGCTGGTCGCTCTCAAAATGCCATTTAATTTCGTCCTTCGCAGATAAAGATTGCAGCGCTGAAAAAGCAATTTCATGCTCAGACACCCAGCCGCAGACAGCTTTTGCGGTGAACGTCGGACCGGCTAAATGTCGAGTTTTATCGCCAACTCCGCACCATGTCACCGGAGCCTCGTTTTCCAGGATGACAACCTGTCCCGGCGCAATGTGCCGGATATCCAGACTTGCAGTTGCTGCCTGTGATTTGACATAGAATATATTTTCAAAAGAAATGCGCGTGTTCTGGTTAAAATTTCCTGTTTTAACCTGGCGCAGGACGAACGGATTCGCCGCGCCCTGCTTATCTGCTTCGCTACAGGACTCATTGGTCATTTTCAATGTTTCACTGCATTTTAATATAAATTGGTGCGCCCCCTGCCGAGATTGCCACGTTCGCTCTTTCAAAGTGGCGTACGCTGGTGTACGCCAGGTGCAGGTGAGCGAAGCGGATCCGTTCGCATCCGGCAAGATGGAATCGATGACTACAAAATAGCCGTTTCCTGATTTCGCCCAGAAAATGGAACGTACCCATTCAGCGCCATGATATTCGGACAACCTCGTTGTGCTCAAACCCAATCCGGAAAAATCGTCAATTGCCAGCCATTCGGCGATGGGTTGAAGCGGCGAATTATTAAATCCATTGCTGACGAATACACCATTTTTGTGAAACAGCGAATGCCGCGCGGTATTCTGGATCAGGAAGCTATGTCCAAATTGACTGAAGCGGACGATGCAGTTGGCAGCCTGCATGTGCCCCTGCCAGCGATATCCGCCCTGATAGCCCTGCAAAAGCAAATAGCTGTCGTCGGTGGTAAATCCGCTGCGCATCACCAGCTTGTCAAATCCCTTCTCCTGCGGAAGCTTGTTGACGCCCACGCCTTCTGCCATCAACCAGGTTTCGGGCGCATTCACCAGGTGACCCGCCGGTTCGATGTGCTCCGGTGGGTTGTTATCAATTGCGAATTGATGCGACGTAACCGGCAGGCGCTGAATGCCACCCAGATCGTCCGGCGGCTCCGGAGGGAGTTCCGGTCCGGTGTCGAATTTGTGCATGAATGGCGGTGAAAAATGCAGAAATCCATAGCGGATGGGAACGCTGAGATTTGGCATGTTCTCCAAAATCCATTTTAGTTGGCTGTCCTGGTAATAAAACACACAGGCGGCAACCGGAGCAGTGGCTTCCTGTTGGACGTACAGCGCCCCGGACAAACCCTCACCGTATCCGCCCTGACCCGCTCCTGCGCCCTTGTTATCGTGCAGTGCCAATGCGCGACTGGCAATCCGTCTGGCATGACCGCTTTCAAAAAAGCCATATTTTTCCGCACTCAGCGCATACCAGTACAGCGTGGCCATATTATTCAACGAAGACTCATCATCCTGATCATCCGTGCCGCAGGTGCATCCCAGTGCATCCAGAAAAGTTTCGCATTCTTTAATCCAGCGATCACATAGCGATTTTGCAGCCGGATTCGGATTTGCCTGAAAGCGCAGGTAGCGCGCCAGCAAATAAAACTCATGCGTGCCTTTGCCATGATGGCGATGCCCGAGCGGCGGCTTATCGTGGCGCATGCGCCACCACATATCCTGCGTTGCCAGGGCGGTACCCAGAAGCAATTCATCGGCTCGCAAAATATCCGCATCTTCGAGAAATCCGCCGGCGATAAGCAACGGTAATGCAATTAATAATCGTTCAGCGCGATAGTGCCAGTCACCGTAGCTATCGGTCACCATTTCGTTGAGCATTTTCAGGCAATTGCGGGCATATAGCGCGTAACGTTCATCGCCGGTCCATGAATAAAGACTTGTATAAGAGCCGATCGCCCTCGTAAGCCCCTCATTGAATCCCAGGGCTTTTTTCATACCATCCTCGACTTTGGGCAGCGCGGCATCCGGCGGTGCTTCGGGCCAATCGATGAGCATCTGCTTCAAATTCGGCTCAATTTCTACGTCCAACAGGAATGGGAGCGTGAGCTCATCCTGCCCATTCGCATCGTCGATATGTGAGATAAGCCGTTCCACAGCGCGCTGGCAGCCGCGGAGTGTGCTTCCTCCAGCCAAAATGACGTTTGAACCGGTTCCGTAGGGATTGACAAGCGTGCGCAAATCATAGCCGTCGCTGCCGGGATAGGTGGAATCCGTTGCGCAATAAAAACGCGCATAAAGCGGTGTCAGCGCAGGATTGTTATTTAGATTTCCGATCAAAATGAGCGGATGCCTTCGATAGCGCTCCGGCAAACGCGTGTCCCTCGCAGTGAAAATCTCGCTGCTCGAGATGCAGTCCGGACGCGCACCGCTTCGTTTCTCAATAGCGATAGCCAGGGTTTCTGCCAGTTGTTTATATTCAGGAAACTGCATCGGGAAGATAATTACCGCATCTGTCTCTCCGTTTCTGGAGATCGATGTTGACCGGACGATGGTGCGTGACAACATTCGGGGTTCCGATTCGGGTGAGTACGCCATGGTGATATTTCTCCGTTAAATGAGGGTAGCTTTGAAGAAATTCTTCGATTGCTGAATATCATTTTGTTTTATATCTCCCGTGGGAATTTGGAGTTCCGCGATGTTTTCGAAAATGTGTTTGCCCAGGCATGAATCAATGCAGCATAAGATCGCTTTCACCTCAAAAAATAATCGAACGGTTGACAAGAATTGAGCTTCAATGTTGCCAATAGAGCTTGCCCTTTGTGCCTCGATTGGCGGTTTTAAAAAGCTGTCCCAAAATCGGATTTTTTGCAGTCAGATTTGAATTCATTGAAAATCAAATTTTATACTTGACAAAGATATTTTTTTTAGTAAATTAATAAGCCATGCTTTTTTGTTGCTATCAGAAGTCATCAGGCTTATGGTTTCATCGCTGCGACCATCAACATTTTTTCACCATGCGGGCTATGAGTTAACTTCTGTTTTAGATACGCTTTATGCTACACAAAGGTGAAAGCACAACACATTTCGTCAAAATCTACAATTCCGGTAAAGCGCCGGATTTTGTCATGGCAGACAGATTCAGCGGAGCACCGCGGCAGCTCGTTATCAGACAGCGTTGGCAATTCAAGCTGACTAAGCGTCTCAAATTTGCTGATATCGCCAGATTGGCAAAAAGCGCGCATACGGACATGAATCTCAATTCAACTCGGAAAGTGATTGTGCCATTGGTACGCAAATGCAATCATTAGCTGAATTGTTCTTTGACATATCTGAAGTCTGATAGAAACGAGCATTTCAACTGCATGATAAATTGCGCCCGGTCCTTCACCTCCAAAGGATTCTGCACCAGCAGGGTCATTTTCAAGGTACTGCAATCAAAAAAGCTGCAGCCATTGTGCTCACCGGAATAAGGTTCATACGTGCTCTATCGCCCTTTGTGTTAGCATTCAATCGGCATGGTACCAAAAAGCAAATGAACCGAAAGCGTCATGGGACATGGCTTCCGGAAGCACACGTTTACCTTTAAATATTTAATTCCTAGTACTTACAAAAATTCGGTAGTTAACGCTATGAAAGTCTTTAAGCTGTCCGGCACAATTCTAACATTCTGTGTGCTTGCAGGCATTTTTATCTCGCTCCAAATAGCATTCACCCATTCAACCCGGACGATTCAGCTTCCGCAATATTGCATCGATTTATGCTCGCTGATTCTTGTGTTGCTTTTGTATTCGGTCATTCATGCAAGAATAGTCGATGCACTCAATCATCTGTTGAACCGTGAAGCTATCTGGGTAACAACTCAACTCCGACATCTGGCAGAGGAAGTAAAATTCATCACTCATTTGCTGAGACTGCGGCGCGTCATCGTGCGTCGAATATCTGAAATCTTCAATTTGCAGGCAGTCAGCCTCTTCACTCTGGATTCGTCAGGGGAGATTCATGAACTATCCGATTGCTTTGGCTTAAACATGAAAGATAATAGAAAATACCAGTTCAAAGCAAGCGGCGGTTTCATGGTATGGATGACGATGACCAAAAAGCCATTATATCTTGCCAGACTGACCCAATCGGAGAAATATCAATATCTTGGGCGCGAGGAAAAGGAAAAATTAAAAAAACTGCAAGCCGCACTCTGTTTGCCGCTCGTTTATGAAGACCGGCTCACCGGTGTGTTGCTTCTGAGCTCAAAACCCAAAAATAAGGTTTATTTCGAGGAAGAGATTCAACTGCTGTTTGAGGTAGCAACTAAAACCGCTCAGGCAATCGAAAACGCCACAACGCACCGGAATCTGAATTCACTCCAACGCTCGCTGACAAGTTCCCAAAACCGCATCAAAGGGCTGGAAACCCGATATGAAGAATTGAGAAAGGTTCATCAAACGTTGATGGATTATATTAAAATGGGAATTTTGGTTCTCAAATCGGGAAAAAATATCATCAATTTGAACGATGAATTCAAAAAGGGATTGGCATTGGATATTGAGCGGCGCTACCAGGATACTCTCCTGGCTAAGGCTGAAAAAGTCAAAAAGCCCTGATCCATTTTCAGGCACACAGGTTTCACGCTTTGCATTTTATTAAAATCGCACTGCATAAATATGTGGACGATCGCTCCTTTCGAAGGACGACCTCTTGTGAAATCATTGAAAGAGCCTCCGGTAATAACCATTTACCGGAGGCTTTTTTTTGTCCTGAACTTAACAATTCTGATTTGAAATTCATCGGAAATATTAGCGTCGAAATCTCTCATCTTGTGAATATTACTGTCTTTATTTCTATCAGCGCAATTCATCCGAAAAGATTCGATCAACCGCTAGCGATCCGCAGCTTCATATTCTGAATCCTGGGACAAGCGATATTCTCCGGAAAAGGAATAGACGTATCATGATTAAAACCTGATCGCAATTGCCCCGATCCAGGGATCGAAAATCGCTCGTAATCTTTTATATATCGGAACTTGCCTGAAAATTTCCGTTTTTTGTGGGCGGCGTTCCCGTGTGGGTGTTTGGATCGAAAATTGTTCATTTAAAAAAGCTGACAGGCGCAGTCTGAAGGCGCTCCTGAAAAACTCGGTTAAACTACGTCGTGTTATGATAAATAAGTTGACAGACGAACGATTGAAGGCTGGAAGATTATGCAAACCTCAAAGCGAATGAATGCAAACGTATCGCATTTTCAATGGAAAAAAGGAAGAAATTCGTGTTTTTTTTGGGCAATGACAACTCTTCTATTGAGCATTTCTGTTTCAGCGCATCCCGGAGCGAATCCCGATGCGTATGAAAAAAAAGTCATTTTACGCTACCGCTCTGACCTGGAAGGCGAGAATTCGAATATTGCGAGTCGGCACCGCGAAAAGAATGTCCGCGATATGGCGTACCCCTCTCCCAATTACTTCGATCCGGTCCGCGTGGCGTGGTTGAATGGCACCTCGAGTTATATTCATTTTGATTTGGATGAGGATATCGATATCAGCGCTTTTGAAAACGGTGTTGCAGAAGGATTCACAATCACGGCGTGGATTTGCCCGGAATATGTCGATGACTATCAACCTGTATTCTGGATCGAAAACGGATTTTCACTATCAATCGAACACGGCGCACTTATTGGCGAGGTTACCATTAAAACGCCGGAGTCAAACCGGGAATCGCTGGAAATTTCCACTGAATCCAATCTGCTAAAAGCGAACGAATGGATTATGCTCGCGTTTCGCGATAGCGTGATCAAATCTGACACTACCTCGGCGATGCATCATTTAGAACTTTGGATCGACCATAGAAAAATCAGCACTAAAACCATCTCAAGCAGCGGTGCTCATTATGCGGTTCGTGCGCAGTGCAACGGAAAAGCAACCGTCGCCGGCATTGGCGTTCACCAGATTGATATCGGTGATAAACGCGGACCAATCCGCTTCTTTGATGGGATGGTCATGGCATTGGAAATGAAAAATTACCCCGCCGATCCCGGTTATCTTCAGCTTTACCCGCCGGACGATCTGACAATGTGTTTCGGAATCCCCATGTATCTGGATCGCTCCCTTGATTCCGCCGGAGGTGTCGCCGAGAAGCGGATTTTAGCTTCGCTAATGCCGGGAGTCAAAGCCGAATGCTATCTCCCTTTTCAAAATAGTGGTTATATCGCATCAGGGCTCGCAGTCCTCGAAGATGAGACGGATCCGAAATTTCCGCACCATATTTTTCTCGGCTTAAACTGGAAAGATGAAACCGGGCGCATCGATAAAGAAGGAAAACATCCACCGATTATTGTCGATCTCGTGCCGGACGAAGGCAGGTACAAAGTTGAACGCTTTTTCAAACTTGATGGCGAATTAAGAAAAGAATCCATCGCCGCGTTGGCTGCATTCAATCTTGGCATGAAACAATATTTATTTGTGCTTTCGGGTGAACGCCATACCGAATCCAACGAGATATATCAATTATTGGGCAAATATGAACTTAGAAGTACCTTCCGGTTTGACAATGCAACCTGGCCCATGCGATACTGGCGATTGCCAATTTTTGCTTCGAAAAATGATATTTGGGATGGCGGTCAGGGTTGGATGAAATTTGTGCCCGCGGAAGGCGACAATTCTGCGCTATGGTTGGGAGCATTCGCTCATCTGGTGAATTCATCAAAGGTTGCGCATAACGACAGCCTGGGCTGGCTTTATAAATTTCTGGTGAGCAATGACGGAAATCTGAAACATCCGGCATCCGGTGAAGAAAATCTTGTCAGCGGCACAAATGTAATGTACCAGCGTGCCTGGCGCATGCCAACATATTTCAAGGATGGCAAGGACGCGCAATTGAGCAATATTAACGGCGGCGCGCTCATCCGGGAAAATGGGCTACTATACTGGATTTTTTCCGAGGGCTATGCCGAGGAGACCAATTTCTTGCGGAAATACCCGTTCGATGAGCAAACAGGTTTTCAGCACTCAATCGCCTATTTTCCGATTCCCGCCGGCACACGCGAAATCGATTTGCTCGGAAAGGACTCACTGATCGCCTTTTCGAATTCGGGTTGCCTATTTTTGCAGCATGAAAAAGCATATTATCCCTGGCACTCGGTATGCTTCCCACTTATTTACAGCGTGCGAATAAATGAATTCCGACGCAAGTGATTGAGGCAGCTTTCTTATGGAAACCGGAGCCCGTGCCTTTGAATTGACACTCGCTGAAGTAAACGAGAGTGAGGGATATTATACTCGTTAAGGGTTAAAAAGTAACATTAGTTTGTCATTGCGAGTAGCGAGGTACGAGCGACGAAGCAATCTCATAACTTACT
>JAFGMA010000170.1 GCA_016927835.1 Candidatus Zhuqueibacterota bacterium | reverse complement strand
CGTTTTTTGCGACGAAGCAATCTCAGCCGTTTTATTAGGGGATTGCTTCGGCTGGGCGCCCCCGGCAAAAAACGCCTCGCAATGACATTTTTTCGAGTTCTCGGACACCCCCTTAAGGGAAGGGGCGGGGGGATGGGTTAAAAGATCACGCCTGAATATCGCCTTTAAAACTTAATGTCTACGCGTTCTTGGATTCATAATTACTAAATTACACCCAATTCGAACATGATCAGGGATTTATAAATTACCTTATCCCATTGATTTAAAAAAATCTCACCTTCACGTCGATTAAAACAACATTGAAAAGCCCATTTTACCGCCAGCCTAACTCATAAAAGAATCTCGATTTTTGTACCAATGCCTTTCTGGCTTTCGATAGTCAACGTCCCACTGTGGTCTTCGACGATGCGCTTCACAATCGCCAATCCCAATCCCATTCCACCCTCTTTGGTGGTGAAATACGGTTCATAAATTTTTTCCAGCTTATCCGGGTCAATTCCTTCACCCTGGTCAGCGATGGTGAGTTTGACCCTGGCGGATTTCGAAGAAATTGGCTCTGTCGTAATGGTGATGGTGCCGCCATGGGGCGATGCTTCGGCGCTATTTTTCAGCAGATTATTGATTGCTCGCCGGATTTGTTCGGCATCCAGCAGTAAAAGCGGGATGTCTTCCGAAAGCTGCAATTTGTAAGCGATCTCTGTGGGTTCGCCTTCTTTCAAAACTATGATACTTCTGATTATATGATTCAACTCAGCTTCCGCCAGCTTTGGTTGCGGCATTCGGGCGAAGCGGGAGAATTCATCGGCTAATCTCCTGAGCGATTCGATTTCCTCGTTGATCGTGCGGATGGATTGATCGAAAATGAGCTGTTCTTCACGGCTCACATTGATTTTTGATCGGAGCCGGTGCAGCGAGATCTGGATCGGTGTCAGCGGATTTTTTATCTCGTGAGAAATACGGCGCGCCACATCTCGCCAGGCGGCGATGCGTTCGGTGCGCAGCAGCTTTTCTCGCGACTGCCGCAAATCGGTTGTCATTCGATTGAATGATTCTACCAGAAATTGGATCTCATCTTTCGCCGCTGTTTTAACCTCATACGTCAAGTCGCCGGCGGCAACAATTTGCATTCCGCGCGTCAATTGATTGATGGGTTCACTGATGCCCCTGGAGAACAATTTGGCGGCGTAAATCGCGATGAGCGCCAGAATGATAATGAAAATAATTGAAAGCGCCCAGATTAAATTGCCGCGGATGACTTCCCTTTTGATGAATACCAGTGATTTATAAATATTTAGCGATTTGGCGATATAATTTTTTGATTCGACAATCTCTTTGCTCACCGGGTATGCTACCAGCGAAATCGTGCTATCTGAAAGCGGTTTATAGACTTCGATGAAATAGGCATCATCAAATTGCCGAAAAGAACTGGTGCTTTCTCGCCTTAAAATCCGATGGAAATCCTCATGAATCAGTTCCGGGATGGCGTTGAAATATTCGGCATTCTGTGAGAACTGAAAAATAACTTCCGGTCCTTTTTCAGTGCATTTCATCTGCGCCGCATAAAGCAATCGGTTGGCGAGAATGGCGTTGTTATCGAGTTTTCTCAAATTTGGGCAGTTTTGCAAGAGGGTATTTCCCCTGGCTTCGACCATTATTTTTATTGTCGATAGCGACCGTTCGAGCGACGTCTGCACCTCGGGTGGCAGCAGCAATTCGGTGCTTTGTGTGAGCAAAACACTGACGAACAACGTGAGGGGCACGGTTGGTACGAGGATGAACAGGAAGAAAATGATGGTCAGGCGCGCTTCGAAGCGGAATCCGCCTTTGGCACGCCGCCAGAGATAAAAAGAATAGCCGGACAACATCACGGCGATGATGATCATCCAAAAAATGAAAACATCCATAACACGTTATCCGCCGATTCGCTTGCGTTTTATCAGATACTCGACCAGCACTCTGTCAAAATTTTGTGAGGTATCGATTAGCACATAATCGATTCGGTTTTCACGGCAGCCGCGCTTGTAGTAGTCGATAAAACTTTGAACGCGCTGTCGATAATCCCGCCGGATGTGCCAGGGTTGCGTGTTTATTTTCTCATTCGTTTCCATATCTTCGAAAATATAGTCCTGCCTGAAATCGAAGCCGATTTCAAACGGATCGAGAATGTGAAACACGATGATTTCATGGTTGCGATGCCGAAAATGCTTCAAACCGGTGAGTACTTTTTCCGGATCATCCAACAAATCGGACATCAGAATGACCAGACCGCGCCGTTTCACCCGATCCGCCATTTCGTGCAAAATCAAATCGAGGCGGGTTTTATTCCCGCACTTCAATTTTTCCAGCTCGATCAGAATCTGGAACAGGTAGCTATTCATGGAACGCGGGGGCAAATATTTCCTTACCTTTTCATCAAACAGCAGCAACCCAACGGCATCGCGTTGTTTCAGCATCAAATAGCTCAACGCGGACGCAAGGTACGAAGCATATTCGAGCTTGGTAACCGAATGCGAAGAATATCCCATCGACGCTGAGGAATCCAGCAGAATGTACGATTTCAGATTGGTTTCCTCTTCGAATTGCTTCACATAATAGCGGTCCGTCTTTGCATATACTTTCCAGTCAACGTGTTTGATTTCGTCGCCCGCCATATACGGTCGATGCTCTGCAAATTCGACGCTGAAGCCGTGATACGGACTTCGATGTAAACCGGTGATGAATCCTTCGACCACAAGCCGGGCGCGAAGCTCCATCGATGAGAGCCTGGAGACAACCTCGGGCTTGAGATATTTCAAATAATTATCTTTTTCGTTCATAATCCTGACGCGTTTCAATCATTATTATTTCATATCTTGCAATAACTTATCGATCACATCGATGGTGCCGATGCTTTCCGCTTCCGCATTGAAATTTATCACCAGCCGGTGCCGCAAAACGGGTCTGGCTACCGATTTCACATCCTCAATTTCCGGGGTCGGACGACCATCCAGTACTGCCCGCGTCTTCGCGCCCAAAATCAAATACTGCGATGCCCTGGGTCCGGCACCCCAACTGATCCAATCTTTCACAAATTTGGGCGCATCTTCATAAGTGGGTCGGGTTTTTCGCGCGATATTGACCGCGTATTGAATCACATTATCCGAAACCGGCACGCGACGCACGAGTTGCTGGAGCGCGATAATTTCTTTGGCATCCAGCACTTTTTTTAAATCAGCCTGATAGGCGCTTGTGGTGGATTTTACAATTTGCTCCTCTTCCTGCTGCGACGGATAATCGATCCAGATATTGAACATAAATCGATCGAGCTGTGCTTCCGGCAGCGGGTACGTGCCTTCCTGTTCAATCGGATTCTGCGTTGCCAGCACAAAAAAGGGCTCTTCCAGCCGATACGTTTCGCCGGCGGCACTTACTTCATGCTCCTGCATCGCCTGCAACAGGGCTGCCTGCGTTTTGGGGGGTGTGCGGTTGATTTCGTCGGCGAGTACGATGTTTGAAAAAACCGGACCTTTGATGAACTTGAATGTCTTGCGTCCCGTGCTCATGTCCTCCTCGATCACCTCGGTTCCGGTGATGTCCGAGGGCATCAAATCCGGCGTAAATTGGATGCGATTAAAATTCAAATTCAGAACATCCGCCAGCGTACTGATGAGTAATGTTTTCGCCAGTCCGGGCACACCGATCAGCAAACAATGACCCTTTGATAATAAGGAAATTAGTAATTCATCAATAACTTTTCGCTGTCCGACAATCACCTTTCCGATTTCATTACAAATTCGTTCGCGAGCCTGTTTTAATTGCTCAACCGTTTCAAGATCATTCTGTGTCTCTTTCGTCATAAAGCCTCCAGCTTATCTGAATAATTCTATCCGAATTAATCCTGATAATAATATGAATAACGTTTTAGTCAACTTGCACGAAGGATGCGGCGCACTAAACGCTCAAGTAATGGTGCAGAGCTCTGAAAATTAGATTCCAAACAGCGCCCTTCGGGTCAAGTGCAGCAAATGGTTATGTGTTTTAACAACAAACAAATAATAAAAATAGGCTATATTTAAGACCGCAAGGTTCAATAGAATATTTACTACTTGCGGTCTTTATTTTATTATTCGTCCCAATCCGCCGCTGACGGATCAAGACAGGAACAAGCTTGTCGTCTGTCAAGGTGCGGGATAATTTTCAGTTGAGAAATTATCATCTGACCAAAATACAATTACACGATTAAAAACTAACGCACACAACGAAACCCGATATTGTTGTTACGATTGTTCGGATTGTTGTTGTTGCGATTAGCACAGCGCGTGTTGTTGGCATTGTTGTTCCGCGAACCGCCGCGCAACACGCGATTTGTTTTTTCAGCTTATCCACAATCCAATTTCTCCGCTAATCTGCTCAACACCAATTTAATATCCTTCTCAATCTCATCATTTTTAAACCGAATGACATCAATGCCCTTTAAATTTATTATTTCGCTCCGCAATGCATCATTTTCTTTTTGATAATCATGTACCTTACCGTCGATTTCAACAACAAGTTTTTTTTCAAAACAGAAGAAGTCAGCAATGAAAAAAGTCTGCCTGCCATTAAAGTCGATAAAAATCGGATATTGACGGTAAAACTTTAAGCCTTTAAATTGGCGATTTCGAACGCCTTGCCAGAATATCGTCTCCGCTCTGGTCTGCGATTTTCTCAATTCACGGCAACGCTGTTTTGCAATTTCGATCAGGTTGTGGTTTTTTGTAATGCTCATAAATTTTTATTTGTTTTATTTGTGATTTTAGAACTCATCCCCAAACCCCTTCTCTTGAGAAGAGAAGGGGCTTTTTCTTAAGCAGCAAGTGGCTTCCCCCTCTCTTCGCAAGAGAGGGGGACAAAGGGGGTGAGTTCAAAGCTTTTCCCTCAAATAAAAAAACTGTCCATTCCCAAAAAACTGCACGGCTTCGCCCCAGACCCCAAATGCCAAGTTACCAAAACCCAAGTTACCAAATCACGAATTTCGAAAAAGACAGACGACTAAAAACTAACGCACACAACGAAACCCGATATTGTAGCCACGAGCGCGCGGATTGCTGTTGATGCGATCAGCACAGCGCGCGATGTAGGCAAGGAAGTACCACGAACCGCCGCGCAACACGCGACGGGCGCCACTCGAAGGACCTTTCGGATTTTCATAAGGGCTTTTGCTGTAATAATCGCTGGCATACCAGTCAGCGCACCATTCCCACACGTTGCCGCTCATATCGTGCAAAGCCAGCTCGTTGGATTTCTTCGTGCCCACGGACATTGTTCCATGTCCCTGATATAAATTTGAATTGCCTGATGCAGTGGAATTACTCCAATACCAGGCGACAGCGTCTACATTATTGCTGCCGCTGTATGAATACCCTTTCGACTTATTGCCACCACGCGCGGCATATTCCCATTCAGCTTCGGTGGGCAGCCGTTTGCCCGCCCAGTTAGCATAAGCGTTGGCGCCGTACCATGAAACCATAATAACAGGATGATTGCCATAACCGCTTACAGGCACATATTTGCTGCCCTGCTTTACAATTTTACAGTACTCGCTTTTAATATCCAGCCATTCCACGCCACCTTCGGTCTGGTTGCCCTTTTCATTTAAAAACTCGCAAAACCGGGCGTTGGTCACTTCGTATTTGTCGATGTAAAAATCCTTGACATATACTTTGTGGATCGGTTTTTCATCATCAGATTCAATGCTGCCCATCATAAAGGTGCCGCCCGCCACATACACCATGTCGGGATCGGTTTTGGTCGCCGTTCTGCTGGCAGCAGCAGAACCTTCCCTGATCGCCGAGATTTTAAACTTTGCCACCATTGTAAGTATAAAATTATCATTATCGCCCGCAACGGGGTAGAGCCACACTTTTTCCACCTCGCGAAAAATATCCTGACCGCTGCCAGTTTTATCCGATTCAAGCATGAAATTGACCACTTCAGTTTCACGGATAAACTGTTCGACTTTAGAGTAGCTCTGTTTTATCAGCGTGTACACATCGAACGCGGTTTTGGCAATGTCATCCGCGGGATTGCCTTCGGCGGTGACATTGGCGGTGTATCTGGCAATGAGTTCCTTTTCCTTGGCGGCGATGAGCTGATTTTTGAGCTGCTCCACCTGATTGTCGAAATAGCGCAGGGCTTTATTGATGCTGGCTTCGATGTTATTGGCATCGTACACCACAGTCGTCTTTTCCTGAATGGTTTTCTTGAGAAAGCTGCTGCGATTCGCCAGATTGGTTTTCAACTGCTCAATATCCGTATCAATTTTAACCAGGTTGGCAAAGCCATTGCGGATAATCTGCTGCTGCCTTCGGCTGGACGTGCTGTTGGCGGCGTCGATGACAGCTTTGGCGGAATTGGCTTCAAATTCGATGCTTTTAATTTCATCGGCGGACACGCCTGCGGACTGCAGTTTGGTTTTGTAATTGTAGTCACTTAATAAGTTGACAACGAGATGCGCGCTCGTTTTTTCGGCATAGTCCTTTGTCGCGGCAAGCGATTTCTTGAGTGGCGCTACATTGACTTTGATGAGATAGAGAAACTTCGTACGGTTATCAATGGCTTTAGCAATGTACTGTTTTTCCACGGTCATCTCGCCGCTGATGGTGGCTTTGATGCGGTCGGTGAGCAGGCGGTTGTCTTCAATCACGGTCAGGCTGGAAATGAACACGCCATTCAAATCTTCGATTGCCGTCGGCACCAGCAGTTTCTCCGCCTGATCCGACAATTTTTCTTTGGAAGCCAGGATATCGATATCGTTGAGCAGCACCAGATACAGCCCCTGAAAGGCAATGCTGGCAAGGTCCTGCTGAATCTGCTGTTCAATATCTTTGCGACTTTGCTGCTTTACCGTAATCTGCTCCTGCATTTTCTTGATGTCCACCAGTTTGAGCAGTTCCTGTTTGTCCATATAGATATTGGTCATTTTGTTTTTCAGGATGGCGATCTGGTTCTCCATTTCGATATTGTTACGGGTGATCTGAATTTTCAGTTCGTCAATATCGAGTGAAGTGCAGAAAAACCGTGCTGTTTTGATTTTCTGACTAATGGCTGATTTTTGGATGCTGCTTTTATCGAACACCAACGGACTGGTGGGTTGATAGATTTGAGAGTAAAGAGGAATACTAAACAGAAATGAAAGGAATAGATATACTATTTTTTTCATCATCTGAATCTCCAAATAATGCATTCTATATTTGCGAGTTTACCTGAGAGGAGCTTTCAATTGCCGACGGCGTGATTCGATTTTTGATTTAAAAACATAATTCGGCAATTACTTAAATTGCTTACAAGCATGAAGCATAAAATAACAACTTTACAGCCAAAAGTCAATAAATTTCCTTGCACCTTATTACTAATTTACATAAATTAAATCCGGAGCTGGCGATTGAGCGTTCGGCGTTCCGGATTAGTGGTTTTTAACTGATAAATATAACAAGCTGTTAGTATCAAAAATCGAATGCGGAAATTTTCATCTGATGTGAGAATTTGAACTGACGCCGCACGAGTGAAAGCATGTTGTCAGGCTGATCCGTTGCGTAGGTGAATCACTTTCGTATGATGAATTTTTAAAATCGATTGAAATGTTACTATGAAAAAAACAAATTTAACAGGCTTGACCGCAGACGAGATAGAAAAATTCGTCGTCTCGCTTGGGGAGAAGCGGTTTCGAGCGAAGCAGCTTTATTCATGGATTTATACGAGACTGGCGACTCAGTTCGATGAAATGACGAACCTGTCAAAGGACTTCCGTGCCAGGTTGAACGAGGTGGCAACGATTGCGACGCTCGAAAAAGTCAAATCGATTCGTTCGAGCGAATCAAATACTCAAAAATTCCTTTTTAAATTGAATGATGGTGCGCAAATCGAAAGCGTTTTCATTCCCGAGCCCCGGCGAAAAACCGTTTGTCTCTCTTCGCAAGTTGGTTGCGCTCTGGGATGCCAATTTTGTGCCACAGCTACACTGGGATTCAAGCGGGATTTGAAACGCCGGGAAATCATCGCCCAGTTGATGGCAATTATGCGCGAAGTGGATGAAGATATCACCAACGTTGTGTTTATGGGCATGGGAGAGCCATTTTTGAATTACGATGAGGTGATCGCTGCCTGCCGCCTCATGAATCATCCTGATGGTCTGGCAGTCGGGAACCGCCGAATTGTGATCTCCACCTGCGGTATCGTGCCGGCAATCCGGCGATTTGCCGATGAAAATCAGCCATTCAAACTTGCCATTTCGCTGAACGCACCAACCGATGAGTTGCGGAACCGAATTATGCCGATCAATAAAAAATATCCGTTGAGTACCCTCATTAGCGCCGCCAGATATTATTCACTCAAAGCGCGTTTTCGGGTGACGTTTGAATATGTGCTGATTGCCGGTGTCAATGATAGCGTGCAGGACGCCCGAATGCTGCGCAAGCTTTTGTCCGGCTTTCCCTGCAAAATAAATCTGATCCCGCTCAATCCGTTTTCCCCGGACTGGAAGCGCCCATCGGAGGACCAGGTCAATCGATTCGCTGCTGAATTTTACGACATGCACGCGGTCGTCTCAGTTCGCTGGAGCAGGGGAGCGGATATTCAGGCGGCATGCGGGCAACTCGCCGCCAAATAATAATTGTTGACCGGATTTTTTGATCCGGGAAAATCGGAAAACGGGTGGACTCTTTAAGGCTTTTAATAGGGAATCATGAATTGCGAATGGTCCATTTTGGGAATGGATGCTCTATTGTGCGATTTGATATATACTCGTTAAGGCTTATAATGTAACATATTCCTGTCATTGCGAGCGACGATAGGAGTGAAGCAATCTCTTATGTTGACGCAATTGCAGTGGAGATTGCTTCGGCTGGGCGCCCCCGGCAAAAAACGCCTCGCAATGACAAAATAAAAATGCAATGTTACAAATTCACCCGT
>JAFGMA010000169.1 GCA_016927835.1 Candidatus Zhuqueibacterota bacterium | reverse complement strand
GATCAAGCTGTCCAGATTCAACTTACGTTTGATATTATCCAGGTCGAAATTCATGATCGGGAGCCTGTCGATCTCCTGATTCAATTGGGCTTTCATTTTATCGAACGCATCCGGTTCGGTTTTCTTTTCCGGAGGTGCTTCCTCTTTCGGCAAAGCGCCGTCGTATTTTCGGGGCGTTCCTGACCGGACATCGGTGAGGCTCATTTCTTCGATCACGTAGCGTTTGCGGAATAATGCCGGCGCGCTCATTTTAAATGCGGTACGCCCGGTGTCGATGATATTTTGCATCGTATTATTCGGGTCGGTCACCTGTAATCGCTGCCATTCAATTGACATACTGAATAGACTGAACTTGAGATTATCAATTTCCACCTTTGCACCTACGATGGCTTCGCCGGCAGATTCCAACCCGGATTCAATCCAGTTGTCTATAAAAAATACGGAAATGACGATAAAAATCGCCACAACAATGGCAAGAAATAAAAGTCCTTTCCAACGCATGGCTATTCTCCAAAATTTTTAAGTTTGAAATAAAATTGTACCAGTTTATTCCCGAGCAGAACCTTTGTGATTTTCCATTTCTTGACTTTTTCATTCCATGATTCGCGGTAGCGGCGGATAAACCATTTAAACCAGATGTAATTTGGTACCAACAACACCAAGGAAATCAGCAGGCTCCCCATCACAATGGTATTATTAAAGCGGGTGAAAGGCGCGATGGGCGCATTGTACAGCGACGTCCAGAAGGATTGTAATGCAGCGATGTCGGTTAGTACGAAAAATCCGACGCGGTGAAAGAGCGGATCCAATGCCCAGGCGAATAATTTGACAAGCGCGAAAGAAAGCATCGCTGATGCAATATTCACCCTCAAAATGATGAGCAAGACGACAACAATCAGGTTGTGAAAAGCCATCAGCGGCGTGAATCCCAGGATGGTTCCCAACGCAAATCCCCAGGCGACTTGATTGGGCGATGCATCCGAATTCAAAATTTTGATGAATTTGCTCACAAGCTGTAGAATGAACATACTTCCTCCTCTGGTAAAAGGCAGGAACAATGGCTAATTTGATTAAAGAGTGCTGAAGTAATTTAAAGTGATTTGGATCTTAAATTTATCGTATGTCAGGCTGTTTCTCTGCTCAATAATCAATGCACGTTTCAATGATGCGAAAAAGAATTGCAAGCTCTTTTTGCACAATCGCCATGCGGTTGAAAATTATCCGAAAGTCATAGTCAGAAATCAGGTAATTGTTGGTACATTAAAGAGTTGACAACAATATAGCAATTGGATTCGCAAATATCAAGCAAAAATTTTGCACGAGCCGAAATGCCTCATATATTGGTTCTTTTCATGGTTTGCAGTGCCTCTGGGGTTTCCAAACAGGCGTTTGGGAAACAGAAACTGAGGGATTGCGCACGCTCCATCGTTTCGAGCTCACACGGAACTGCCAGAAATAGATTACTGTCTATAAGGGCTTACAGATTAACCGGCTATCCGATTCCCGATAAATAATACGATAGCGCGTTCCGGTCGCATTCGGCGTGCGGCTATTTTTTTGGTGGTATAAAATTTGAACCGACCTGGCGACTATTAATCCACAGCAGCAATGATCTTTTACACATTCTCAAAGGAGGCGCGATGTTCCGTAATTTAATCACACTGTTTGGTGCCGTCTTCCTGATTCTGGCTCTGATACTCGGCTGTTCCGATGATAATCCGACGGAACCGGAAGAAGAGAAGATGCCCGAATTCGAAGTAAAAGCGATTTATATTCCCTCTCAGATGGCACAATCACAAGATCCCCACGCCCAGCAAACAGTCGCATATATTAATATGGCGAATGGCATTGCAGGATTTGCCAGCTTCTTCACTCCTCCGGCGAATACCTCGCTGGCAAAAACCGCGGGAACGACCGGTGATCTGACCTGGACACGTACCTGGAAAGTCGATAGTCTCACTATTACGCTAAATGTATCAAAGCAGAACGATTTAATCGTCTGGGATGTCATTGTGAGTGGCTCAGACCAGGGCGTGATCCACCAGAACTGGAAGATGCTACATGCCGAAAAAACAATCAACGCGCAAAGCGGAAGTTTGATTTTTTATCAGCTCAACAGCACGGAAAAAGCCACCGAATGGCTCTGGAATATCGATGACGAAGATGTTTACACGCTGACCATGATCTTCTATGAAGGCGAAGGCGGAAAGATTGAAATAATCCAGAATCCCGATAAATCCGGCGAATTGCTCATATATAAAAATTCGGCAAACGGCTATGCATTGGAATTCAAAGCTCAGTGGCAAGCGAATGGCAGCGGCGAGTGGTGGCTGTACGATGCGAATGGGGAAATTACCGATCATAACAATTGGGGTTGAAAATAGCCTGAGAATCTGATGAAGAGAAACAATCGGATTTGTGTTTCATGCAAATCCGGTTGTTTTTTTTTATTCCTCGGACTGGCATAACGTGAACCGGAGTGCATCGCCTTTATGCGATGCGAGCCATGAAATCCATAAAGGGCATTCACTCCAAAACGATAAAGTACACCTTATCTCATCACTAAAGGTCGTATTTTAATGCTTAATTTGTTACCATCATTTTAGATTCGGATTTAAAATAATCATTCCGCTATAACAAATAAAAAAAATCAAGAAGCGTCTCTCAAAAGTGCTGACGCTTTTGCCGCTGCTTCTCCTGCAACATACCCGGTTGACCACGACATTTGCAGATTAAATCCCCCGGTCTCACCCGCCAGATCGAGAATTTCGCCCGTAAAATGAAGTCCGGGCACGCGCTTCGACGCCAGCGTTTTGGGGTCGATTTCTGATAAACGAATTCCGCCCTCCGTTACAATTGCTGTTTCGATTGGCTCATGCGATTTGATACGAAACCGGAACGCTTTCAACAGGGAGACAATTCGGATCCTTTCCGCGCGGTTCAGTTGAGCCACTGCTTTTTCCGGAGGCAGATCGAGCCGTGATAAAAAGATAGGGATGAAGCGTGACGGCAATAGCAACCTGAGATTATTATTCAAACTTTTTTTTGAATTTTGCAAAATATCGCGATCCAGGCGCGCAGCCAATTTTTCGAAATCAAGCGCCGGTTTCCAGTCGATTGAAATTGCGGCATCGGGAGGTGTTGCCAGGCGCGCCCATTGGAGCGAGAGGGTGAGGATGATCGGACCGGAAAGCCCGCTTGTGGTGAACAGGGCATCGCCCTGCAAGGTGTTGATTTTGCGTTCACCCACCAGGAGCGTTGCCGCCACTTGCCGCAGGGATAATCCTTCCAGCTCGGAGACCGGCTCCTCTGTGATTACGGCAGCGAGACCCGGTTTCAGCGGCGTAACGGTGTGCCCAAATTGTTTCGCGAAACGGTAGCCATCGCCCTCAGAACCGGTTCCCGGATAGCTGAGCCCCCCGGTGGAAATAATCGCAATTGGTGCACTGAAGGTCGCATCCGCGGTTTGACAGACGAATAAATTGCCGGATTTATGAATGCGTTTCACGGCGTGATTCAAAAATATCGATGTGCCATGCATTCTATTGAATTTCATCAGGGCATCGCGAACGGAATGCGCCGAATCGTCAATGGGGAAATAGCGCCCGCCTCGTTCGCGCTTGCATTTCAAGCCATAGCTCTCGAAGAGCGCCAGTGTTTCAGCAGTGTGAAAATGACCGAAGCAATTATACAAAAACTTCCCATTCCGTCCGAATGCATCAATGCTGTCTTCCAGGGGAGCATCGTTGCAGATATTACAGCGACCCTTTCCCGTAATCCCCAGCTTTAATCCAGGCTTATGTTTTTTTTCGAGTACAGCGACACGTGCGCCGAGTTCACTCGCTCGACCGGCAGCCATCAAACCGGAAGCACCGCCACCGATCACGATGATGTCGAATTCTGTTTTCATCCAAAAATTAGAGATTATTTTTGACCGGTATTCAAATGATAAGCTAAATTCAAAATTAATTGTCGTGAAGTTGTGTGAAAAGATACGGCGTTCCAAAGCCAAATGCAAGCATAAAACTGAAATTGCGGAACCCCTTTATTGCCGGTTTCGTTGAAGCAATAATTTGATTCTTTTTCACTTATCTTTTAATCGAATATCAATGCAGAATCCAATGAATTTTGATCAAGATGGCATGCGAACCAGAGCGCGATTAACAGCCCGAAACTTTGCTGATGGCGATATCCTGCACATCGAAATTGAAGCCGGTTGTATTCACCGAATTATTCGGGAGCCTTCGGAAAATGACGCCGCTTTTCCATGGATTGCACCGGGATTGATCGATAACCAGGTAAACGGATTCGCCTCAATCGATTTCGGGAAACCCGACCTCACCCCAGCCGACCTTTTGCGTGCAACCGAAGCTTTAAGGACCAAAGGCATCACGACCTTTGTGCCGACAATCATAACCAATTCCCATGAGCGGCTGCTCGCCAGTTTTAAGGCACTCGGTTCAGCATTGAAACAACCAGACGTAAATCGTTCCGTTCCAGGTTTCCATCTGGAAGGTCCATACATCAGCCCGGAGAAAGGCTATCGCGGTGCGCATCAGCCCGAACACATCCGGCACCCGGATTGGGATGAATTTCGCCGGTTGAATGATGCTGCTGAAGGTCGGATCATCCAGGTAACATTGGCACCGGAACTGCCAGGCGCACCTGAATTCATTCAGCGCTGCGCTGAAGCGGGGATTGTTGTGGGGCTGGCGCATCATCATGCCAATCGGGAGCAAATCCGCACCGCAATCGATCATGGTGCAAAGATTTCCACGCATCTGGGCAATGGTTGCGCCAACCAGATCCATCGACATCACAACGTACTCTGGCATCAACTCGATGCCGATGAGCTCCGGGCGAGCATCATTGTCGATGGTGTGCATAATCCGCCGGAGGTCATCCGTGCTTTTTATAAATTGAAAACCCCGCAGCGGCTCATACTCACTTCGGATGCGGTGCTTTTTGCCGGTATGCCTCCGGGAAAATACGATTGGGATGGGCGAGCAATCGAGGTAACGCCAGACGGAATCGTCATGTTCGCGGAAGGCGATTCATTTGCCGGCTCCGCTTCGAGTCTGGACAGTGGGATTTCGAATTTGATGCATTTCACCAGTTGTTCGCTGAGGGAGGCGATTCAAATGGCTTCTACCAATCCTGCCACGTTGCTCAATCTGAATGACAGGGGACATATCAGGGTGGGGAAGAGAGCTGATCTGATTTTATTCAATTTCGAAAAAGGACGGCTGGAAGTGATTCAAACGCTGGTTGCCGGAAAAAACGTATACAAAAATGTTGACTCCAAACCAGCTTTTCGAGAGAATGAATGAAGTTGATTTCTTCATCCGGATCTGAAAGGACACTGCCTCGGAGAAATCGAAATCTTCAGACAATTAAGGAACCAGCCCGACCGCCTTCATTGACAAGCTGAATCGCCCCTGCTTATCGATTTCAAGGAGTTTCACTTTTACTGTATCGCCAATATTGACCACGTCTAAAATATTGGTGATTCGCTTGTTCTGCATCTCGGAGATGTGAATTAATCCCTCGCGTCCAGGTAGGAATTCGGCGAGTGCACCGAAATCCAAAATCCGCGTAATTCGGGCGTCATACACTTCCCCTACTTCCGGTTCCTGCACCAATTCTGCAATTCGGGAGAGAGCCGCTCTGGCATTTTTAGCCGTGCCCGCGGTAATCGTCACTGTGCCATCCTGATCGATGATGATGCTGGTTTCGGTTGATTCTTTAATTTCGTTGATAATTTTCCCGCCTGGACCAATCACATCGCGAATCTTTGCCGGATCGATTTTGATGGTATTGATTCGTGGCGCGTATTTGGACACATCCGCCCTGGGCTCGGAAATAGTCTGCATCATTGCCAGCAAAATTTCCGTGATCGCATCTTCCGCCTGGCTCATCGTTTTTTCGCATACTTCCAGCGACAATCCATCGGTTTTCGTATCCATTTGAATCGCTGTGATCCCTTTTTCAGTCGCAGCGATTTTAAAATCCATGCCGCCTGTGCCGTCTTCCAGATCCTGGAGATCGGTGATGATTTTGTAAGTTTCCCCGTCGGAAGCCATTCCTATTGCGATGCCGGCGACCGGACGTTTGATGGGCACGCCGGCATCCATCAGCGCCAAAGAAGACGCGCATACGGAAGCCATTGATGAAGAGCCGTTTGAACTCATGACTTCAGAAACCATCCGGATGGTGTAGGGGAATGCCACCCTGTCCGGCAACACCGGCTGAAGCGCTTTTTCCGCCAGGAAACCGTGACCTATCTCCCGGCGCCCCGGCGTACCGCCAGGTGTTGCTTCGCCAAACGCATACGGCGGTGAATTATAGTGGTGCATAACATGCTTACGTTCCTCATTATCCATACTTTCAACCGACATTTCATCTTCGGGACCACCGAGGGTAATTACCGATAAAATATGGGTTTCACCGCGTTGAAAAAAGGCTGAGCCATGTGCCCTGGGAATCAATGCGATTTCGCATGAAAGCGGGCGCAGTTCATTCAGCCGTCTTCTGTCGATGCGCTGCTCTCGTTCAAGGATGGCGCGCGAAACTTCTGCTTCCAGATAAGCGGAAAAATTCTTCTCGATATGTCGGATGATCTCGTCAGGTTCCCCGTCGTTGCGAAGCTTCGCTGTCAATTGTACCAGCATTTCAACAGCAGTTTTTTTGCGCTCGCGTTTGGCGCCGGCGGGTTGATTGAACAAGTATTTCTCAAGTAGTGGTTCAAAAAACGCTTTTGCATTTTCGAGAGCCTGCTCCTTTGCTTCAAGGGGCACATCGTCCGGAGATGCATCCTGTGCTGCGAGTTCAAGCGGGCTCCATTTTGGTTTGCCTGCCTGCTTTCGGATATCATCGATGAATTGAAGGAGAGACTGGCTTTGCACCATACCGAATTCGAGCGCTTTCAAAAGTACATCGCGAGAAGTTTCGCGTGCATCGGCATCAATCATCAATATTTTATCGCGTGAGCAGGAAAAAGTCAGGTTGAATTCCGATTCCTTCTGCTGATGAGGAGGCGGATTAATGAGGAAATTTCCGTCAAGTTGCCCCATGGAAACGCCAACCAGTGGACCTTGCCAGGGAATATCCGAAATATGGAGCGCAATCGATGTGGCTAGAATTCCGGCGATGAGATGGGAGTTTTTTCGATCGATGGACAGGATGGTGAGGCACACGTGGATCGGATTGGCAATCGATTGTGGAAACAGCGGACGAATGCCCCGATCTATCATACGGGCGCAAAGAATCGAAAGCTCGGAAGGTTTGCCCTCGCGTTTGTTATAGCGCGATCCTTTGATTTTGCCGGCGGCATAATAGCGCTCGCGAACTTCAACTTTCAGCGGGAAATAATCAGTATCAGCGACTGCCTCCTCGCCCATTATCACGGTAGCGAGAACCATTGTATCGCCATAGCGGACTGTACACGATCCATTTGCATGCGGCACGAATTTCCCGATTTCAACGTTGATTTTCGTCCCGTGGTATTCGGTGGTAAATTGCCTGGTTTTTTCCATGAAATTCCTTTCTGTTAAGTATCGTGTGTCCGAAATTCGGATCAAAGTCGGTTGTCTGACCAGAGGCATATTTTTTGGCAATTCAAACTCGAAAGCAGTTGTCAGTTTGCCCGGGGCTTAATATCGCTCATAAACGGGAACATAAATATGGATTCAAAATTATCAAACACGTCATCTACCTTATAACACAACATCGCCCTTTGAGTTCCTTAAAATCGCTTTTTCAGTAATTCAATCACTATGAGCTTGTATAGCGCCTGAACGAAGGATGGCATCTTCATGCCGAGCGACGTCAGAGCATATTTTAATAACAGCAATTTGTTACCTTTCAACTTAATGCCTATCCGACAATCTTCCTTGTCATTCACTAGAACCGTTGATCAGGAGTCCATTAATAAACCGGGATGGTGGATTCCCGTGGGCGGCACCCCGCCAAAAACATGCGGGAATGGCAGTTTTTGCCTAATCCAATCAATTCTTTAAAATAGGTTTTCGGGTAGGTACCTGGTTGTGTTTTATACAATAACCAGGGCTTCTTTATCATTAACTTTGTAGATAAATATTGTCGAGAATTACCTCTTTCTAGTGAAGAAATACTTCATTGACTGAATAAACATTTCTAAAAGCAGATTCCAGCAACTTAAAACTAATAATAAATAAATAGCATAGCACGTCATTTCACAACTGTCATTGAATTGTACTTTGTCTCGGAATCAGTCGCAGCTTTGTGCCGGAACGGGTACTGAATAGATAAATGCTAAGGAGATGGGATAAGATAAGTTACCCATTTAAATTTATTAAGTGGCTATTTATCAAAATTATTTTTAAGCAAAATGTCCAGGTTATTTTATCCCGCCTCCCAAAAAATCCTTGCAAATGGTAAGGATTCTTTTTATTTTGCTTTTTCACTCATCATGAATAAATAAGGATAACGAGACGCAATGAAGGATTCGAAATCCTGTGCTCCTGGTTTGTGAATGATTCCCTGATGGAAGCCTGTCAAGACCACGAAAGGTGAGAGCCGGTACACGATAACTGTTTGAATACCTTATTCTGAAAAGCTTTCAAGCCAGCCTTTCTGACGTACCATTTTGTGCAAGCGAGACAATTTCGGAAAGGCATTTCATATTCCTATGCCCTTAAGCAGGCTATCGGAATGGTGGATGTTCACGTGGTGGAGTATTTTAAGTTCAAAGGGTAAACTCTAATATTAGATTTTTAATCAGCATATACTTATTGTGGGTAAGAATTTCATAAAATGCTATCATTGCGAGCGAAGTGAATAAATATCGTAATTAATTGTAAATCAAGGCATTGCTTCGTCGCAACGCTCTTCGTAATTACATATATTTTCATGAAATTTTAATCCATAACGAGTATAATTTAAAAAGCACGAAAAAAAATACGCATGTTGATTTATTGGTGGCTGTTCATGAATTCCGGATTTACAGTTAAACGTTGTTGTCTTCCAGCGATCATAAATGAAAGCAAAAAAATTCACCTTTCAAGTTTTTGGCGACACGTAATACTCAAGTCTTAACCGAGAACCAAGCAAATTTCAACTTTGTGAAATTTGCAAATATCAGCAAAGCCATATTTGAATCAATTAATCAAGAATGAGTTAATGAGTACATGTGTAGATTTATTTTAGCATTGAATTCGGTTCCCACATAAACTCATTACCCGTTTACTCATTAAACTGCAGCTTACCACAGTATGAAGAATCCAGGTTATTAGCATTGCTTCAACTTGATCCTGAACATATTGATCTTGAGAAAATTCACCAAGGGGATAAAAATGAATTTGAAAAATTATACCGCCGATTCTGTCAGTCGCTTATATTATTTGCAAACAAGTATGTTTATAAGCTAGACATCGCTGAAAATATCGTGCAGGATGTTTTTGTTAATATTTGGCAAAACCGCACTACTTTAGATCCTACTTGCAATATTAAAACATATTTGTTTACTTCTGTAAAAAATCATGCCCTCAATTATATAAAACGACAGAGAATTGAACGCCGCTATAAAGAAACGATTGTTATTGATGAGCGCAACGACCAAACCCCTGAAATTCAATATAACTTGAATGAACTGGAAGTGCAAATCAATAAAACCGTGGAAAAGCTTCCTGAAAAACGTCGTATCATATTTCTTATGAGCCGCCAAGATCATTTGACATATGCTGAAATTGCCGAGGTTCTGGGAATTTCTGTTAAAACGGTAGAAAATCAAATGGGCAAGGCATTGAAAACTTTGCGCTCGTATCTTTCCAATTTTATCTCGCTAATAGTTTAAATCAGTTAAAACCATCGACACACAAAATCTATAGAAATAGATAGCTCCCCTCTTTTATACACAGAAAATAATATTCACTCTTCGTTTATTCATACATTCCATAGTCGTCCAGCTTTTTTAATAAGCTCAGGTATGACAACGAATCCTCACTGCAAATTTGCTTTAAATATTTTCAGGATTAAATAGATAATCGCAATTCCATCCCTAAAAGATTTCTGTGGTATCTTACAACAAATTTCTTAAAAAGAAGTAATTTTTGAATAGGGGTAAATGCGCTCTTATTTGTATTATAACTGAATTCACAATATATGTAATTAACTAAAATTTATCTGAGGTCAATGTGCACAAACAATGGAATCTTATTGCGAAATATATTTCGCAAGAATGTACTGAGGAAGAAAATCGAATAATTGAAGCACGCATTCAAACAGATCAGGCTTTTGCTAACATTATTAAGATACTGCAAGCATCGTCAAATTTGAGCGAATTGCCATCCAGACCAATCGATGTTGATGCATTATGGCATGAAATCCAGCAGAGAATGGGTACAGAATCAAGAGGAGCATCTATCAGACAACTTGTTCCTTCAAAGCCTGTAGCACCGGGTCGACAATCAAGACGATTTTACCCTATACTCAAGATCGCGGCGATGCTGATCCTGGTTATCTCATTATCATATCTGCTTTCCAAAGAAATCAAATTTTCTTCAGAAAAATCGCAACAGTCGAGTACGTATAAAACTGTAAATATTAAAAATGGTGAGCGACTAAATATAAGTCTCGCTGATGGCAGCCAGGTAACTGTCGACGCAGGTAGTCAATTCCGATATTTCACGAGCTATCAGAACGAGAAACACGTCTATCTCAAAGGCGAAGCCAGCTTCGATGTTGTTCATGATTCAGAACGTCCGTTTTATGTCCACGCTGGAAACGCCATAGTCCGCGTTGTCGGGACAAGGTTTAATGTGCGATCCTGGGAAATTCATCCGGGCGTTGTCGTTACAGTTGCTGAAGGGAAAGTCATGGTGAGTAACGATAATTCTCAACAATCGGAACCTAAAATGCTTTCACAAGGGGAACAGAGTGCCGTTACTGCTCATGGAGAATTATCTCAACCGGTCAAAGTTGATGTGAAGAAATATTTTGCATGGAAGGAAAATGAAATATTTTTTGAGAATGCAAAAGTGCGGGAAGTGGTCGCCCAATTAACACGTTGGTATGATCTGAAATATGAATTCGAGGAACAACAAGCGCTGGAACAAAAAATAACCGTTCATATTCGCGGGGCAAATATAAATGAAGTAAATCTAGTCATCTCGCTAGTGACGGATACGGAGGCGGTACGCGATGGGAAATTAATACGTTTCATACAGAAGAATGTAAAATAAATAAAAAGGAGGACAATGAAATGTCTCGTAAGGCTATGATTATTTTATTGTTCACTATTTTAAATTTTCTCAGTATCCTGCACGCCCAGGAGGATCAGCAACCTACCAAGGATGTTGATATTTACAAATACGCCGGGAAATTAATCCCCACGAGCCTGTTAGATAAGATCAACGTCGAGTTTGAAGATGTGCCTCTCGAATTAGCCCTGAACACGATGAGATATGATCATGGTGTTAACTTGAGCTATAACCGGATGAAAATACCCCGAAATAAGCGGGTAAATCTTCACCTTGAAGGAGTTTATGTATTGGAAGCACTTCTCGGGATTTTAAAAAACACAGGAATGACTTTGGAAATTACCAAAGGTGGCAATTTGGCACTGGTTGAGAGTGCTGGTCAGTCAGAAGGAAGACGAAAAAGGAGCGAAGGAGGAGAAGTAATCGGTTTTGTGAAGGATAAGAGTACTGGAGAACCGTTACCCGGCGCCAATGTTTTTTTGGATGGAACCGGTATAGGTGCAGCTTCTGGAATTGATGGAAGATACCTGATTCAAAATGTCCCTCCGGGCAGTTTCAAACTCCTTGTCAAATACATCGGTTATAAAAACGCGGAAATTCCGATTCGTGTTCTATCCGGAGAACGCATCACCATCAATGTTGAACTGGAATACGCCGCCATTGAAACGGAGGCAGTCACGATTACTGCTCAAGCCGAGGGGCAAATGGCTGCGATCAATCAGCAGATATCAGCGCGAACAATAAAAAATATCGTTGCGGCTGACCGTATTCAAGAAATTCCCGATGTTAATGCTGCCGAATCTGTAGCGCGCTTACCGGGAATTTCCATTATTCGTAGTGGTGGTGAAGGGCAGAAAGTAGCCATTCGTGGAATGGCGCCAAAATATAATATTATGCAAGTGAACGGTGTTCGTATGCAATCGACCGACCCTACTGACCGAAGCGTCGATTTAAACATGATTTCTTCTAACATACTTTCTGGAATAGAGGTGACCAAGGCAGTTACTGCCGATATGGATGCGGACGCAGTTGGTGGTACTGTTAATCTTAAAATTGGTAAAGCAGAGAAAGGCCTTCACAGCAATTTCTCAACGCAGGGAGGCTATGGTTCGGTGGCTGATGCTTATGGTAATTATAAAGCCACCGGTTTAATAAGCAATCGCTTTTTTAAGGACAAACTTGGAATTCAAGTAGCGGCAAGTATTGACAAGTTTGATAGAAGTTCTGATGCCTTAAGCGCCAGTTATGCAATAAATGAGGAGGAAACAAAAATTCAGGGTCTTTCCGTAATCGATCTAAGCAGTGTTGTTATTACGGACACGAAAACTACCCGCAAAAGAAAAGGTGGGGGCTTAATTCTGGATTACGAGTTGCCCAGGGGAACATTATTTATGAGTAATTTCATCAGTAATCTGTCCTCTGAATATACAAGTATGCAAAATAGTCTCGGTGTTCTGGGAAATCAGTTTAATTCATGGACATCAGCCGGAGATGGCAACAAGACCACAGTTTATAGCAATGCCTTACAGGGGGAATTTCAATTGTTTAATATGAAAATGGATTTTTCGTTATCTAATTCGGTTTCCAAACAAGATGTACCCGGTAATCTTTCAATGCGAGTTATACCGGAACAAGATCAAGGTGGATTTCAGACCGAGTTAGGTGCAGATGCTGTATCTGCTACCCCGAGTGAATTTTTAAATAGCGTTACAATTTATAAAAGTAAGCTTCGAACAAAAAGGTTGGAATCGTTAGAGCGGGATATTGTTGAGACTGAAAGCGACGCCATACTTAATTTTAGTCTGCCTTACAGTTTTACACGCTTTGTAACCGGATATTTTAAGTTTGGCGGTAAATACCGGTACCACAAAAGAGAAAATGATGAAACACAATATTTTATAAATCCGGATAGGCACATGCCCAGTCAGGTTTTTACACGTATGATGAAGGATTCTTTATGGACTGATTTGGGCTTAATACTAGATGATACAGGAAATGGTATCCGCGCTTTTCTTTTTGAAGATCCAGACTATGACGTCGGTCATTTTCTTTCCGGCAAAGAGAATGTTGACGAGTTCTATTACACTGGCTCGATTGATAAAATGAAGCATTATGAAGCTCTCGCAACTCAATATGGTTATTTTTTTAAAGATCCACAGTATTCCAATCAAAACGATTACACTTACAGGGGAAGTTTCTCTGCTTTTTATGTGATGACAGAAATGAATCTCGGCAAATACATCATGTTCATGCCTGGTATTCGTTATGAAAATTTCGGAACCGATTACAATGCTTATGAGACTACCTATATTGGTCCGGAATGGTATGATTTCAAAAATAAAGAGGTAACCTCAAACAGAAAGAAGGAGAATTGGTTTCCACAGCTTCATTTACGTATCAAACCTGTCGATTGGTTCGATGTCCGCCTGGCAAGTACCCGCACCATCATTTATCCCGATTACAGGGCTTTTTCACCCTATTATTATTTTAGTCAGGGTACACCAAGTATATCTCTGGGAAATACCGAACTTAAACCTTCTGTTGCGCAGAACTATGATGTATATGCATCCATCTATGAAAACCATATCGGTTTGCTTACTTGTGGTTATTTTTATAAAGAGATAGATGATTTAATTACATCTTTCAGTTTTCAAACCAAAGATGGGGATAAAATCAACAACAAGATTCCCATGCACCCGACGAAAAACACGTATGTTAATACCTGGATTAATCTTGGTGCCAAAACCTATGTTCGGGGCTTTGAGGTGGACTGGCAGACCAATTTCTGGTATCTTCCTTCCATCCTCCGCGGTTTGGTTTTTAATATCAACTATTCAAAAATGCGCTCGGAAACCAAATACCCTTATCAGGTATTAGTTAAAGAAGGTACAGGGATTTGGGCAAAAACAACGCTTATCGACACAACAAGAGCAGGTCGCATGCCCCACCAACCCAATGACATACTCAACACAACCCTGGGTTACGATTTCCGCGGTTTTTCCGCGCGATTATCTTTTGTTTTCCAGGGTAACGTTTTGGGTGGCATTGCGCATCGTGAAGAGCTTGACTCATTTACAGACGACTTTTATCGATGGGACTTGATTGTTAATCAAAAGCTGCCCTGGTCTGGATTTCAGCTATATTGTAACATTAACAACATTACCAACCAGCCTGACCGTAACTATACCAGCAAATTAGAGTTGTTATCTTATGCCGGTTATTACGGCAGAACCGCCGATATAGGCATTCGATATAGATTTTAAATGAATCGCAACACGTTTTCTATTCGGTAGTATTCTGCAGAAAAATGCTTCTGAGATGGCTGCAACAAACAATATCGTTTTCATTCATCGATTTGTAAACCTGAACTTCGAGAAGCTTAATTAGCCGGGAAGGAGGTGATGAATAAATATTGGATTTTGATTCAGTGGGAGTGTTGCCTAAATCTAATTGAGCATTCGCACGGCGCGAAAGGAGGTGGATTACAAAAAAAGCGCGATCACTTAAAGCACTAATGGTGAAAAGAATTAAAAAATGCATACTCGACTCACCACAATCCATAATAAGGAGAATTTATTATGAAAAACATAGCTTTGTTGCTCGTTATTTTGTGCTTAACACTAATATCCCCTATCATCGCCCAGGAGCTTGTTTTAGATCCGGAACAGTATGTTAACACTCAAATTCTTGGCGATACGCTTGCAGATGGCTCTCGTGCACATACTGTTTATAAACTTGAACGATCACAGCTTTATGCGTTTGATGGCAGAATGGATATTACCTTCAGATGTGAAATAATTGGTCCGGACAATGGTGGAATGATTCATGACAAAGCTGAGGGACATCCACCTGTCGTGGTCAATACTCCCGATCCGACCACTGGAGCGGCGAGAGATTTTGCCTGGATTCTGGTTGGAGGAGAATTAGTTTTAAAGAATTTTATCATGAGCGGATTAGTCAGCACAGGAAATTATAGTGGGGATATGATGTCAAGTGTCGGAGGCAAGTTGTTCGAAGCCGAGAATATGGTTTTCTGTGATTGGAATGAAAGGGTGTTCAGAAGTTATTTCGAAGGGATTGATGTGAGTGTCAAAGACTGCGTTTTCATGAACGGGGGGAGTGGAGACTTTGGTGTATTTGATGGAATGTCCATTCGCTTTAATGTACAAGGAAACAGCTATGTTTTAGAGAATAATACGTTTATTAATACGGGACGATGTATCTGTAATGCTGGACCGTTTCTGAAGATGAAGACGACCATACTCCACAACTCATTGATCAATTGTCCGAAATGTGCACATGAAATGCGTCATAATGAATTCATCAGTGCGAACAATTATTGGTACAATTGGGAGTTTGTAGGATATGGTCCAAATCAGATAAGAAACAACGACATTTATCAGATGAATTTTACGACGTCTAATGATTATATTCCCATTAGTGACAAACTTGATTCGGTTTCCTGCTATTTTGGTCAAAACGGCTTTTATATCGAAGCACCAATCAATGAGTGGTTTGCAGAGAGGACACCAGAAGACAGCATCCATCAATCCGGTTACTGGGAGATTGAGGCTGTGGATTCGTTCGTGTTGAATGATGACAATTATAAAATCGGCACAAATTATGAAGGATTTGATCCTGTATTTCCCGTACCTCCGACGAAAACAGCCGATCTTGTTGCGTTCATTGATGCATACTGGCAAAATCCACAACCTGCTGTTGCGCCGAATTATGATCCTCTTCCCCACGTGGTTGAGTTTCCGGATGGTGGTGCTCCGGTATGCAACTGGCCGCTGCCTTTTGATCTGAGCTATAGCAATGAGACCTGGAAGACCGGTGGATCAGATGGGCTGCCGCTTGGCGATTTGAATTGGTTCCCTGAGGCAAAGGACACATACCTGGCAAACAGAGAGCAAATTATCACTGCTCTGAAGGATTCAATGCTCAATGCGAAAGCTATTTATAAACCGCCTGCACGAACTCCTTTCATTACGCCAACTACATCTGTTGAGGGTGAGCATGCCGTGGCACCAGTTGAATTTAGCCTCGCTCAAAACTACCCTAATCCTTTCAATCCAAGCACGACCATTAATTACACGATTCTGAAAGCCGATCATGTCTCATTAGAAATCTATAATGTGTTGGGTCAAAAAGTTCGCACGCTGGTGGATAACACACAACTAGCAGGATTGCATTCAGTCAAATGGGATGGCAATGACGATGCCGGAAATATGTTGGCAGACGGTATCTATTTTTACAAATTAAAATCTGGCGCACGGACATCAACGAAAAAAATGGTGCTGATGAAATAAGTAGTGTTGAAATGGTACCTTAAGCTGCAATCGCTAAAAAAGTGGAGATGTCATGTCTCCACTTTTTTCGTATGTCGATTCAAATTTTCCGCCAGACTATCAAACGCTTTGATCCTGGAATCCTTTCATATTTTATGGGGTTGATATCGCTATGTTAATGAAGCAACGGCGGTTCATTCATCTGCTTATTGTATGTCACGGAACAATCACCTATGCCTATGAATTTGATAACATTACACTGACTTCCGGATTAAAGTAATTCAATCAATTGGAAACCGGTCCAGACAGATATGAATGGTATACTAAACCTCAACGAAAAAATCGGTCATTTTGACCATGTTATTAGCTTACGCACAGACGACGATTGAACCAAAAAAAGCGTGCAACATCCCTGTTTTGTTCGGCAGCGATGAAGCTCCCGTGGTATGGGTGATAACAAGGAGATCCATCGGGAACATGTGCATCGACCACTTCAGCCTGTTTCGGATTTAATCTTTGCGCCGTTGAAAAAAGGAACGAATACGATCCTTGTGAAGGTATGCCAGCGTACCGGAGATTCGGGATTGTGCATGAACTTATTGGATAAAGATAATGTTCTTGCATATTAGTACCTGACAAGTTAAATTGTGTATTTTTGCGGCAAGATATTTTTTAGCGTCCATTGCATGTTATATTTATTCAAGGTGTTACAAGGGTGATTTTTTCATGTAAACTTTTTGGCTCTGGCTTTTCTGGATTAGGTGTCAATTTTTAATTTTACATTTTTAATTTTTAATTCCAGCTTGTCTGGCTTAGG
>JAFGMA010000168.1 GCA_016927835.1 Candidatus Zhuqueibacterota bacterium | reverse complement strand
GCCATGTAGATTCGGTTTTCATGAATGCCAACGCCCACGTACCAACCTCGTCCGTCATCCAGCCCATTTCCGCTGGCGATGAGTTCGAAATTATGAAGATTATCTTGATCCATGCTGCGATAGTGTTTGACGGGTTCCGTTTGAGAATTGAAGATGACATTTAAGTGTTCCGCCTGATCTAAAAAAATCATTCCCGGTTGATAAATGGCATCGAATATTTTTCCCTCTTCCCAGCCGCTATCACCGCATTTTCGAAATATTTGCGCTTTTGAGGATGGGTAGCTTCCGAACATGTTGATGATCCACAAATGCCCCTGAGAATTCCTCACAATTTTCGGGGCATTGTATCCCCAGCACGGACTGGACCAACACGCGGTGGTGGTTATCGTTTCGACCATATTTCTTTTCGGTACCGAATTGCAATTTTGGATCGATAGAAACGCCCCGGTTAAAACCAGCGGCACGATTATGTTTTTAATTATTCTAATAAAATTGTTCACCTGAAAATCCTCTCATTTTTGATTGAATGACCATCCTTAAGACAAAATTGGTGAGACTGTCAGTTTTGGTCGTTGGAGCAAAATTTCCATTTTCCGGTTTGCGTTCCAAGGTCAGCGCTTTGATACGCAAATGCTGATCCGTTATTCTGTTTAAACATGGTGTATGCTGCTGTCATATTATTTGAATTGCATGTTACAATCGTATTGTAATTTTCACTTACCAATGCCGCCCAGTGACAGCCAATCTCTCGGAGTATTCGATTCATCGCATTTGTCTGGGCGTTGACGTATCCGGCGATACGATAATAGCCTTCGATGAATAAATAGTCCTCGGATTGAAGAATGGGAGACGCAGCGGCGAATTTTAAACCAATTGTATCCGATAATGCATTCGCCATTATCAATTTACCACAGGATTTGACATAACTGAAAACGCTATCCCGAACCGCGGCGCCAATCAGTGCCGGGTGCACCAGGTCGATGAATATACCATCGATGGTGATGGCACTGTATTCGCTCTCCAAATTTAGCCAGAGATTAGTCCATGTTTTAAAATCCGAGCAGTTGCCGTCGGGGCATTGCGCCATTTGAATGGATGGTTGCGGCCAGCACCCGTTCGGATGGTCGGCAGTTGCCGGCACATACACAAAAATCCTGATCCCGGGATTGAGCTCGCGAACTTTTATCAACAATTCCGGCATGTCGCTGTAGTTCACATCCAGGCAACTGCCGTTTTCCCAGAGACTGCCATCAAGATAAAATCCATGTGTAAAAACAACGTACCCATGAAGCGCCGCCAGGAGAGCAATCTCATCTACCGTGCCAAGAGAGTTATAATCACCCTGATAAATGAACAACTGATCGTCAACAGCAATGTCAGGAATATTCGGTTCGTCCGGAATTTTACAGGTTAACACACAGCTAATAATTAACAGTACAGAGAACAAGAAAATTTTAAAAATGCGCTTCACGAGACTGCCCTGTTTATCGAGTTTTAGTTTGTGTAAATTCTACTTATGGAGTGAATTGACTGCGTCAATTCAGACGTAGTCGATGCACTCCAAAGAAAATATTGAAACTACGCGTGACTTAACCCATTGCGGGTAAAAATTTCATGGAAATGTGTCATTGCGAGCGAAGCGCGGCAAGCGTTGCACGCCACCTCATAGCTATATGAAAATGGTGAGATTGCTTCGTCGCTTCGCTCCTCGCAATGACAGAGAAAGTACTGAAAATCTAAGCCATAACGAGTATTTTTTCATTTTAGAAATTAATGTATTATCGGAATTTATCAATTAGGCTATTGAATCGGTTTGCACAGCAGCATCATTTATTCGTGCAATTTCGAATAAGTTATCTCCAAAATGCTTTCCGGTCCGACATTATTCATCACATCAACCACTTGAAATTTGAGAAAATTGGATCCCGGAGCAAGATTCAACTCATACTGATTCTCTTTTAATGGGATCACCGTTCCGTTAACATGTAATTTGTAATGATCAAAACAGGGGCTGTTTGTATCCAGCGTAATTAACAGCTTCTGTTGGTCAATTATTTCCGCAGAAAAATCGACTTCATTCAAATTCCAGTATAAATCATTTTGGCGATTGGTGAATTGAGAATGCTCTTGTGTTTGTGGCGTTTGCTTATCGTACCAGCAATAGTATCCGGTCCATCCCCAATGCGTTCTGCCGTGGTTTACAGGGATTGGATACAGTTGTGATAGAAAATCATTGCGGGGCAGCATTCTAAAATAACCGGTATTTAAAAGTCCATAGCCCCCGCAATAGGGGAACAAATCTACAACCGGCTTCCACCATTCATACTCTTTAAGCGTGCCTCCTTTTGCGCCTCCGCCGACAACACACTCAATCGATTGGGGCATTCCCCTGGATTCAACGCGTTTGACAAAATCCGCTCGCGACCAATTATTTCTATCGATTATTTCATCCGGATAATAGTGCTTCAGGAAAATATTGTGCAACTCCAAACTATTCAAAGGAATTCTGGTTTCCCTGTCGATGAAATAGGTATCAAAGTTTGGATCCATTAAAATCCATTTGCCAAATTCATTTGACCAGACTTCGGTCATCTCATGTCCGCCCCAGATTGAATAATTCGTATTCACGATTCGCGCATAAAATCCGAAACTTTGCAGCGCCTGCATATAAACGATGGCGTAATGCAAGCAGTAGCCGCCATTCTCTCCGCTTTCATCGGGTTCAAGAATTTGTAAAGCATCCCATTCAAAAATATCCATCTCGGGCTTAAGTAGATGCCAGTTCCATTGCCGGGCGACCCAGCTCTTCAATTTCAACATTTTATCGAATTCGGTTTCACATCCGGCAATCACTTTATCAAGTTGATACTTTGTTCTCAGTTCTTTGAGTTTCGGATGATTGGGATTTTCATATTGAAAATTGAATGAGCTTAAGCGTTTTGGTTTATTGACAAGCTGCGTAACTTTAATTCCACCGGATAGGTTTTCATTTTTGATTCTGTATTGTGTTTCTAATTCTGCTTTTTTCAGCAGAGGTGATTCAGCGGGGGACTGTGTCCCTAAAGTGATCGAAAATTGTAGAAACCGGTTTTTTAACAGCGACGCCGGAATTTTACCCTTTTTACAGTCGACCCAATCTTCCCAGGTATCTTCGGAGACAAAATGCGTGGTACCGGTTCTGGCTTTCAATTCAGCTTGTGCGCCTTCGGGCGACTGTTGATGTAATTTTATGACTGCCGTTTCCATGACCACTGGCAGTTTTAAACCATTTATGTCAGAATTATTTGCCATATCGATTACGGGCGATTGCAGCCAGCCAGCGGAGTGATAATTCGACAGCTTCAATCGAATTGGATATTCACCGTCAACGATCCCTTTTTCGCCCAGATGATCAAAATCCCATGTTTTACCACCATCGACGCTGCGCGCGCTTTTATTCGGATGCGTCACTCGGTTTGCGGAACCGATGCGAAAATTCTGATCCAGCGAAATCCATGTCTTAAAACGGGTATCCGGTTCGAGCGTCCGTACCGTGATGCTGTTGTCGCCCTGATGCAAATATGATACAGGCAATGGCACACCGGTCCAAAAATGATTGACTTCATACGTTATTTCGTGCCCGTTTACACAAAATACGAGATGCCTTCCGTTATTGGGTTCCGGCGGAAAATCCGGATAAACCATCATTGCGATTTTAGCCGGTCCGACAGGAACTTGATCCAATCGAAGTATTTTTTTAACCACAATGCCTTCTTTTAATACTTCGACGGATCCATCTTCAGAACTGTAGCCACATGCCGGCGCATCGTCCTCGATGAGAAATTGATTTTCGAGTGTTATTCCATCGTCCGCCAACATCACTCCCCGGGAAGTTGAGTTCATAAACAATTCCCGGGCAGACCATTCTAACCGGAGTGATTTTCGATTGGCGAAGGAATCAGTGCTTTTTTCTGTACAATTAAAAAAAGAAATAATCATCGATAGGAAAATGAGTTGTTTTATTAAATTTTTAAACATAGATCACTTTCAGTTTACTGCATGATGAATGATGATAAAATAACTAATAAAAAAAGAGTACAATTCAATAAGTGAATCGTTATGTGTTTGGATTAATAGACCGTTTCAGGTTTTCCTGATTCCAAGGATCGATGAATTGCGTCAAGAATGGCAGTGACATTTCTGCCTTCCTGGGCGGTGACGTAGGGTTCACGGTCTTCGATAATTGCGTCGATGAAGCTGTACATACATGCCGGCAATGCACCCTGCCAGCGATCGAATACCTTGTAATTAAGCAACGTTCTGGGATAGGTGTAAGCTTCGGCGGTTGCCATTTCAATGGCTTCGGCTTTCCGATCCATGAATACATGCCCTTTGCTGGCGATAATTTCCATATAAGAATCGGGGAGATAGGGACTTTTATTCGAGTAAATCCAGGCGGATTCAAATGTGGCAAAAAATCCGCTTTTAAATCGCACCTGCGCCTGGATTGCATCCCAGGTATCGATTCCTTTTTGCCTGAGCACCTGCTTTGCACCTGTTGCGAAGACTTCTTTGCCGGTACTGCCAACCCACCAGGAAACCAAATCAATATCATGCGATGATAAAAACCAGGCTGGAGAACTGCCCCCAGACCATGGAATCCATTCCGTGGGCACTAAAATCGGATTGTTTTTTTTGGCGAAACCCATCAAACAATCGCCGATCGTTCCATTTTGGATATCGCTGTAAACTTTGTGATAAACCGACAGCCAGCGATGGTTAAATGAGACCTGGCATTTCTTTCCGGATTTTTTTACGGCATTAACAATATCATCCGCATCGGCGACACTTGTTGTGAGCGGTTTCTCGACCAGCACATGCTTTCCGGCTTCCAGCGAGTCTACAACAGCATCCCGGTGCGCCCAATCCGGTGTGTTGATATGCATCATATCCACATCGGCTTTATCAAGCAGTTGTTTATAATCAGAATAATACTGGGGAATATTTAATTCCTTTGCCACCTGTCCTGCTTTATTTATATCGATATCGCACACCGCAACAACTTTGACCAGAGGATTACGCTGCCATACCATAACAGCATTTTTGCCCATGATGCCGGTGCCGATTACCGCTATTTTAATTGCCATTAAACAGCTACTCCTATTTTTGTAGATGACATCACCGATTCCATCGTTCGAAACGATGGAATCGGTTTTTAGTGTTATTATCTTATTTGTGCTTGACCGAGCTTAAGTGGACTCCACTTGAAGAAACAAAATTTTTCTCGTTCCCTGTGCCTCCGGCTGGGAATGCATATCTTGAGGCTCTGCCTCAAAGAAATTAAAATTCAGCAGTGCGTCAGAGCTGCACCTTCGCACTCCCGCAGACGCCGGGAGCGAAAGCAAGAAAGTACGCATAATATGAAGTGGAGTCCACTTTATCGTGAGAACACGTATTCGATATCTATCTGAAAGAATCCGGGAAACTCAAATCCCTTTTTCAGACAGATATTATTTGAGCAAAATGAGCTTTTTAACATCAGTAAAATCAACGGCTTTCAGCTTGTACACGTAAACTCCGCTCGCATAACCCGAAGCATCCCATTTTATCGTTTTCACTCCGGCAGTTTGATTGGCGTCAACCAATGTTTCAACCAGTCTCCCCTGGATATCATAAATTGCCAGAACTACCTTCGAAGCCTTCGGAATCTGATACGTAATCGATGTAACCGGATTAAACGGATTCGGATAATTTTGTGATAACGTATATTTTCCCGGCAAACCCAAATCATTTCTTTCAACGGATGTTGACGTATCTACTGTCGCTTTTAATAGTGTAAGTAAAGAGTTTTGATCATGAGCAACCAGATCGGCAACACCATCATTATTAAAATCATTGTCGGATGGTTGAATTTTGCAATAATCGGAGGTTTCCCAATCGAAAGAAATTGAGTCGGCATTAGCCGCATTGCCCAGAAAAACTCTGATTCCGTTTTCCTC
>JAFGMA010000167.1 GCA_016927835.1 Candidatus Zhuqueibacterota bacterium | reverse complement strand
CTGGTGATTTTTGAGATCTGGAAGAAGAAATACATCCATGCCGATAACAAAAACGCCGCGGGTCAACAGAACCAGGCGGCGCAGGAAGCGATCAAGCTGAGCCCGGAACAGGAGAAAGAGCGTTTGCTGGCACTGTGCACCGTGTTTCTGATTGTGATCTTCTTCTGGATGTCGTTTCACCAAAATGGATTCGCACTGACGTTGTTCGCCCAGCGCTCCACTATTGATGAAAATAAAATCACGGGCGGCAATATTAAAGATTGGTCTGAATTCAAAAAAGAGGTTATGAGCGACAGCCTGCCGTTGACCGAAGAATTTGCAGCAATGGCGCCGGCTGAGCAATTGTCCGAGCGGGAATTGAATTCATTAAATAAAGTGCTTTTCGTGCCGGATTTATTCTTTATCAATCAACAGCGACAGGTAAAACTTCCGTATGAAGATAAGCCGAATACCGAAATATTGAGGAAAATGTCTATCCTGGGGCTGTTTTCGATGACCATTCAGGATCAGGAAAAAATCGGTTTGAAAAAAGCCGTACATGAAGTTGACGCACTGATTTCCGTTGATCGCGACTCACTATCAAAAGCGGACTTGCGCACGTTTCGGATTGTAAATCGCAAGCTGCTGGCGCAAAGGTATTCGCAAATCGATGAAGGCTATTATCCTTTGAAGCCGGAAACGTATGCTACATTCAATCCATTTTTTATTCTGCTGCTCACGCCATTGGTTGTCGGATTGTTCAATTGGCTGCGGAAGCGGAGTAAGGAACCTTCGAGCCCGGCGAAAATGGGGATCGGTATGTTTCTTTCGGGCATTGCCATGATGATCATGGCGATTGCGTGCCTGTCCGGCGGAAACGCAGACGCCAACAATTTATCCCCTTCCTGGCTCATCTCGAGTTATTTTGTGATCACTATTGGTGAATTATTCTTAAGCCCAATGGGATTGTCATTCGTGTCCAAAGTTGCCCCCGCCCGGATGCGCGGTTTGATGATGGGCGGATGGTTCGGCGCAACCGCCGTGGGGAATTATCTCTCGGGCTTTATCGGACAATTTTACAGCACGCTCGAACATCATGAGTTTTTTATCATTCTGGTGGTATTGCTGTTTTTATCGGCACTCATGATCCGATTGACGCTTAAAAAACTCAAGCATGCCACGCGCGGCACCTGATCCGAAAATGATTCGCTTGCGTTGGTTGGTGGAATTTTCTTAAACAGTGATTGAGCGTCATTGCCTGGAAATCCTGTTGCCGAACACATCGAACATCGGATTTGCTGAGCGCTTTGATTGCACTGAACTGTGAGTGCGTTGATTTCAACAAATCCGATGTTCAATCCATGCCCAAAATCCCCTTATTATCGCCTTTTAAAAAAAACACTTGATATACGATAGAATTTATGTTATATTTTTCATATTTTTCTTCTCTTAAAAAAAACAAGTATCGTTCTCGTTTTCCAATTTTTATGGCATGGCTATCAAATTACATCGTCGAAAATAAATCCAGTTGCTAATGCACTCCTATTGAGGACTGAACTATGATCCTGTCGATTAATCCTGAGAATCCACAGCAGCGTTTGGTAGACCAGGCTGTGAGCATTTTGCAGGATGGGGGGATCATTGCTTATCCCACGGATACGATCTACGGTATCGGATGCGACATTTTCAATAAAAAAGCCATTGCGCGCATTTACCAGATAAAGCAAAAAGATAAAAGCACACCGCTCAGTTTCATTTGTCCTGATCTTAAAGATATCAGCAAATATGCACATATTTCAAATGCCGATTATAAAATCATGCGTCGCTTTTTTCCGGGACCCTATACGTTTATCCTCAGAGGAACCCGGCTTGTACCTAAGCTGATGTTAACAAAACGGAGAACTGTGGGTATTCGCGTGCCTGATAACCGAATTTGTCTGATGCTGCTTCAGACATTTGGCAATCCGATTGTGACTACAAGCGCTACCATACCGGGCGATGATGATATTCTTAATGATCCTATCGATATTGATGAAAAACTGGGTAAAATGATCGATTTGATCATCGATGGCGGGATCTCCGGTTTCCTGGCTTCGACAGTGGTCGATCTTACCTCCGAACCGCCTCAAGTATTAAGAGCTGGCAAAGGGGAGTCATCTTTTTTCGAATGAAACATTGATGGGAGAACCTTTTATGAATGGTGTGTTCAACCATTTTATCAATAGTTTCAATAATGGTTTATACGGTTTTTTGCGTTTCATGTTAATGATCTCATCTTTATATTTGCTCACGTGCACCAACCGATCAGAAAATGAAAAGTTTTGCCAATTAGCAGATCGCTTTGTTGAAAAATATTTCGAGTCACGTCCTTCAATCGCAACAACCTATGGCGTGCACGATTTCGATGATCGGCTCGATGATATCAGTACGTCTTCTTACCAATATCAATGTGAACTCCTTGATAGCACGTTTCATGAACTGATGCAGATCGATAAATCGAAATTATCACCTGAGAATAGCGCCGAGTTTAGCCTGCTGGCGAATTACCTGTCCGCGCAGCGCATCGATTTTGTGCAACTCAAGCAATGGGAAAGAGATCCGGTCAGCTTCATCGAGCACCTGGGCAATTCGCTCTATTGGCTCGTGAATTACAGAAACGCCGATTGGGGGTTCCGGTTGCAGAATATTCTCAAGCGGCTCATTCAGATACCGCGCTACCTTGAACAAGTCAAGGAATACGTTGTCGCCCCTACTAAAGCACATGTCGATATTGCGATTGAGCAAACACAGGGACTTATCGATTTCGCTCAAAATCAACTTCCCGAATCATTCGTGCAGGTGCCGGCGTTGGAAGATAGCCTCAATCAGGTAAATCGTGAAGCAATTCGGGCGCTTGAGGCATTTTTAGACTATTTAAAGCAAGACTTATCGCAACATACCAGCGAACATTTTCGGCTGGGTGAAGGCATGTTTTTAAAAAAGCTGCATGTATACTGCGATTCGCAAACAGCACCTGAAGAAATTATCGGATTAGCCAATACGGCATTGGATGAAGTTCAATCCGAGATGATACTCGTCGCCGAGGAAGTCAGAAAAAGGTATTTTCCCAGGAAGCGTTATGCCACCGAGCGGAATGATTATCACCAGCGATTGCTGGAAGACGCATTGGAATTTACGATGAAGCAGCGATTGTCGCCTGAGGAGATGCTGGTTTTTTTGGATGATGAATTCAACAATGCCACCCGATTCGTCAGGCTCAAGGAATTGGCTCGGTTCCAACCTGACGCGCCTGTAAGATTTGATCTGCTGCCATATTTTATGCAAGGCTATGCACCTGCCAAGGCATTTTTGCCGAACCTGCGGCGTGACAAGAGAACGCCGATCGGTGAGTTCAACTTCTTTGTCTACGACGGCTTTGCCGGATGGCGGTGGTACGAGCAATTAAATTATTCAAAGGCATTTAATAAAGATATGCTGCGCGTGTATGTGTTAAGCTACATCATGCCCGGGACATACCTTCAATATAAAGTCGGCGGCGGATGTTCTTCCCCGATTCAGCATCTTTTCGGCGATCCGGTGACGAAAGGCGGATGGCAGGTTTTTGCACCTTTAATCATGAGAAAAGCCGGCTATACAGGTTATGAACCCGGATTCATGTTAATGCAATTAAAGTACACGTTGAATTGTATCCTGGATGCAATTATAGATGTAAAAGTGCATACAGGGGATTTATCAGAGAAAGAAGCCCGGCGAGTTTTGGCTGAGACAGGATTTATGACACCCCCTGAAGCGAATTTGCATTGGAGAAAGATTTGCATTGAACCTGCTAAGAGCGTTCTCCAATTTATTGGATTCATTGAACTCGCTAAATTGCGGGATGAACGGCGTATTGAAACCGGGAACTACTTCAGCCAGAAGCAATTCAATGATCAGATTTTAAGATGTGGTTTTAAACCAATCTCTGCAATTCGTAAGCAATTGTCACAAAAATAAACTTTTGCTGTATTTCAATTACCGGAGTTTCGAGCCAACAGTATCATGCTCTTCTGAAGCTCTTGCCCGGCGTTGATGGCGGATGAAAATGCGGTTGTCGCCCAAATGATTAAATCGTATTTTAATGTCGGGCAATGTCATTCCAGCCACTCATTGCATTGCTCGAAACTTTAGTTAATATTAACCAATCATTTAAAGTAAAGGAGAGTGGATCATGGCAACGATGGAAATGCTCAAGGCATCACAAAAAAAATCTCAAGTAACATTACTGCAAAAGAAAAATGTCACAGGTGTCGGCATTGGCTATAAGGTGAAAGCCGGAAAAACAACTGACCAGATGTGTCTTGTTGTATTGGTGAAGAAAAAGGTGAAAGTTGCTCAATTGGAAGCGAATGATCTTATTCCGGCTCAAATTGAAGGCGTTGCAACTGATGTCATCGAAGTCGGTGAAATCGTCGCACACAAGTCGCGCACGGATTGGTGGAGACCTGCGCCTCCGGGAGTCAGTATCGGGCATGTGTCGATTACGGCGGGAACATTTGGTGCCGTCGTTCGGGACAAGAGCACTGGAAAGAAGTTTATTCTCTCGAACAATCACGTTCTTGCCAATAGTAATCAAGCTGAGGTTGGGGATGATATAATTCAGCCGGGCGCTGCTGATGGCGGCAGCTCGCCACAGCATCGGATTGCTAAACTGGCACGATTCGTCCGAATCGAAATGGAAGGCGGCACAGGCGACGGCGGCGGCAATGGTTCCACATGTCCCATCGCCAATGGTGTGGCGTCGATCCTCAATGTGTTCGCCAGGGTACTCGGCTCGAGTCATCGCCTCAAACCGGTTAAGGATGTATCCTCTCAGGCAGCGACAGCGAACCTGGTGGATGCAGCAGTTGCGGAACCCGTCGCAAACGACGTGTTGCTCGATGAAATCCTGGATATCGGAAAAGTCAACAGTACTCAAGACGCCGAGTTGAATATGTCTGTTATGAAAAGCGGGCGCACGACCGGCTACACCGAGGGAACGATTACTACGCTCCATTCAACCGTGCAAGTAGGCTATGGTGACGGCAAAACCGCTACCTTCGAAGACCAAATTCTAACCTCCAATATGTCAAGCCCCGGCGACTCTGGTTCTTTGCTGGTTGCGAGAGATTCGAAAGCTGCCGTCGGGCTGCTATTCGCAGGCTCCGATCAAGTGACTGTGCATTGCGCGATATCAAATGTTATGAATCTTCTCAACATCGATTTCAATATTTAAAATACTTCAAAAAATGATTTATTTGCACTCGGGATGAAACGCCGGAATCTTATTTCTGTTGCAGAAGGATTCCGGCAATTCATCTACATTCAAAACAGCCCTGAGGTAAAAATCTCGCTGGCAACTGCAATGAAAGACTTCCGCAAAAATCAGCACACGCGCTAAATTTTTAGCTCAATGATTTATTCCAAGAAATCATTACCACTCTTTTATCTCAAATTTTCCTCTTTAAAAAATGATCAAGACTTCCGCGGAATAGACATCTTTCGAGATATCTCATGGTTCGAATTCCTTTGCCATAAAGTCATTAAGACTCCATCAAATTGCTTAAAAAGCACTTCATCCTGATTGTAGTCGAAGGACGCCCCGGCTTTAGCTCGATTTTACAGAATCTTGTCAGATGAAGGTTTCGGAAGCTACAATTAAGGGCTTTCAATATTCGGATGTATCCAACACGTGTAACCATGTTTCGATATGATACATAATTTTGGCGTTTTACAGAATGTTCCATTATTTAAATTTTACAGAATCAAAAGATTTGTATCTATTGATTAATTTAATATTATCAGAGAATTAAAAATCAATTCCCGCCTCATTTTATATCTGCTTTTTGAATTCGATTCTCGTTGAACTCAGGATGTAGTCATTTGCCAAAAGTGGTATTAATTTTGCGCATAATTCACTAATTAATTTATTCATCCTGCTTTTTGAGTTGTAAATTAGTTAATCCACCATTCAAATAAATAACATATTAGCATGACTCGGGATCGGATAGTGTACAACACACCTTCAGGTTCACTTCTGCACTTACAACGCCAAACACCCAGAAAGCATCATTGATGATTAAATAAATTTCCATGCCAAGGAGGTTCAAGCGTGTCTGACGATATATTTGAAAAACAGATAGCTCTCAAAGAAAAGGTGCTTGAGGACAAGAAGCAAATTGACCACAATTTGAAAAAGCTGGATTTGCTCGAAAAATCAGTTCATCGCGAAATAGAAAGAATGACTTTAGAGAAGAAAAAGTACGGTGACTGGGCAAAATATTTTGGCGACGATCGGTCCAAAGAAGTTTTGATGTGGTATGAGGAGGAACTTAAAAATCTGGAAAAGAAGATGGGTCGTGTTCAAGCAATGCGCGAGAAGATGTTATCGATTCAGAATAAGGTCGTTCAGGAAGCAGCAGAGATCAATTCCGAATTTGAAAAGCTCAGAGAGAGAGCGTACAACATATCTGCAAAACATGACAAAACTGCTGAACCACCAAAAGTTGCAGCTAAAAAATCATCGGAAGCAGAAATTAAACCGGATGGCGCGCCCGATAGTTCAAAACAGCCAGCACCGTCCTCGGAAGTTGCGCCAAAATCCATCCCTGTTCATGCAAAACCTGAGATAGTTCCTCAAAAAATTGACCGTCCCCAGAAGGAGGCGATAAAAACTGCCTCTCCTTCTAATGCGAGCAAGTCACCCGTCGGAAAAAATATGCCGGATTTCGGGCAAGCAAATTTCAAAAAAGCCAGAAACAGCTCCCCGGTTCCCCAAAAGACCCGTGTCGATATCTCTAATCTCAAACCACAGGATGTGATTCGTAAACCGATAGAAAACAAAGTAGGCAATCCCCCTGAGCCAAAATTGCCATTGCCCGAAACGCTTGCCTCAAAGCTGCCAACTCAGAAGCCGAATGGTAAAGGTGCATCAACAATCGAATCCAATTCGAGCCAGGGTCGCCATTCCCATGAGCCAGTTCGAATTTATGCTCAAAACCAGGCTACGCCTCCCCAAAAGGAAATTGACATTCCTTCGATCGAAATAAAAAAAAATAACATCGTTCAGCCAGAAGAACCACCTCAAATGAAAAGAGCCATTCAAACGGAAATTCCGCAGCCCGAAACAATTCGAAGGGAACCGGAGAAGCCAATATCAGAAGTTCGCGTGCCGGTTGCAAAAAAACCAGTACCTGAACCGGTTAAAAGCGATCCTGGGGTTGCAAAGGTAGTCCGATATCCGGGAGAATCCAAGAAAATCGAAGCGCAGCGAATCAGCCGGGCAAAACAGCATTATATTGCAAAACAACCGGTAACCGATGAAACGCAAAAAGCCGTCAGCGACCAAATCGCCCGTCGTAATGTACCTCAAAAAGCCAGCTCGATTTTGTATTTAGGAATTGACCTCGGAACCTGTCAAACAACTGTGTGTTCAAACGCGGGTCATGAATTCACCTTCAAGAGCGCGATCGGGTGGCCCAAAGATCTGGTTTCTCGAAAATTGCTTCAAAAAGAAGTGCTCTATGGCGATGAGGCACTGAAGCATAAACTCTCGCTGCGATTATATCGTCCATTCGAATACGGCGTGATCAAGGATACCGACGAAGACCTGGAAGCGGCTCGTGAGATTATCAAGTACGCGCTCAGTCAAGTGAAAACTGAAAGATACGATAAAACCTACGCTATCATTGGTGCGCCTTCGCAAGTGACATTGAGAAACGAACAAGCGATTTATGATGCTGCCAGGCAAATCGTTGACGCCGTGAGCATCGTGAGTGAACCCTTTGCCGTGGCGTACGGTGAACACAATATCTATAATACCATGGTGATCGATATTGGCGCGGGAACCACTGATATTTGTTGTCTAAAAGGAACGTTGCCACATAAAGGTGACCAGGTATCGACAACCAAAGCCGGCGACTATATTGATTTGCGGCTACAGGAAATGATCTGTAATCGAATTCGGGGAGCACAAGTTACCAAAGATTTGGCGCAAAAATGGAAAGAAGCGTTTTCCTTCGTCGGCGCACCTGACAAGCGAGCAATCATAGAAATCACCGTCATGGGAAAGCCTTTGAAAGCAGACATCACAGATCTTATCGGCAAGAGCTGTGAAAGCATCACCGACGATATCGTCAAGGCTTGCATGAAGCTAATTTCATCTTACGATCCCGAATTCCAGAATAATTTGAAAGAGAATATTGTTCTCGCAGGCGGAGGGAGCCTGATTGGCAATTTAGCTGGTTACCTTACACAACAATTACGCTTGCTGGGCAATGTCAATATAAAATGCGTTAAAAATCCGTTTGTCGCAGGCGCGCGTGGTGCGCTGGCGCTGGCACAAGATGTATCAGATGATTTTTGGCGAGGTTTGTAGCCGAATAAACCTGGGCGATTCATCATCGAAATTCACCACTCCATTTTGTCGGTCACTATCCTGAAAAATCCTCAAGGCGATTTTGCAATATCTCTGGTCTAGTACATCCCTATTTGCATTCAACGCAGATCGATATACGTATCCTTTTATCACCTTTTTCTTCATGGTACTCCTTGCATCCAATTCGATCATATTAAAATGAAAAGAATTACAATAAATATTTAATAAAAAAAGTTGCATATTTGTAAAAAAATATTTGCATTTTTTGATTGTTTTTGTATATTGAATATCTCCCGCCCAAAAGGATTTGAAGCGTAATGGTTAGTGCAAATAATTTCTTTTGCTATGCGAAAGTTTGCATAATTTTGCCTGAAGTTGAAAATCCTTAAATGTATTGATAAAATATAATCGCAATAAAAACAATTGAATATAACCGCATAAAAATTGAAAGTCGCCAGTGGCACAGATTTTGTTTTAATAGAATGTTCATTTGCAATTAACCTATTATTAAATAGCTGGTTATGCCCAGTAAATTAAATGGAGGACGGACTATGAATAACAAATTGCTGTTACTTATTTGTTTATTAACCTGTTTGCCTGTTCTGGTCTTTTCGGGAACAACCGGTAAGATTTCCGGCAAAGTAATCGATAAGCAGACAGGTGACCCGCTCCCGGCGGTTAATGTCGTGATAGATGGAACGCTGATGGGTGCTGCAACTGACATCAATGGTGAGTATTTCATTCTCAACGTTCCAGTAGGCACCTATAAGGTTCGTGCCAGGATGGTTGGCTACAAAGACGTGCTGGCTCAGAACGTGCGGGTAAAGGTTGACTTGACAACTCGCCAGGATTTTGAGCTGGTGCTCACAGTTCTTGAAGGCGAGGAAGTAACAATTGTCGCCGAGCGTCCGCTAATCCCGAAAGATTTAACATCGACGCGTTCGATCACCACCGGTGCGGAAATGGTTGCCGCGCCGCTGGAAGATATCACCGATGCGGTTGGATTGACAGCTGGCGTTTCGGGCGGCAACTTCCGTGGCGGACGTGAAGGTGAAGCGGTTTACATGCTGGATGGTGTCGCCCTTGTCGATCCCATGAGCGGTGATTTTGAGAGCGATGTGCCCATCATGGCGCTCGAGGAAATGTCCGTCGAAACCGGTGGATTCAGCGCCGAATACGGGAATGTCCAATCCGGTGTTGTGAATATGGTCCTCAAAGAAGGTGGCACGGATTATAGCGGTTCGCTGCGCTATAAAACCAATGACTTTGGCGATGATGATTTCAACCGCAACTTCATCGGCGATTACACCACACTGCTCGATAAAAAAGACAACAAAGCGCAAACCGCCAGTATCAAAAATCCGGAACAATTGAAGAATTTGGAATACTCTTTCGGCGGTCCGGAACCAATCACAAAATATTTGTTAAAGGGCGTTCCCGGTACTGCAAACTTTTTCATATCCGGTGAGCTTTATGACTCGCAAGGGCAATTCCCCGGTTTAGAAGACAAAAAAGGATCCGTTACCGGCAAATTGACTTATAAACCGAATGCAAGCATGAAACTCGCGTTTACGGGATTGAAAACATGGCGCGAAAGAGGCTTCTATGATCATGAGTGGAAGAATACCACCTACGAATCAATGATTGATTCCACCAATGAAAGAACTGTTGGGAAAGATCTTAATGGAGATGGCGTAATTGGTGGCTGGATTCCAGGAATGGATCTCAATCATGATGGTGATATCGGCGATGCCTTCAGTATGCTGGACCACCTGCCCAATCGGGAGTATAATACCGAAGAACTCAGCTTGAACTGGACACACCAACTCAGTGCCAAAACTTTCTACGAAGTCAAATTGAGTCGCTACCTCACCAAATTCCATTATAATATCGATGAAAATATCAATGAAGATACCGACGGCGATGGTCACCTCGATCTTTATCTATTCGAAGACGCCACGCGCGATGGTCGTCTTGATCCTGGTGAAAGCTGGCAGGATTTGAACAAAAACGGTATTTTTGATGCCGGCAAGGTCGACATCGATGGCGACGGAGATAAGCGACACGAGGATGTCAACGGTAACCTGCTCTGGGACTGGAAAATTGATAACGGAAAAACCGACCTTTTCCGAGACGATAACGATAACGGTTATATCGATGCGTCCGAAATTCGTCCCAGGAGTGAGTGGAAAGAATGGGAAGATTTGCCATTCGGGCGCACGCGCGATACCAACGATTTTTACCTGTATGGGTACAATGAGAATTTGTCGTACCATCGAAGCCGTTGGTGGAACGATTATAAATACACCTACGATTCCCATATCAGCATAACCAGTCAGATTACCACCCGGCAGCAAATCAAAGCCGGTATCCAATTCAAATACATGGAAATTATGCAGCACGAGGTTGATCTTGCATCGGGTGGAAATGTTTATGGTGAAAATTTCACTGTTTTTCCCAATGAAGGCGCTATCTACATCAATGATAAAATGGAATACCAGGGCATGATTATTAATCTCGGATTCCGTTACGACTATTTTGATGCGAATTATGATTATTATCCGAGTGATGTTACTAATCCTGTACCTGATTCGGTGATTTCCTCGGGCGGAATCATTCAAAATCCAACCAAAGTGGCTGTTAAAAGCAACTGGAGCCCGCGATTTGGTGTGGCTTATCCCATTACAGAAAATGATTTGCTGCATTTCAACTATGGAAAATATTTCCAGCGACCGATTTTGCGTCACGCGTTTCGCAATCTGAATTTTGATTTAAGCGGTGCTTTCCCGCTCATCGGAAATGCCAATATCGAACCCGAACGTACCACTGCATACGAGATAGGTGTGAAACATACGTTTACCACGGATATTTTGTTAACTGCTACCGGTTTCTATAAAGATATCACCGGACTGGTAGATACAAAGAAGATACTTTATACCATCGTGGACTGGTACGGTCTGTACGTCAATGGTGATTATGGCAGCGTACGCGGATTTGAATTGAGCCTGGAAAAACGACGCACTCCCAATTCCTATATTTCCGGATTGTTGAATTATACGTTTTCCGTTGCCAAAGGCAAAAGCTCGAGCCCGCGCCAGAATTATGAATATGCCTGGTCCGGCGATATCCAACCCACTCTGGAAAATTATCTCGATTGGGATGAGCGACACGTCGTTAAGGCAAATATCGATTTAAGAATACCCGAAAAACGAAACCTGTTCGGTTCGCCAATCCTCAATGGCTTAGGCGCAAATGTTGTTTTCAATTTTGGCAGCGGTAAACCATACTCGCCACCACAGAGAAATAAGACGCCTGAAATTAACACCGAAAGGCTTCCTTATACCATGCGTACCGATCTGACGCTGGATAAGCCGTTTACTATCACCAAAGATATTCGACTGACTTTCTTCCTGTGGATTAATAATCTGTTCAACAGAAAGAATATCGATATGACCAACTTTGGCTTGTTCGGCGACGAAAACTGGTATCATAATTATAGCCAAATCCAGGAAAAATACGATAATGGCGACATGAGCGAAGATGATTACATATCATTGATGGATCAACTTGATCCCTGGGATTTTGACGGTGATGGCATCATCGAAGAAGCAGACGGGAAAGTGGACGATAATAAAAAATACCCGGAAATGGGTTCGAAATTAGATCCCCGTGTATATGATATTTTCCGAACGGTTCGACTGGGCGTGAGCCTGCAATTCTAAAACAAGTATCCCGGCTTTATAAGCGATTAAACAAAAGGCAAAGGACCTGGCTGCTTTGTGCCTTTGCCTTTTGATGAACTTATTACTAAGGAGGAATTAATGGAGACAAGTTTAGCTAAACGTTCGAATTGGGCAGTGCTATTAATTTTACTTCTCTCCTCAGCCTTGATTTTTCAATCTGCTGCTTTCGCAAAAGTGAAAGAGGCGCCCGACGGCATCAAGCCACTGGCAAAGCCGTCAGCCAGACCCGATAAGCAGGCTGAGGTACATAACGTCGGTACTCTCTGGAACGTTGTCACCAATTTCGGACAATACGGAGATCCGAATTCCACCAGCCCCTCTATGGAATGGCCCGGTGGAAGTGATGCCTTCTATTTGTGGGAAGGACGCTACTGGGTCGGTGGTGTTGTCGGAGGGGAAAAATTGGTAAGCCATGCCGATTATGGCAACTATGAATGGTTCCCAAAAGAAGGGAGCGCGTTTTTCTTCGGACCGGGCAAATCCATCCAGGACCATTATGTCGAATACGATGATCTGTATGGTATAGCCGGACATATACCGATGGGTATTGAAGTGCATGAAAGAAGCCTCGCCTGGAGTATGAGCGATTACGATGATTTCATTGCCTACGAGTATGAACTCATCAATGTCGGTGAAAATGTCATCAATGATTTTTTTATAAGTTGGTGTTATGATGCCGATGTTTGCCAGAACGCCGACCCTTCTGATCCCCACATCGATGATTTGGTGGATTTCGATGGCTGGGATGGTCCTGAAAGCGATAAAGATATCATAGATTGGGTTGATCCCCTTGATTTGGATGGGGATGGGCTCAAAGGCTATGACGAATGGGGATGGCCATACGCCTACCCATTGACTAAATCAGGCGTACCTTCAAATCCGAATTACGATCCGGATAAGGCAGAACCCGATGGCTTCTACGATGCCTACCATGTGATGATCGATAAACGGGGACCCGCGCTGCGCTGGCAGACGGATGTACCCGAACTTAAGCGAATCGCCGGTGAGATTGCCGTCGTGGATGGCGATACATTAAAGGGATTCATTATGCCGCGCGGAATGTCGATCATTTACGATGGTGATCATGCGCAAACCCCTGAAGATGATATCGGAGAGCGTGGTTCCACTCAAAATAATGCCGGTTTCATCGCCGGACGCGTGCTGTATTCCGATATTGTACGCGATGAAACCTACCTCATTGACGGAAAATTCGGCTATCGCACCACATCGGAAGATACGTTCTTCCGCCCCTATTCGCATCAATGGTGGAACTGGGAAAGCGATCCCGGCAACGATATTGAAAAATACGACTATATGTCTGCACAACATTCAGCGTCCTGGCAAATGGGAGAGCACTACTACTTTTTACCTCATCCGTTCGATGTGAGCGCACCGGTATTCGATTATCGATTCCTGTTAGCAACCGGTCCATTTAAGACGGTACTTCCGCTCGATACTATCCGATGCGTGATGGTTGGCGCCGTTGGAATGGGAATCGAAGGTGCACGGCTAAATACAGACAATGCCATGAAAGCGTATTACGAAGGCTCCAGTGGCGATCCCTATCATCCGAAAGCCTGGACTGATGGACCCCATTGGATTCTGCCGATCCCGCCGGCGATTCCTTACCTGGTATATTCTCCGAGCGATGGTGGTCCGTTCATCGACCTTTCGTGGGATGACCTGGCTGAAACCACAGCCGATCTCATGCTGGGCTACATCGATTTCGAAGGCTACAAGGTATATCGTTCAATGTACAACGCGAGTAGCTGGAAAATGGTCGCCGCATTCGATAATAGAGACGAAGCAGTGTTGGTTAAGGATGCAGACGGCAATATTATCAATGCCAAAATTGATCCCGCAACAAGTGACACCGTAGCTTACGATGATCCCAATTATGGTGATATTGAGGGCGAATATGTTCTCGTCAATTTGCCACCTATCCAGCACACATTCTCTGATAAAGGCGGCAAATTCCTGAACGCCACCGTAGATTGCCCGATATATGGCTTGAAATACTATTATACTGTCGTCGCTTATGATCCGGATAAGCCCGATTTGTTCATGATTTCACAGGAGTCTGCAAAAAGCAATTACAAAAAAAATGCATCTTCCGGTGCACCCGAGCCGGTGATTCCGCGGTATCCGTTGGATAACGATATGGATAAAATCAGGGTTGTGCCCAATCCATACAAAGGAACGGCACTTTTTGAATCGAGATATGAAGATAAAATCATGTTCACCAATATACCGCCCGCTTCAAAGATATCAATTTTCACGCTTGCGGGTGATCTGGTGGATACTATTTACCACGAAGATGGATACGGGGACGTTCTGTTTGATTTAGTATCTCGAAATACTCAGAAAGTTGTAAGCGGGCTCTACATCTATGTGGTTGAAACAGAGAAACCAACCTATAAAAAGGTCATGGGCAAATTTGTAATTATCCGATAAAGCGGAGGTAATAGATAATGAAGACAAGTTTGAGGTTAATTTTAGGCTTTATGGTTTTATTCTATGGTTTCGGTCACGCTCAGGAGTTCGCCAAAGTGGGAACTGCTGGTGCGCAATTCCTGAAAATCGGGGTGGGTGCGCGAGGTGTCGCCATGGCTGAAGCCTACGATGCTGTTTGTGACGACGTAACCGCGGTTTTCTGGAATCCAGCCGGACTCGTTCATATCAAAAACAATAGTTTTATGGCTGCTCACGCCAATTGGATTGCAGATATTAAATATGAAGCAGCAGCTTATGCAAAAACATTCCCGCGAATTGGCACGTTCGGTCTGAGCTTTTCATACCTTTCCTCTGGCGATATCGAGGAAACAACTGTGCTTCAGCAAGAAGGAACCGGTCGATTTTTCGATACCGCTAACCTGATGTTCGGTGTATCCTATGCCAGGATGCTCACCGACCGTTTCAGTGTCGGCGGAAATATTAAATATATCGAAGAAAGACTGGATACAGAGAAAGCGAGAGCATGGGCAATCGATATTGGTACCCTTTACCGCACCGGATTCAAATCGTTGCGCATGGGAATGTCCATCCGAAATTTTGGACCGGAATTGAAATTTACCGGAACGTACCAGGATTATGATAACGGCGAATGGGTGATTGATTCGAGAACACAGCAACCGGAGCAGCGAGAATTTCTGCCGTATCACATGCCGATGACATTCAAAATCAGTCTGGCGTACGATCTTCTCGACTCCGAGAATCAAAACATGACCCTCGCGATGGACCTCGTGCACCCGAATGACAATGTCGAACGTTTAAACGTCGGCGCCGAATTCGTCTGGCTCAAGATGTTTGCGTTGAGAGCCGGTTATATCGGTCCCTTCGGGTTACTCGGACGGTATGGTGACGAGGTGGAAAATAAAAATGCTACTGATGAAAAATCCTATGATGTTGAAAATTACGCCGCGAATTTCAGCGCCGGCGTGGGATTCAATATGGATATGAAGGGATTCGGCTTAATCAGCATCGATTATGCGTATACCGATTTTGGCGTGCTGGATTGGGCGCATCGTGCTTCATTAGCGGTAAATTTCTAGTGAAATTCATTCCGGTGCTTGACCGCGATTGCTGCTGATGGTCTGAGGTATCTGTAGGGATCGGCTCCCGCGACCATCCATCTACAATCGTTGAGGTGTCAAAAATTTAAAAGATAAAGAAGGAGATTTTCATGCATAAAAGCTTGAAACGCAATCAATTGCCATTCCTGGTTATTTTGATTACAATACTATTCGTGGCAACCGGGGCGTTTGCAGCCAAACCGGTGCCGCTATCGGCTGCCTATGTTGATTCCGTGAATATACTGAAAATCGTTTTCGATCAACCGGTATATAACGATTCGACGAGAATTAATCGCAGCTTGATCGTCCTCGATGGTGATGAAGGAGGAAAGAATTCGGATTTAGCACTTGGCGGCGGAATTGTACAGGCGAAAGGTAACCTGTTATCACCTGAAGTCGAGTTGTTGCTAACGCTATCTGATCAGCGTACCATCGAAAATATGGTTGATCGGGAAACGTTGAAATTATATTTGGGAGAACGCGCTTTCCTGAATGAAAATCTGGAAGGAAATGCTGCTTCGACTGCTGAAAATGCGGTTCAGGTGAATTGGATCGCTGAGAAAGATCCGCTGAAACCGATATCCGCGGCGTATGATGCCAATACGAATGTCTTGACAGTGACATTCAATAAACTTGTTGTAACCAGAACGATAAATCTCATTAATTTCGCATTTGATGATGATGATGGCGGACCCCGTGCAGACCTCGCGTTCTCGTCCGATCATGTTGAGATGAATACGGTTGGAGAACAAACGACACTTCTATTCAATTTTTCGCCCAAGCTGCAATCAAAAATTGAAACCGCCAACACCGACAATCTAAAACTCACGCTAAACGAATATGCAATCCGTGACCTAGCGCGAAATACGAATATCGTGCTGAATGCTGAAAACTCGCTGCCAGTAGCCTATACCAGGCAAAATCTTGAAGAAGAGATGGATGTAGTCAGCGCAAGCTACGACGCCAGCAAAAATACCCTGAGTATCGAATTCAGCGAACCAGCGATTACAACCTACAAGTGGCACGAACCCAATGGCGATCCCGCGAGTTTACCCGCCATCACGTATACCGATATAACTGTTTATGATGCCGGTATCGACTCCGGCGCAACGCTGAGCGGCATGTCGCAGGTTTCAAAAGCCGGTAACAATATAGTCATTTATGTTCTGCCGGCTGATCAGCGATTGATTGAAACCCTTAAAAATCATGACAAATTGAAGCTGCTCATCAAGCAATATGCGGTGCTCGACGAGTTGGGCAACGGCTGCCGCGAATTCACACTCGCGGACAATATTGCTGTGACATACAGCGGAATCGATCCGGCACAGACACCGACGATACTCGATGTAGCCTATGACGCAACCCGAAATATCCTTGACCTCAATTTTGGCAATGTTGGTGCCGCGACAAGAAATATCGATACCTCTGATGTACTGCTAACCGGTATCGCTTTTGATGTTGGCGGGGATACCATCAGGCTCTCCGGTGGTACTGTCAATGGTGAAAAAACCGGGCGCCCGCCATTCATTCGCCATGTGTGGATCGATATTATTCCTGAAGATGAAGCCAGAATCGAAACCGTCAGCAATAAAAAGAATATCAAACTGCTGGTCGAGCCGATCACATTCATGTTCGATAAAACGAAAAACGGGAATTTGCCCATCACTGCCGACAGCAATAAAGTAGTGACATATATTACCGATACGACTGCGCCCGCGGTAGTTAATGCCAAATATGATTCAAAAGAAGGCAAATGCTATCTGGCGCTGGACAAGCTTTTGAAAATTGACAAATTTTCCCCCACCGGGGTTTCGCTTGGTGGTGTCAAGCTAACCAGCGGTGATGTGCTCGAAGCAACGTATACGTCCCATATCACAATTGATATGAGTGAAACCGATAAACAAAATATCGAAAACCTCGATGTATCCAAAAAAATAGACTTCCTGGCGCAGATTGATGCCGGCATGCTCGAAAACCTGGATGGTGTCGCAAATGATGCGCTGTCATTCAAGAATGGAGATACAACCTCTACAGGAGAGTCGATTATTGTGGGCTACGGACGAGGATTCTGGGATAAAAGCTTTGAAGCATTCCCGACGCTGGATGAATTGATCCCTGCTTCGTTGCGAGGTCTGGGTGAGCACTGCTATATCTACGTTGCCGATGCCGAGTGGGATTCAAGCGTTACCCAGGCGGATGTCGATACACTGCTCAAGCATTTCGAAATCAAATGCCCGGGCAGCCCGGATAAAGGCATTTACCAATTGTGCCGGGAAATTTATGGTGAAGAACCCGACACTGATAATGATCCGCGCATTGCCATTGTTATACTGGACCTTCGGGATGAATACGGATTGGGGCGATCAGGAAAATACAGCACGTTCCCGAAAGCCGGCTTTTTTACGACGAATAATGAACTTCCAGACTCAGTTTATGCGCATTCAAATGAAATCGATATGATCTATATCGATGCAGATCCGATTATCGGATTAGGCGTCGGAACCAATGCGCTTGCCCAATATTTTTCGCACATGATAATGAGTAACACTGACCCGGAAGAATTTGGAGCAGATACCAACAATCCTAATCGCTGGTTACCCGAAGGGCTGGGAGCGGTTGCACAGGTTATCTGTGGGTACAATTATACCAGCTATAAAACGGAAAAGGAAGAACCGATTTTCAAGCCCGATCCAACGGCGAACAATGTTCTCACACGATGGACAGGTTGGGAAGCCGGCGAAGTTAGCGATTTGGCTGATCTGTATAATACATTCCTGTTTACTCTATACCTCTATGAACAATATGGGGGCGATGAAATCATCCATTTGATTGCTTCTGATACTTCCAACGGATTTACCAGCATCGATACGAGTCTCGCACGCTGGGCTAGAGCCAACGGGAAAGCCAAAGTTACCGCCGACGAAGTTTTTGATGGATATGCGTTGGCGAATTTCGTCGATCTACTCGGCGATCCGGTTTACGGCGATAAATACGGCTTTGAAGCTGTGAACCTGGGAACGCCCCTGATGTCTGCGATTCCGTGGGCAACCGATAGCAAATGGGATACGGAGCCGAATTGGTCGTTTAAATTTTACAAAATCAAGCAGGCTGATATTCCACCGGTGCTTTATTTTAACGGTATTAATGGCGCTACAATGAATCTCGTCGCATTTACAACCACGGAAGAAGGATTAGTCCGAAAACAAATTGACCTGGATGCGTTCAATGAAGGGTCGTTGGACGGTACGCAATTCAGCGACAGCGATTTATATATGGTTGTATCGACCCGTAACCGGACATCAGATAATGCCTCTAATTATGTTATCTCACGAGATGGAACGCCATCCGAATTCGTCGAACTGGGCATATTCCAGAATGCATCTGCTGACAAGGTGCTGGATATTTATGTGTCGGCGAAAGAGCAGCTTTATAATGATGTGCCAACCGCGGCACCGCAAACCGGCGCCGGGGAAGGACCGATAATAAAATTTCTGCAAAATGACAAAGTCATCGCTTCATTCATCGCCAATCGAACCACTACCAATAGCGTTTCTTCAGTTCTTTATCATGCTGAATATCGATTGGGCACGAGCGGAAGCTTTGTACTAAAGGCAGAAGGGCAGGATATGGCGGGGAACGATTTTCAATCTACAGGCGCAAGCGTATCCCTCGTGGTTCGCAAAATTATCGCCGGCAGCGGCGGTAAAGTCGTTGCTGAGGATGGGAATTCAAGCTTGAATCTCCTTGCCAAAAGTGTTCCCGCTGATATGTTCTTTACAGTCTCGGAATTGAATGAATCCAGCAGCGGCTTCAGCGGTGAAGGCATGCAAAAAGCCTATCGTTATGGTCCGCGCGATCTGGTGCTTCAGCAGGCAGCTACACTCGAATTCAGATACGATAACCAGTTAGACGGCGCCAGCCTGGCGGTTTATCACAAATCTGGTGAAAGCTGGATTCACCTGGGCGGCGTTGTCGACACGGAAAACCATCTGATTACGGTATCGGTCGAGCAGTTGGGAGATTTCTGCATTGCCAAAGGTCAGCCGGATGAAATCATGGAAACCGAAGCATTGCCAACCACTTACAGCTTGTCCCAGAATTATCCGAATCCGTTTAACCCAACGACCACGATTCAGTTTGGGCTTCCGCAGAACAGCGATGTCACCTTGACGATATACAACATTCTTGGTGAACAAGTCGATCAGTTCGTGCTCAAGAATCAGAAAGCGGGCTATCACAAATTTCAATGGAACGCCAGCGCGGTCGGTTCGGGTGTTTATTTTTATAAATTGAACGCAGGCAGTTTTAGTGAAATCAAAAAGATGAGTGTTTTAAAATAACACCCGTGACTGAAATACGAAATAACGCAGGTGTTTATTCTTGAAAAAAATAGAGTTTAAAAGCCATATTTAGGAGGCAAACCTTATGCATAGATTGAAAGCGCTACATATCTACTTGTCGCTGGCTGTGATCCTGTCGCTCATACTCGTTCTGGGCGGATGTTCACATGAAGGTGAAAATGTGCCAACCGCTTTTCCGACAGTGCTCTCTGAACTCGACGCTGGCTGGGCTAGCTTCAAAAAGGCACAATATGAAAATGCGATTACTCATTTCACCAATGCCAGAGATCGAGATGCTGCGAAAATTGAAGCTTATAACGGACTTGGATGGAGCAATACCCGCCTGGGCAATTACATGGTTTCCGAGCAGAATTTTATGTTGATGCTCACGCTTTCCGATGATGTGAATGTAAAGGCGGATGGCATGGCAGGATTGGCATACAACAATTTCGCCACCCCAATCGATTTGACCGAGGTTGATGCTGCAATTCGGGATTCTATTGCCATTGATTATGCTCAACAAGCTTTGGAGCTGAGAAGCGATTATCAATTTGAGCATGATTCAAACATCAATTCCAGGATGTTGAATGTCTTGATAGCTGAATGTCGTTTCAACCGAAAAGAATATCTTTCCGCGCTGACCGTTATTGATGAAAATCTGGAAAATAACTTCATTCAGAGCCTGGCGAGCAGCGGTGTCCTGGGAGAAGTGATTGACGATACCATTCAGGTTGCCGTCTTGAATGAGACCCAGTTGACTGGCAGGGCGAAAATGACCATCGAAGCTGAATTGGTGAGAATTAATTCGATAAAAAATCTTGATCAGAATACGACGTATAGCGTGGAATCTTTCGATGAAGGCGGCAACACGGTGATTTTTATTGGCAATCCGATTCCGCAGAAAAATGAATTGTTCCTGGTGAGCTATTATCACGCGCCAAATTACGGCAAATTTCTGGCGGTGCTTATGCAAAAGCTGCAAGCGTTATAATTAAGTCCATAGCATCTGGAAATTAGCAGGCTCAATTATTAATTTGCAGATTTTTGGCCCACGAAACACACGAACTGCACTAAAATATTCCTGAACTGAGCGGTTTAAGATTCTGGGTTCTTGGCTCATAGTTGAAACCATTGCTATTATTTTTATAGCCAGGCAACGAGATGCCATTTAATTATTCGTGTCTTTTCGTGTGTTTGGTGGGCAAATATTATGTTCCGAATAGTTGATAAAATTATATGATTCGGATTACATTCTAATGAGTCGTCTGTAGCTGCATTATTCAGGAACCTCTGGTCCATGCCCTGTAGAATTAATACGAGCAGAGGTTCTCAAAAGCATGGCTGAGGGAGGTGATAGGCAAGAATATCGTAGCATAAGTTTTTCAGGTTGTTGATCGGATTCAAAATGAATGAATCCTGATTTTTTATCAAGCTTTTTAAAAATTGGAGAACAAGTATGGCGAAGCGATTATTAATTTTCGTATTAATTTTGGCATTTTCATCGGCAGGCTGGGCAGAAAAGCAATACATGGGCAAGCGTCGAGCCGAAAGCGTACCTTCCAAGTTGGTTAAGGCACCGCGCGAAATGCAGTTAAACGGATTCGATATGAGGAATTACATTGCGGCAGGTACGATTGTCGGCACCTCGACTCTTGATTATGCGACTTCGTATGGTGCAAGAAGTATTGCTGTGGGCTCAGACGGTGCGATTCACGTTGTATGGTGCACCGGGGAAGATAGCCCCAATCCTGCGCAAGTTCTATATGCCCGTTCCACCGATCACGGAAAAACCTTTTCCATGCCGATTGAATTGCAGGATGGGTATTATGGGTACAAACCGTCGGTCGCAGTGGATCCCAATAATCCTTTGACCGTTTTTGTGCCTTATGTCGGGCATCAAAATCGCGGCGAAACCCGTTCAATCCGGTTTGTGAAATCGGAAGATGGCGGCTTGACGTGGAGTGCTTCGATCCCGATCTTTGGAACGGTTACCGACTGCAACAATCCGGCATGTGCCGTAGATTCGAAAGGTAATCCACATGTAGTATTTGGTAATTATACAGATAGTCAAATTAGGATAAACTTCTCTCTCGATGGCGGAGAAACGTGGTTGCCTGAACCGGAATTGGTTACCCTCGGATTTGCAGAACCCTGTTTTATGTCGGAAATAGTCATCGATAAAGATGACAATATCCATATTTTCGCTGGCGCCGGCGGCAGCAGCAGCGGATGGGGCGATAAGGGTGTTGTCTGGACCTGGCGTACCTGGGGCACCTCCGGCTTTCTGATGGAAGTTCCCCCGGTCGAATTGGGACCCATAAGTCCCGGTGTCGGAAGCCCTTTTCCAAGCGCAGTTGTGACGTCTGATAACCACATTCATCTCTGGTATGATAACGAAGGCGTGAGCGGGGCGGAACTCGGTATATACTATCGAGAGTATGACGGCAGTTCCTGGAGCGAAGCTGAGCATGTTGCATCAAGCATTGAGGGTGCCAGCACGTATGCACCTTCCGCATCGGTTGATGTCTATGATAACCTCTACTTAATGTATATCGATGCGCTCGAGCCCTCTCCAAAAGTGGATCCGGTTTTTACGGGTGATTTGTTCTCAGGTACAAACGCAGTGGAAGGTCAATGGCAGTTTGTTAATTTGAGCGCAAATGGCGTCAATGTGCCGGAATCGCACCCGAACGCTGCAAACTGGGTGGCTGCTGATTCGTTTTTCCATGTGGCTTATACAACGGGAACCTCTGCACCATATAATATTATGCATCAAATTGCTTATCCCTGGCCTCCGGAACCAACCTGCGGTGTGAATCAGTTGCCCTGTACCTATAACACCGAAGGACCATTCAAGGTAGAAGCCGGTACCGGTGACATCGACGGTGTTGTTGTGGGCTGCAAATTGCATGTCTTCCAAAACGGTACGGAAATTCATGCAATCGATATGACCGAGCTTGAAAAGGACAAATATGAAGCAGAGTTCTCGGTTGAGGGTGCTGTTGGTGACACAATTCTTTATTACGGTATTTCCGAAGACAATGATGGTAACATCGGTCAGTCTATGCTGACAACATTCCTCATTATTGAGCCCATCAATCCAAATGTCGATTTTTTGTTGATTGATGACGACGGTCGGCTGAACGATGAATTCTGGACACCGTTGATGGATTGCGTCAAAACTGCTGATGGCGAAAAGTACAATTTTGAGCTTTGGGATATAAGCACTCGCAAAGGTATTGATGCATCGGTCACCACATTCGGTTGGAAGACAATTTTCATACATGGCTATTCCGTTATTTCTGTACCCACACGAGATTATGAAGGCAATGCTTACGCTGCATTTTTAAATAGTGGCACTGAGGAAGCGCCTGTGAATTTGTGCCTTGCCAGCCCGGATTATTTCTTATCCCAGGGAGAATCTCAGGGTGATGTTGCTTTTGACCCGGGCGATTTTGTCTATGACTTCTTCCAAATATCGAGCGGGAATAATGATCCGCGCGAAGAAGTCGGCGGCGAAGAAGTCGCGCCGGATTCGATGCTGCTCGGTACCGAAGGTGATCCCATCTCAGGCTCATTCGCCACTGAACCGCTCTGGCTGCAAGCCGAAATTGCCGACATAGCTAATTGGATCGATTACACAGCGGCGATTGATCCTGCAAACGATATTTTCTTGCTGTATAATCTTGGTCTAACTGCAGGAACAAAATATGACGGTACTTCGTTCAAAACTGTCTTTCTCCCCTGGCTTATGGCTCATCTGGTTAAATATGCCGATCCTGAGAATGGCGATATGACGGTTGTTCCGCAAGATGAAGCGTATGTGCTTATGGAAAATATTCTTCATTGGTTCGGAACCGAAGCCGGCGAAGCCTTGCCTTCAGCCGTTGATGATATACCTGAAGCACGCGTCAAAGCGTATCATCTTGCTCAGAATTATCCGAATCCCTTCAATCCGGTGACGCATATCGATTATTCCGTTCCCAGAGCAAGCCATGTCGAGATCGCTGTTTACAATTCACTGGGACAGAAGATTCGAACGTTGGTCGACAAAAATGTTAATGCCGGTCACCATACGGTGACATGGAATGGAATGGATGAGGCGGGCTCGGCGGTTTCCAGCGGATTGTATTTCTATCAAATTAAAAGCGAGAATTTTTCGAAGACGCATAAAATGGTATTGCTGAAATAGTTCGGCATCGCTGTTTCGAAAGCTGAGTTCTTTCAAATAGAAAACCGCCGGGCTATTTCATATTCTGGCGGTTTTTCTATATGCCGTTAATGAAAATAAAGCTCAGGATTAAGCGCTTTCCGAATCAAGGCTTAAGAAAAAAGAGATAGGTGTTGATAACGTGATGTAGTTGAATCACGTGACATTTTGAGCAAAGTCTGAAGGCTGTAAACTGAACGGATCGGGATTGGAATTTTACTTGTTAATCTAAGCCGGTAATTTTTGGCTTTTGCGTCTCAGGCGGAGCTATTGCAATGCAGTCACAGTACGCGATTCATTTGCTTTTGATTCTGAATTTTACAACATTTTTCTGTTGGAAAAAGCAATCGCATGATATATTGCCGCCTGAAATACCGCACTATGACTTAACCGGAATCATGACCGATATCGATTCCGAAGCGCCATTGCCCGGCATTCAGGTTATCCTGGAAAAAGTAACCTTGTTTCATTCGGTCGATTTTGATACAGCTTCCGGTGTAACCGATAGCAGCGGTGCGTATGTATTAAAGAATATTACGCCGGGCAGGTATATTTTCATAGCGAAGAGAGACGGTCTAATTGTCTACAAGCAAGCAATTGTTCAGGCATACGAACCGAAGATTATCGATTTGGAGTTGCCCAAGCCATTGCTTTGTAAACGCTATTATAATGCCGGAATATACAAACCCTGGTTGGGCATTCACTGGAAATATCTTCAAAAATGTGTGGCTGCAATAAACTGGTGCGAAAATCCGAATGTGGATACCAGTCATTCCGTGGCGCGCCTGGAGGAGGGAAATTTCCAACAAGGCTTCACTGTGCTTGGTGCCCGGAGATATAATCCTGAAAATCCCCGGTTTCACGCACTGACTTTTTTGCGAAATTATTGGGCTGCAAGCACCAAGCCGCCTTTTAAGCTATATGAAATAAATCCCGGTACGTCAAGACTTATCAGTGCGAAATCGGTTGCATGGCAAATTTCAGACCTTACAACAGACGGAGAGACCCTGTGGGCATTTGCAGTTGAAACCTAATCCGGTTGAACAGGTTAAAATGGTTGATTCGCCCGAATGCAATATCAGGGGGATCGCCTGGAGCGGCAGGCATCTCTGGATTAGCGTCATCGATAAAAACTTGATTTTGCAGCTCGACGGAGAGATGATGGTCCTTGCCAGCTATCGACCGATTATTCTCGACGCCTGGTATCAACTTATCGAAAATGTTGATATGCTGTATCTCAGTTTTGATTTCAATAACCGGCTTTGGGCTGTAACTCAGGAAGGCATCTGCGAATTTCAGCAAATACAGGATAACACAAGGCATTGTGTATCCCAAAAAGCTCGAAGCAGCAACTAAATGTTTCTAATGAAGATTTTAGTGTGCGTCGATAATTGTTGTTTTTGTACGGATGAAAAATTTACTTCGTTTCTGTATATGAAAACAGTAAACGATCTGATTTAAAAATTATATCCTGTAATTTAATACACAAAATCAAATCCTTGAAAGGAGGTGTGAAAACGAAAGGAAAATCAAATTATGAAGAGCGAACAGATGGTTAAGAACTTGTCTGAAGTTAACTCAACTCACTTTGCGGAGGAATAGCATTATGGCAAAAAAACTGCTAACATCTTTTATGGTTGTAATCCTGGTGCTGTCTTTTGTCAGTTTAGTGATGGCAAAAGGTGACGTTTCGAAAGTCAGCAAGGCAAAACGATCCGGCACCTGGAAATCTGAGCGACATGTGGTTGCCGCACTGGAATCTGGAGCAACTCCCGGAACCGAGAGCGCGCATGTATCAGTCAATTTCAAAAACTACAAACAAACCGGCGTCGTTGTGGGTACCACGTCCGATGCCCGTGCCACATGTTATATGGGGCGAAGCATCGCTGTTGGCAACGATGGTATCATTCATGTTGTCTGGGCTGATCGCGAACACAGCAGGACGTTTCACAGCCAATCTACCGATGGTGGTGTAACCTGGAGTCCGCAGGCTGAAATACAGGGCGACATGATTACTGATCGCCGCGGACCTGCAATTGCTGTTGATCCGACCGATCCCAATATTTTATATGTTTCGATCCTTGCCAGACCGAATCTGGAAGTCAATCGTGCAGTTCATGTGACCAAATCAGTCGATGGCGGAGTGACCTGGTCACCTGCCGTGAAGATCGATGCATCATCTCACGATCCCACGGCTCATGATTTAGCTGTGGACTATGAAGGAAATATTCATGCAGTTTTCGATAATGGCATGGATGAGCATACATATTATAACATGTCATCGGATGGCGGCGTAACATGGCTCGATCCCCCAATGCTTGCTGATATCGGTCATCCCGGACTGGCAAGTTTTGGTGGCTGCCTTGCTGTCGATTATAACGGTACTGTCCACGTGCTATTTGGCAATGATGGTGCCGCCGGTTATTGGGGCGATAAAAATATGTATTATAATTATCGCGAAAAAGGTGCACCATTTTTTAGCGAAGTCCCGCCGGTTCAAATTACCTTCGATGAAGGCTGTCTGGGTTGGGGAACACTCGTCGTCGATTCGGATAATAATGTTCATGCCTGGTATGACAATTCAAGGCGCATGGAATACCGGATGAACGATGGTTCGGGATGGAGCGATCCAGAAGAAATTCCTTACTATGATTCTGAAAAAGGTGGTAACCAGGGTATGTGTTCGGCAGCAATTGATGCTGAAGACAATTTGTATGTCATTTATAAGGATGCCAGTACACCAAACGGTACCGGTAATGCCTGGGACAATGACATGGATGTCTTCTGCGGTACGAACAAGTCAGGAGAATGGCTGTATGTCAACGTAACCCGTCTTGACGCAAGCCAGCCGTTGAACTATCCTGATATCGCCAGGGAAGTTTTGGAAGATGGCGTAGTTCACATGGTTTATACGCTCTATACGGATAATGTCACCGACGATGATCTCGATCCTGCCACACAGGTAATTTATGAAAGAGCCTACCCCTGGCCCCCGGAACCAACATGCAGCGTGAATCAGTTGTCAGACACCTATATGACTTCTGCGACAATCAAAATAACAGGCAGCACCGAGGATATCGATGGCGTCGTGGTAGGCTGCAAATTGTTCGTCATGAAAAATGGCGAGTCAATCGGCGAATACGACATGACCGAATTGGAGCAGGATAAATACGAATCAGAAGTCACTTTCGAAGGTGTTGTTGGTGATACTATCAGCTATTATGGTCAGGCATTGGATAATGACGGACATACAGGCGATTCACCTTTGCTTCGTTTCGTCGTTACCGAGCCCAGAAATCCGAATGTCGACTTGCTTATCGTTCGGGACGATGAAAAATTAGTGACTGAATTCTGGACACCGCTGATGGATTGTGTCAAAACGGATAGCGGTGAAAAATATAATTTTGAAGTCTGGGACATCTCCGACCACAAAGGCATCGATGCCTCGGTTACCAATTTCGGATGGAAAACCATCTTCATTCACGGATGGGTGATTGAATCCGTTCCCACGCGGGCTTATGAAGGTGATGGTTATGCCGCATTCCTGAATGCCGGAACCGAAGCCGAGCCTACAAACCTGTGCCTGGTTTCGCAGGACTATTTCTATGGTGCTGGTGAAACCGGTGGGGTCGATCTGGCTTTCGAACCGGGCGATTTTGCCTATGATTTCTTCCAGATTGCCGGCGGAATGAGTGACCCGGATGTCGATGGAGCTGCTCCGGATTCTGTGCTCCTGGGCAATTTCGATGATCCGATTTCCGGTTCATTTGCCGAAGAACCATTATATCTGCGTCATGATATTTCCGGTCAGCAACAATATTTGGATTATACCAGCGCCGTTGATCCTGCCAATGATATTTTCTTGCTGTACAACATGGGCTATGGCTCTGGTGTCCGCTACGATGGCGGAACGTTTAAAACGATCCACCTGCCCTGGTTGATGTGCGACCTGGTCAAATATGTTGATGCCGAAAATGGTGACAGCACCATTGTGCCCCAGGATGATGCGTTTGTTCTGATGGAAAATATCCTCCACTGGTTCGGAACCGAAGCCGGTGAAGCCCTGCCGTCGGCGGTTGATGACAAGCCTGAAGCGCTGGTCAATAAATTTGATCTTGCTCAGAACTATCCGAATCCGTTCAACCCGATTACCCATATCGATTATGCGGTGCCCAAAACTGCACAAGTCGAAATATCGGTTTTCAATTCACTGGGACAGAAAATTAAAACACTGGTGAATGGAAAAGCGTCTGCCGGATTGCATACGGTTCAGTGGGATGGTACTGACGAAATGGGTTCGGTCGTTTCCAGTGGTATTTATTTTTATCAGATCAAAGCTGATAACTTCACAAAGACACATAAAATGCTCATGATGAAGTAATCCGCGGGAAAACGACTGCTTGCTGATGTAAATCTTATTAAGCCGCCAGTGCCTGTCAGGCTGGCGGCTTTTTTGTTGATGCGTTTCCAAGCGCGAAATCGAATATGATAATCAAATTCAGATTTCTGCAAAATTTTTTGCTAATAAGGAATGATAAAACAGAAATGAAGAACCTACTCAATTTTATACTTGTAGTTAGTCTGATTTTCGGCGGCTGCTGGAAAAAGCAGACACATGAAGTTGAAGAACCTGAAACACCGCGCTACGATATAAAGGGACTCATTACCGATATGGATTCCGCCGATCCAGTCAAAAATATTGTCGTTGATCTTGAGGTAATTACCTTGTTTCATGAGACAGAATTTGTGCCTCTTTCGGATACAACCGATACATCTGGGGTGTACCTCTTCAAAGACATAGTTCCTGGTAGATATACGCTAAGCATACAACGTGGCGGCTATGTAGTTGAGGAAAAGGAAATTGTACAGCAATACGAACCGCGAACGCTCGATTTTGAGGTAGCGAAACCGTTGGTAAGCCAGACATTTTATCCTGTTCCAAGCTATTTTGCTTTCTTAGGAATTCATTGGAAATATGTCGATAAGCTTGCCGGGGCGACCTACTGGCGACCGCATACTGATAACCGATTCTTACTGAGGATTGCAGAGGGATCGTTCAAGCAGGGCTTTGAAGTGATGGGGCAAACGCGCTATTGGCCCGAAAATCCCGATTTCCACGGTTTAACATTCATCAGGAACTACTGGGCAGCCAGTGTGCAATCACCGAATTATATGTATGAAATTACCCCCGGTGATTCCAAAGTCATCAGCCAGACCGCGATTTCATGGGAGCTTTCGGACTTGACCACCGATGGAAGTCATATCTGGGCGGCTGCGCGCAATGGAAAAATTATCCAATTCGGTCAACATCCTTCAGTGGTTGCGAAAGTATATGAATTGACTGATGAGCATTTTGGAGGTATTGCCTGGGATGGAAAGAATATTTGGACAAGTAATCCAAATAAAAATTTAATCATGAAGCGGGGCGCAGATATGAGCATCCTCGAAACATATCGACCGATAGTAACCGATGATTTCCGACAGCCGATTGAAGGCGCCGAAATGGATTACCTTTGCTTCGATCATAACGGCTATCTCTGGGCGGCAACATCGGTGGGTACGTGCCACTTCGAAAAAAAATAAAATCGTTCCCGGCTCACCCTTTTTCGCGTGGCACTGCGAATTGGGCGCTCAGAATCTGTACTCGACAATGAGAACATAATGCCGTGTATTGCCTTGATTGGTCTCATATTTTTTATATTTTGATAATTTTGCTGCTCGCACCAATTCCTTTGACATGCCTTCGATATTTTTTTTGATCATGACTGCCTGTACTTTGCCGTCTTCATCCACCCGCACTTTCACTTCGGCTTTTCCCATGATTTGCTTGTTTTTCGGTACTTTCGGTTTCACTTTGTCCAAAATCATGGCTTGATCAGTCAGGATAAGCACATCTTTGAATAATTTTTCGGTCTGACGGAAACTCCAATTTTCTCGATTGTAAAAATGGGTAGCGTTTCCCGCGCAACCGACAATAAGCAGCGTAATCATCATCATAAAATAGAATTTTTTCATAGCAATTACCCCTATTTTATTTGTTTCATTTGAGTTGATCCAGTGAATCAGAAGTGCACCCGAAACTGGCGTCAAAACGGGTGCCAGCATCATCGAATTCACTTTACATTCATTTGATGCTTCTGTTTTTAATTGTACCGAAATATTAGCAGTAGTTTCCAGGAGGATGCCGAGTTTTGTTTTTATAAAAATCGACCATATTTGTGTACAAGACGAATCACGTTTTTATATTGGTTGAAGCTCACGTTGTCGGGTACCGAGTGATCAGAGTGATAGATATATCCGCCATCCGCCATCGCGGTTTCGAATTTTGTTTTAATTTCCTCTTCGATAACCGCCGGATTGGGATCTGCCATTTTTCGCACATCGATGCCTCCCATCAAGGCGAGTTGATTGCCATAATTTTGCTTGAGTTTGAAAATATCCATCCCGGCTTTTACTTCCAGTGGTTGAAGGCAATCAAACCCGGCTTCGATGAGCATCGGTACCAGTTGCATCACATTGCCGCAGCTATGCAAAATGACCTTCATGCCCCTGGCATGGCAGAAATCGCAAAGTTTTTTATGATAAGGGAAAGATAATTCGCGATATGCTTGTGGTGAAAACAGCGATGCATTGCGGTAGCCCATATCGTCGTACAACCAGACACCATCGAATTCGAATCCCCTGCCCAGCATTTCTTCCAGCCCTTCGATTGTGAGTTGAGCCACGGTTGCGAACATATCGCGCACCCAGTTCGGATCGTCAATCATTGCCATCAGAAGCTGCTCCGAGCCACAGATTCCCTGCGTCCTGTCGTAGCCGACGGCTGCTCCGAAGTTTACAAATTTGCCCTTTTCGCGTTCGCTTTTATGGCGAGGCAAATCCCGTGCCCAGTTAACCCTTGTGTCATTCCACTGAAGCCGTGGTTTGTAATTTTCCCAGCTCTTACGATCTGTTATCGTGAATTTTTCGTAACCTGGTGTCGATGTTTTAGTTTTCCAATTCTTTGAGATAGCGCCATTCGAATTCCGGACGATCTTGTAATCATCGGTTTCCTCAAGGATAGCTTCGGGCATTTGAAATGAATTATCAAAGCCGAATCCGGAAAATTCGTATGAGAAGTAAGACTCAGGCGTTTGATCTGCCGGCAATCCCTCTTCGTGCCACCTAGAGATGGTTGTCGACCATGGGGCATCTTGAATTGCGACGCGGTCTGATTTTTTAAGATTTAGCGCAGCCTGGATGCGTTCTCGTGAAGTCATCGTTTCCATTCCAATTTTCTCCCAATTAGAGTTCTACCAGGTACACAAGGCATTGAAAAACGCGGATAATGATACACACTGGCATGGTAAATGCAAATATTTTCTCGCGCGTCCGAGAATTTCGATAACTGCTTTTGAGTGTTTCGAAATTAGCAAAGGCTAAATCGACATATTCGTTTGTACTGCTGTTGCCCTTAATAAGGATCCCGATTGCGCGGGAAGTTTAAGAGCTTACTATCGCTATAGATTGAGCTTTTTATTCGACGGATTTATTCAAAAAAAGCGATCAATAGGATATGGTCGCCATTAATATTTTCAGCTAAAGATGATACCTCAAACATAATATTTTTCCGCGGCTTTTTTGCTTCGGAAGATTCAAAATAGATATTGGGAACTATTATAGGCACCACCGATTGAAGCACGCGCGTAGTATACGATTCGATGTCAAATATATGCAAAAAAATCTCTTGCCACATCCTGGGAATGAATATTATTTGTGACATTTTCGTCAAAACCATTAAAAACAGAAAAATAAGTTGATCAGATTATTTTTGATTATTATATTATAAAAATACTGTTAAGTTCCAATGTCAAGTTTAAATATATATTTGAGAAAGATGAGAGGTAAAGCAATGGATTGTATACGGAAATCTTATATCATTTCTGCATTGATCATGTTATATGTTATTTTTCAATTGATTGTTGGCTGTTCACATAGCAGCCGAAGTGTATCTAAAAGGATCAGATTGAAACAGCATGAGGAGAGTATTGAGGTTTTTGCGCACGAGTATTGTGCCTTCATCGACAAGAAAAACGCGATGTTTCGGTTTACCAATAACGATGGGATCACATATTCATCTTTTCCGCTTTCAATCCAATTTAATTCCGCCGATCCGGTTTCAGAGGATTTCTCATACAGGTGGGTGGTGGAGAATAACAAAATAATTGTAGAAAAGCGCACGCAGAATGATGTTCTGAACCAGAAAATTAATATGATATTCCGAAACAGCGGCTTTGAAATACAATTTGGCTTGATTCCGCCCACTGACCATGAGTGTGGCGTATTCTGTGGAAAGCGAGGCAGAATCGGATTCGATAGCAGCACCTGGCGAAGATATTTTTCGCCTGAACCGGATGAATATTATAAAGAGCCGCCCGTGGTTGATGTGAAGGCAGTCAATGATAAGCAATGGATTTTTTCGCCGGCGCCGCTCAATATTTCGGTTGAAACCGATGCTGGCTGGTTCAGTGTCGGTCTGGCGGAATTGGGTCCTTTCACCCGATTCGGTATGCTCGAATCGGCGATATGGCTCGACATTCCCTGGAAAAAAATGAATAAATCTTCAGGCGGATTGTTGCCGCTCTCCCCATTGATTTTTACCATCAATCGATCTGAGTGGCACGCAGTAGCAGACTACCGCACCTATCTTGAGGAAACCGATTATCTGCCCGCAATCAACAATTTTTTTAAACCGGTTGAATGGTGGCTTCAACCTGTTCTATCAACGCGTGGCGAGAGAATTGTCAATAAAATCGATGAAAAAGGCGATTTGTATACCAGTATCTGGGTCAAGGATTATATTCTCAAACAGATGAATAATTTCGAGGACATTCATTTCACTATTATCATTTCATCGAAATGGCAGGATGCTTTCGGGAGTGCGCATGCTTCATCCCGTTTCTCAGATTTACGGCAACTTGTCGATTGGTGCCATGACAAAGGGCACAAAGTCATACTAGATTGGCGGGCATGGAATGCCGAAGCGACTTCTTTAGCACAGGAAATGCGGGTGACCGATGGCGATTTTATCGATGCAACCCATGAAGATTTCAAAAAATATATTCAATTTAGCTGTGAAATGATGCTAAGCTCTGCAGATACAGCATACAACGCCGATGGTATTAAAATCAGTGGAAATTACAGTTTGCGGGATCCATTGAAGGCAGCTTATAACGATTCAAGTATGGGCATTGGCATGCTGGAGTTGTACGCCTATATGAAAGCTGTTTATAATCAAGCGAAGGCGATCAAGCCCGATGCGCTGATTATTGGCGAAGCCCAGGCACCTCAATTTCGTGATGTGTTGGATGTAGTTTGCATCAATGAAGACTGGGACGATAAGCTGCGCCGTGAAAAAAGGGCGCGCATCATCAGTCAGGCGTTGCCAGACAAACTGATTCTCGGCGATTCAGCCGATATGGCAGCAGAAATTGCATGTTATCATTGCATTACTGCAAGTGCTTATGGGCTTCCCTGTATCGAATACAGCGATCGGTTTCAAAATGGCGCATTCAGTAATGAAGACCGAAAAGTCGTCAGCAATCTCCTGAAAGCGCATTCAAACAAAGGCTGGGGAAAAGCTGTTTTCGTTGACTACGGCTGGTGGCAGTGGCAGAATAATGATGAATTGAAGGCAGAGTCGATTGCGAAAGGATCTGCATTGCTGTACTATCTAAGCAAATCAGAAGGTCTTTTGATATCATCAAAGGATGGTGATGTTCCGTTTATGTTGGATGGATTGCGTCTGCTTAACGTAAAAACAGAAGCCGGCAAAAATGCTGAATGGGAGCAAATCAATCGAAATATTTTCAAGATAAAAGACTGCAAAAAGAGCGGGATATACAAATTGAAATTCAGACGAATTTTACGCTAGCTGTCGAAAAAGCTGATTTGACAGAAGTGCGTATCTGCTGCTTGGGGACATTACAATATTCAGGTTGAAATGTTGAGTATGCTGGAAAACAAAAGCGAATTCCGCGCAAAGGGCTATTTTTTCGAGTAAGCCTATGCCCGATCTGAATACCGGATTCAGCGCGATAAAGTGGATTAAGCAGGTTGACTAATTCCGTATTTGGCGATTTTTTGTCTGAGGGTTTTGCGGGCAATTCCAAGAATTTTCGCTGCGTGGGACTTATTGTAATTTACGCTATTGAGAACCTCTTCAATATGCGCCTTTTCCAGTCGCTCGAGTGAATATGGCGGTTTCTCGCTTTCTCTTTCTGCTGATGCTTCGGCGTGAAACACCGGCAGGAATTTGCTGGTGATTTTTGAACCATTTTCCATTATGATTGCCCGCTCGATGATATTTTGAAGTTCGCGAATATTGCCTGGAAAATGGTATGCGGAAAACCATTCAAGTGCTTCAGGGGTCAGTCCAGTGATATTCTTATAGTAAAATCGGTTAAATTTATCAATAAAATAGTCAGCCAAAATGGAAATATCTTCTTTTCTTTCGCGCAGAGGCGGAAGCCAGATTTGCACAACATTCAACCGGTAATACAAATCTTCGCGAAATGTCCGCTTGAGCATTTCCTTTTCAATCTGCCGATTTGTAGCCGCAATAATCCTTACGTCCGTTTCAATGATTTGATTGCCCCCAACGCGCTGAAATTCTCTACACTGAAGAACCCGTAGGAGCTTGGCTTGTGTCGCGAGACTCATATCCCCAATCTCATCAAGGAATAAGGTTGAATTATTTGCAATTTCAAATCGTCCCTTCTTCTGAGCATAAGCACTTGTAAAAGCTCCTTTTTCATGACCGAATAACTCACTTTCAACGAGATTTTCCGGCAAAGCAGCACAATTCATTGTAACCAGCGGCTTTGATGCGCGCTTGCTTTTTTTATGAATTTCTCGCGCAACCAATTCCTTCCCTGTCCCGCTCTCTCCTGTAATTAACACTGTTACATCCTTTGGCGCCACCTGCTCGATGAGCGTACGAATCTGGATAATTGCGGAAGAATTTCCGAGCATTTCATCATGTGAATCTTTTCGTTTGATTAATGGACGCGAAGAAAGCACTTCGGAGCTACTTGGATGCAAATTTTGAGTTTCATTGTCATCGATTTTATGATTTCGATCTTCATTTTTTAATAATTCGTTTTCAGCAGCCAGCGAAAGGAAATTTACAGCAATCTGCAGCAATTCCATATCCCCATGAGAATATTCAAGTCCATAGATTTTGGGTCCAAGACTCAGCACTCCGAATAGCATTTTCCTCACAAAGATCGGAACCTGTATTTCGAAACATTTATAAGCTTGAACCGAGTCATCTAAAAGCAGCAAATATTCATCACCGCCTTCCTCAGTCAGGGCTAAAATCTCACCGCCTCGATAAATCAAATTATGGACATCTTTTGTGCAAACGATTTGCAGGTTTTTCATTTTATCCTTGTTTAAACCAACAACCGAAAATATTGAGGCTGATTTTAGATTTTTATCGTATCTCAAAAAGGCTGCTTTTGAACATTGAATCGCATTCACAATTTTTGCAATGAGTTTTTCCATGAATTGGACAATGTTAGGCGCGGATAAAATTAGCTCGGAAATTTCTATCAAATTTTTTAATTGGGAGTTTTCATTAATGTCAAAATGATTCTGATTCATATCGAATCCATTCTTTTAAGTAATGCATTTAAGTTTTGATCGTAGGAAGAAAGGAATGCAAAAGGCGATTTGTTCGAAACTAAAATATCCGAATAAATTGATTATTCTCATTAGCCCTGGCACTTAAATACACTGTGTTTTTTTAAAATTGAAAGAATCGCTTGCAGGGAGAAGAAATCCAATTTGAATGAAATTTTACTTATAATACTTGGAGAAACTGAAAAAAGTTGCAGTGTAACGCTATCAAAAAAAAAAAGCCCCCAGCTTTCGCCAGGGGCTTCGGAGGGAGGAAAAAATGAGATATTACAGAAATCTATAGCCTGTACCATGTATGGTTTCGATATATTGCGACGGATACTTGTATTCACCCAGTTTTTCCCTGAGGCGTTTAATATGTACATCGACCGTTCTGTTTGTAACATAAACTTTTCGACCCCACACCTTCTCAAGAATTTCCTTCCTGGAAAATACATTGTCGCGTCTCGATGCTAGCAAATAGAGAAGCTTGAATTGGATGTAAGTCAAGTCAATGGGCTTACCAGACTTTTTTACTTTGTGTTCATCGAGGTCGATTTCAATATCTTTGACTTTTATTTTGTTATTGCCACTGGTTTCGATCCGTCTTACGATTGATTTCAACCGTGCGATTAATTCTCTTGGGCTGTTTCGGCTGGTAATAAAATCATCAGCACCAATTTCAAATCCCTTGATAACATTGTTCTCGCTTTCATCTTCGGAATAAAGAATAATAGCGGATTTACGTGTCTCAAAATTTTCTTTCAATCGTCTACACAGCTCTAATCCATCATCACCAAAAACATCAACATTAATCAGAACAGCCCTCGGTTTCTCTTCACGTGTGCTTTCAGAAATTTTTTCGATATCATCAAAATCCATTATTGTGAATCCATCATCCCGCAATTTTTGAGCCAGAGCACCGTAATGACCATTCTGGTTTCCTAGTAAAAAAATTTTTCCCTTTTCCATATTTCCCTCTTAGATTTTTAAGTAATCTTCTAAGCCTATAGAACCAATTAATACTACGTGCAGCATGCGCTTCTCGATGATCTCCCCACGGGAAAATCCCGTCCATAAATCAAATTCAGGAAACCATCTGGAGCATTAATCAAATCGCTTTTGGGGAGTACTTCCTTTAGCTAAATATGTGAGTGTCATTTGCAAAAAATATACCAGTAATGTAAAGAAATCGGTGAAAACCAACAATAGATTTAGGATATTTTCATTTCAGTGATAGAATCTAAAAGCCTGTTAAATATAAAGAAGTTGTAAATTTTTAGTACAATTTTGCAATCGAATAAATATTCAGAATTTGTCGTTTTTAGTCATTTTCAGTAGCGGCGATGTCGGATACAAACTTGTTACAGCGCTTGGAAATCAACCATCTGGTCGGAAATACGACAGATAATTGCTAAGAAGCTCGAAAATTTATAATGCATATTCTCAAAAGATTCGAAAACGCAGGCACAGATAAAAAATATAGCGAATAAGTAAAATAATAAACGAATCTATGTAGCACATGCTATTTTCAATT
>JAFGMA010000166.1 GCA_016927835.1 Candidatus Zhuqueibacterota bacterium | reverse complement strand
TTCCCACTTTTCGCTGCAAAATAGAGGGCGGGGGTGAGTTAAAATAACACCAGGCGGCATATTGTTCAACTGATATTTATTTTCATCTGGAGAATCGCGATGTTCATATCCTGGAAGCCGAATTGCGCTTTTATCCTGCGGGCATTTTCATGAGAAATTTTGTGCCGGTGCATGGGCTTAGTTGCTGCCCCATGAGAGTTTGAGTCCCGCGTGATAAAAATCGTGGAATTCGTTTATCAGGTAGGCGAAATCGAGCGCAATCCCGACGTGCATGCGGGAGAATTCCGTTGCCACGCCGCATCCCAGGGCGTATTGTCGATTAATCTCATCGGCATTGATATTTTGGCTTAATCCTGCCCGGAGAGCAACCATGGAAAAGAGCCACTGTTCCGCTCCGAAAGTGACGCGATCGTTTACTTCGCGGTAAAGCGCTTTATTCAAATCCAGCTCAAACGCGAGATTTTTCGCTGCGACATAGCCGATACCCAGAACCATCGTCGATGGTACCGATTCGCTGCCCCCTTTGGCTGTTTGTGCCGCATTCGATGCATTATAGCTAATGCTTTCGAACAGATCCTTCAGAACGACGGCATACGCCATGCGTTTGCCCAGTTTGCCGCGCACGCCAATGTCCAATCCGACGCCGGTGGCATTCCCAGTAACCTGGCGATCCGCATTGTTGAAAATCCATTTACCATCAGAATTGTTGCTAAAACTAGCGTGGCGAAATTTAAGGTTGACGCCAACCGACATCGAATAAAAGGGCAGGATACGGGCATAGTTCAGGATGATAGAATTTTCACGAAGTGCCTCATCGCCGCTGGTTATAAATCCGGTTCCGAGAGAATTTTTTTTACCGAGTTTTTGTCCGTAAAGCAGGACATTGTATGGGATCAGGGCGTACGGTTTCGTGGTCGAGAAAGCGAGTTGGGGGCTCAGGATGCTGACTGTCCCGGCAGGATTATCCATAATCGCGTAAACATCCCTGCCCAGGACTATCAGCGAGCCGCCCATGCCGGAACGAACGGCTCCCAATCCGATATCGGCAAATGCCCCGGGAATATTTGAAATGCTTTCAGCGGAATGGCTCACAGACGAGGCAATCAGCAGGCTAACCATCAGCATACCTGTAATCCAGCTTGCACATCTATTTAAAGTCATTATCAACTCCATTTTATATTTAATTTCAACGAATAATATCCCGGTACTCTCGTTCGCAATATGGGATCCAACCACTGATGCAAAAAGATAAAGACGGGCTATTTGATCAAAACGACGGCTTTCAAAACCTTTTCCTCGCCTGTGTTATCGCGCGCTGTGATGAGAACCATGTATCGTCCGTTTCGTGCCAAATTGCCATCATAGGTTTTGCCATCCCACATGAGCGTGTTGTCGCCACCAGGCGGGTAATCCTCCGGTGCCATGGATTCATTATCGCACAGTGTTCGAACATGCTCGCCAAGCATATTATAAATTTTCACTGTGACGCAGGGCTTTCTTGCATCGTTCGATGACAGCGAAAAGCCGATCTGCAAGCCATAAGGATCATACGCTGTGAATGGATTTGGCAAAAGCTGCACATTTTTAATTCCCAGGGGATCACTTGTTTGCAATACGGCATACTCGGCGAATTCAGATATTTGGGTCACAAGACTGGTGTCCTTTGGCGTTGATTGCAGCGGGATCCAATTCAGTGCATTCAAATCCCAATATCCGACATTCAGCTTTTTACCTCTTGCCGTACGCTCCACAGGCAATTCCATCGTAAACGTCTGACCTGCCTTCATTCTGCCCGTAAGCGTCAAGCTGTAAATTTCACCTCGCACTTTATATTCGCCCGTATAGCGCTTGACATCCGGGATTTGCGGTTTACTCAACTTGATTTTGAGACTCGCGCCGGCATCGGCAGCGTTTGCCGGAACGGTCAATACGAATCCTTCGCTGTCGGTAATCCGCATCTGTGAATTCGACGCTGACACAACCTGGTAAATCTTCAATCCGCAATCGCCAACATCCATTTCTTCACTTGAATTGAATGCAACGCGCCTGCCGGATATCCTGTCAATCAAATAAATCTGCACCTGCCCGATAAAGGTAGAATCCGGTTTGAAAATCGCAGTTTCACCTTTTTCATCAGGGATCAATTCCCCGCTGCTTTCCGGAGCATACTCCCACTGGGACCAAATCGACATGAGGACGCCCCCTGTATCGGCTGCGGCGTAGGTGAATAAAACGGAATCCTGGTTTGACACACTCAATTGGGGGCTGTTTATCGCAAGCTGATCCAGAATGCGAGTTTCCGTTGTAATTTTGGCAAACGCACACAAGGCGACGCCCTCGTAAATGGCGTTAGCTTCGATGTAAGTCGTGGTATCGGTATCACATTTAAACCATACCCGTGTCGAATCAGTTGAAAATCCGGTGAAATTGCCAGCGCCTTTAACAATCCGCCAATCGACTTGTGTCGGAATGAGTAATTTATTAACGCCGTCGTACGCACGTATCTCCAGAAGTATGGGCACGCCGGTGGGTATTTTTTTATCATTCGGACTCAGAATCAGTTTCGACAAAACCCCTTCTTTTGTCACAATAGCTTTATGGGGACTGCTTTCGCCTGAAAATATGCGCTGATCGATTCGGGTTCGGATATAATAGAACAATTCTCCCGGACTATTTTGCGCCGGAATTGACGCCGAATAATGTATGGTATCTCCTGCGAATGAAACAGCAGTGGATTCCATCATGGCTTTCTTCCAGGCGATTTCGCCTACCGCTTTATAATGAAGCCAGAGTGTATCCTGCGGGGCAAGCAGCGCTTTCAGGTGGATCTGAATGGATTCCCTGGCGGATGCACTGTCAGTCGGGGAATGGATGAATGGCAGGAGCACACGGTCGGTATACGTTGTCGAATCTTCTCGCAAATGAAGTGTATATCTCTGAAGCGGAAGCGTCTTGGGATCTGCCTGGATTGTCACTTTGTAATCGCCGCCGGTCAAATCATCTTTTGTCTGGCTTTTTCCGGTCTGGTCAGTTTTCAAAATCAGATCATGAAATTCGCTGCTCACCCTGATATTTACACCGGGAAGCGGTATTGTGCCTTCGCGGGAGATGTTCCATTTGATTTGGGCACTGGGGAAAATGAAATGGTAAATAGTCCCTGCCGCAGAGAGCTCGATCTAAGTAATCGCTCAAAAATAACTTCACATTTTTATTGAGGCGATAAGGTATAATTCCACTTTTGGAAGACATCGTGAAATTTAA
>JAFGMA010000165.1 GCA_016927835.1 Candidatus Zhuqueibacterota bacterium | reverse complement strand
GTTCGTTCTATGGCTGTTTATTTATTCATTCATGTACGTAACGCCTATGCGAGAGGATTCAATACTTTTTTACGACTTCAAGGAAGATTTTCGGATAGGCTCTAAGCCACCAATTTTAATCAGAATACAGCGGAACCCTGGCAAACAATCAGATACAAAAATATCTTGCATCTTTTTCTGCATTGCCTTTTGGCAGGCGCAAAGATGGCAGAAATAAATCGCCGCTGCTCAGGTTGCATATCTGGATGGGTATCACTATTCGGTACGATCACTTCTTTTTGTCATCGGCGGCATCAGTATCTGATTCTTTTTCTGAGCCATTGATGACATCGTTTATTTTGTTGATATGCGTGTCCAGGTTCACACCATGCAGCTTGCCGTTGATTTGAATTCCCATAAAAACTGCTTTTTCAATGATTTCCAGTTTTTCGTAGAGCAGAATCATCAATTCTGCTAATTCATTGAGTTGTTTAATTACTTTTTCAATCATAGGTCCCTCCGCTGATGAAAAAATTGAATTAAAAGTGTTCCCGCACAGGAGGCATAAACGTCGTAACCGATCACAGGGACATAACATTAAGTTTTAAGGGCGGAATAAAATAAATTACCCATTTGATTTTCTTAAGTGGCTATTTCTCAAAATAATTTTTAAGCAAAATGTCCAGGTTATTTAATCCCACCTCCTCAACGACTTTTGCCGTTAATTATTTTGACGTTAATCAGTTTGCCATTTTTTTCCATCGTTTATAACACATTAGTATAACAAGAACACGGATTGAATGGATAAACGGATTTAAACGTAAATTTTTCATTAAATTATTTCGTTTCGATAAAATTCCAAAAGCCTTTTTTCCTTGCGATAAAAATCCGCTTTCATCCGTAAAATCCATTAAATCAGTGTTCTATTTTATGTCTGTTACATTCCTGAAACCGATAGCCTTCAAAAAATTCCTGCTGAATGACAAATCCCGTGATTGGTTACTAAACGTCTTCCGTAACATCAGAGAACAAGTGAATATGATCGAAATTTTGAAATTAAATGAATATTTAAAAAATAAATATTGATCTCGACTGAAAAAATTGTTATTATTGACATATAAGCCGGTTCTGGGATGCGGTGCAAGGTGGGAAATCGGGCTTATGTTGTTCGAAATGATGGCTCTTAATAATCATAACAATAAAATGTGAAAAAAGATAATAAATAAATATGAAAATGTCAAGCAAAAAAAACAAAAATAACAAGAAAGTTCTATCTGCTGTCAAAAAGGGAATCGGTGAACGGTTGCGTCAAATACGGAAGGAAAAAGGATTAACCCAGCGCGATACGGGAGAAATGCTCGGTATCAATTTTCAACATGTTAGTAAATACGAGCGGGCAGAATTTATTCCGACTTTCGAGAATCTGATTAAGCTGATTGATCTTTTTTCATTAAATATAAACTGGTTGCTGACAGGGAATGGTCCGGCTTATCTTGAATCCGAAAAAAGCTACCCGGTAGCGGAGGATCAACCAGCAGGTTATGTCGTAAAGGACGCAGATGAGATGATTTCGGAGATTGTTTCAGCACTGGCAAAAGATGAGAGTCTCAAAATCAAAATTTATCGCTTTGTGAAAAATTATCTTGAAATGAAGGAAGCGGCGGAAGATTTGAAACATCTGGATACCAGGTGAGGAAAATTCAATACACAGCTTAATCATCAGCAACCTTTGTTGCCACCACCAATTTTTTCACACCGCGTTGCCTCGCAATATCCATAACCTTGACAACCAAACCGTGCTCGATTTTTTTATCTGCTTTCAGCGTAAGCGCCTTGTCCACTGAACGCTCCAGCAGCTCAGCCAGATTAGCGCTCAGGCTATCATACGTGATCTCTTTTGTATTCAATAAATACCTGATTTGATTATTTTCCGGATCTTTAATAATCTGCAAGACAGCATCCTTTATTTCAGCGATTTCATGCGTATGACTTTCAGGTAGATCGAGATTCATTCCCGGCTGCTCCCGGAATGTCGAGGAAACCATAAAAAATATCAATAATAAAAACAGGACATCTATCAAGGAAGTAATATTGATGACGACTTTCTTCTTTTTCGGTTCATGAAATTGCATATTCAGACTCATTGGTAGCTTTTATCGGACAAAGAACGCAGCCTTTTCATCAAAGCCGATGAAAACTTTTCTATTTCGAGGATAAGTGTCTCAGCCTTACTCACCAGATAATTATAAGCTGCCAGAGATGGAATGCCGATTGTGAGCCCCGCGACAGTTGTGAGCAATGCTTTGGAAATGCCCCCGGATAATTTTTCAGCAAGAACCACCTTCGAATTCGAAATCACATCAAAGACGTCAATCATCCCCAGGACGGTTCCAAGGAGACCCAGCAGCGGCGCGATACCAGCAATTGTTTCGAGCGTAACCAGCCCGCGTTCAAGCACCCGCGTTTCCTGACGCCCTTGATCGATGATAATTTCTTTCAATTCTTCCCTTGGCAAATCTCGATTCGCTAATCCGGTGCAGATGACGTTTGCAAACGGTCCTTCGTTTTTTTTGCAGATCGAAATCGCCAAATCAATATCTTCCGGCTTTTTTATGCTATGGATAAGATTTACAATATCGGGAATGATGACTTTGCGGCGTCGCAATTGATACACCTTCAAAATGAAAATTGCCAGTGCTAAAACCGAGCATAATAATAAGCTGAATAGCAGCAGCGGATTTAGTATTATTAAAGCCTTTGCCAGATTATCCCAGATGTCAGCCATACCGCGTTTCTTCCCTTAATTTTCGCGTTTCACAGGATTCGTCTCGATGCCATATTCAGGTATCAGCGATAACAAACTCGCAGCATTGCTTAATGCTTTGGGGCTGCGACTTTTCTTTCTGATGCACAGGTTCGATAAGATGTTATCCGGATCGAGAAATCTTTGTCAGTTGAGAGTATGTATGTTCGCATCTATTTTTTAGAATCAGGAGTAATGTTGAATTGCAAACGTTCCGAAAAAAGCATCGATCTCACCAGAAGCAAGGCAATTAACGATGATTTTCAATCACACGGAACACTCGCTGAAATTGCAGAAGAACCCGCACCTTACAGCACACAAGCATTTAAGATGATCGCGTATGCAATTTCAAATAACGAATCGGCTAAATCCGATAGAATTACTTTCCAATGATATATTCGAAGCGCGCTGTCACCTCAAGAAATTCATAGGAATCCGGGAAATCCGTCGGCAGCGGCTTGAGCGGATCTGAACCATGAAGTGAGTTGACGCTGGTTTCCATCAGGGAACGGTGTCCGCTGTATTTGAGCACCTGAATATCAACGACATCACCGTTTTTCATCACCTTGAATTTTAATAGCGTTTCACCACTGATTAAACCCATCCGATAGAAAGCGGGCGGTGGAAACAGGTTGCTGTTAATTTTTTCCTTCATGTATTGCATATATGGCGCCCAATTCCACGCATACGTATTAAAGGAGAATCCACCCAGATTATCGGCACTGAATTCTTCCTGTTTATGGAGCAGGCGTTGTCGGGAGGGTTTTTGGGCCAGCAGAGCATTCGACTGTCCCATCAGAGCGGCGCGCGTGAACTCTTCGTTGGTGAAACGTGTTTTGGTGTAATTTTGAAGCAGGTTTTTGCTGATATATATATCGGATTCCGTTTGATTTTCTCTTTGTTCGTCTTTATTCGGCTCGTTATCGGCTTCCGGCTTTTGCGGCACAAACATGTTTTGGAAAAGACTGGTCAGATCGGCGCGTTCCGAGCGGGTCAATTCCCTGGTATCGTAATCACCCTCAGAAAAAGCTTCTCCTTCGGGCTTGTCATTTTCGGTATATTCATCACGGGCTTCGGAATCTTTGTCCGAGAGCAAGTTCGTATTGTCCGGTTTGTCACTGGCGGCATCTTCCGGCGTTTCGACGAATTCGAATTCGATTCGCTTTTCAGTTTCCTCCGGAAGGATTTCTTCGTTATTCAGATCCAAGAACGTAAATGCGTTTTGTATATTGCGGTACGCAGCACCATAGCCAAGGAAAAAGAGGGTGTGGATGAAGCATGAAATTAATATTACCACCAGCAGTTGTCTTTCGAATGATGCTGCTTTTTGCTTTTCATATTTTGAAACATTCATTTGGATTTTGAGAAAATAATTGTGTCCGGCTAAGTTGTCAGATCCTGATTTTTAATTTCCAAAGAAAAACCTCCCACTGACTTCGGGGCTAAAAGTTGCCTTTCATGTCTTGCGCCAATAGCTTGTTCGGATTTATGTCATTGATAGGGATACGTATACCAGAACTTGATTGGGGCAATTTAATCATAATGAAGCGTAGCCAGGGTTTGTCCGCGCATTAGAAGTATATAACAAATAGTACCAATTAAAGGATTATCAAATATTAGCTGATTGTAATGAATAAACGAAATGCGAATATTAAAGTTCCTGAACCTGTAATTATTATAAACTTAAAGAATATATGGAAGCAACTTTATAATATTTATTCTAATTCAGGCTTTTTATACATCTTTGGTTGATTCATGAATCCAATTCAAATAATCCTGCGATCCACCGAGAATCGGCAAGGCAATAATTTCTGGTACTTGATAGCTGTGCATTCGTTTTGTTTCCTTGATGATTTCCGGCAATTTCGGCATAGCTGATTTGAGCACCAACAACACTTCCCGTTCCGTTTCCACCTTGCCCTGCCATCGGAAAATTGACTGGATGTCGCCGATTATATTCGCACAGGCAACCAGGCGCTTTTCAACAAGATAGCTCCCAATTTCACGCGCCTCCCCGTCTGAACTCGCTGTGATTAAAACGACAATCTCTTCCACAATGTGATCCTGCTGTTTGAGTTTATTTGATGAAAAAGATGAATCGCAACGCTCGATCTTCCCGACGGAACGCCGGGAAGGCACGGACTTTTAGTTGCCTGAGTCTTTCTCATGCCTTTGGGCAATCAATACCTCCCTGCCTCGCAGATCAACGCATTAATGAGCGCACAAAACAATTCTTACGGGACGCACTTGAAAACATGCTTTCTGAAAAGAACCGATATTTCCATTCAGGCAGACTTGCGCATGGCTACTCTTTTATATGCTCTGCGTGCTCAATATTCATCAGATGTTGTTTATAGGAATCGGACGCTTCAAGAAAAATACTCGACAATTTTTTCAAATCTTCCAGAGGACCACGCGCAATAATTTCCCGCGACATGCTTGCATCTCTCAAAACCATATTGCCCAGCAAAAGCCGATGCACCGAATCCCCTCGCATTTTCAGGAGAACTTCACCTTTTAAGTCGCTATAGCCACCGATAACCTGCTTGGTGTCTCCTTCACACTTGATGACGAGATTTGCGTCAGGATCAGTAACCGATAATTGCAGCGTCCCTTTAAATTCTGAGAATTTGCTTTCGTCATGTTTCTCATTCAATAACTTCTCAAAGAATGGCACCATCACTTTATAAAATTCATCCGATGTTTTGAAATATTTTCCCATAGTTCTTCCTTTCCGATTATTTCCTCATTTTAGCTTGAAACAGCATTTATTCATGGCATTACATTTATCGTCAACGCGTTTCGGTTAATCCGATCATATAATTATCTCGACGTAGAGCAAGGAAAATAATACGAATCCTATTAAAAAATAACAAGCATTTTTTTCAATTTTCCTGCCTGATTGCATTACTTTTTGGTGAAATTTCTGTGATTTAGACGCCCCGACGAGTTGGCGACCAGATATATTTATGGAGTTGAATTTGTAGTCGGATCGGCAAACCGCTTTGCAGGATCCACCGGGCAAGCTGTTGTACTGCGAGCTGATCGAAAACAGGCGCAAAGAGGACCACGGCGTTAGAAAATAGTTGACACCTTTGAATGGCATCAATAGCCCAATCAAAATCGAGCCGGTTAGCGATCACACATTTTACCTGGTCACCATTTTTCAGGTGCTCAAAATTTTGCCAGAATATCTTGTCCGATTCGCCGCTTCCGGGACATTTCAAATCGATTATTCGGATCACGTCTTCGGGCAGGCAGCGAATATCCAGGGTTCCATTGGTCTCGACAAGCACTGTTTTATCGCGATCTAGCAAAGCTTGTGCGAGCGCGGAAGTTTCGGCTTGCTGAAGCGGTTCACCGCCGGTAATTTCCACAAAGCGACAATTATAGCGTTGAATCGTGTCGACGATTGACTGTAGTGACATCACGCTTCCATCTTCATACGCATATTTTGTGTCGCAATACGTGCAGCGCAGATTGCAGCCGGTCAGACGGATGAATGCGCAAGGTATTCCGGCATACGTTGATTCGCCCTGGATGCTGTGAAAAATTTCATTCACTTTCAGCATGGCTCATCCTCGGAATAGATGATGCCATAATTCTCGGATTCATTTACTTCGATGTATGACATATTGATTTTCGGGGGCAATTTTGCTTTCAATTGCTGAAAGATAGTCTTTGCGATATTTTCTGAGGTTGGATTCATTAAATCGAAAGGGGGACACTCATTCAGCAATTGATGATCAAACCGGTCGATGATGTCTTTGAGCAATTTTTTGAGATCCTTGAAATCATACGCGATGCCGATTTCGTCGCACGCGCTGGCGGCAACGCATGCTTTTACAGTCCACGTATGCCCATGAATATTCGAACACGCTCCCTGATACCCATCCAATCGATGGGCAGCGGCAAAGCGTATCCGTGCGCAAATCTGATACATTTTTTCCCTCTGTAGGTTCATTCGAAATAAATACCTTCGCCAGGCGAAAGGGGATAACGCCAATCCTGTCCAAAGATAATACGCCAGCGCGATTATTACCTCACATTGCCCGCGATAAAAATTTGCAGTTTACCTTCCAGTGAATAACGAAAGCCTTCTCACAATTGTTCCGAAGTTCACACATGCCGCCAATCAGGAGGCTCAGGGCACCTGATAAAAACCTTAGTCAATCCTTGACAGGCTATGATTTTTTTAGTATATTGTCACAATTCCATTCATCCGTTACAGTTGAATTTGGCACCCGATTCGAAAGTTAGTACAAAAATATTATGAGCGATTTTGCAGGGCACTCTAGAGCCGGAATCAAGACGTTTCTGTGGCTATCCATTCCAATCCTTTTATGGCAATATTTTAAGACGGATTCTGCGATTGGCTTTTTGAAAGCGCTTTGGTGCGTCCCGGTCTGTTTCGCGCTATGCTATTTCGGAGCGTTGTTTCCTGACGTCGATATCAAGAGCAAATCCCAAAAAATTGTGTCCGGCGTTTTCATAATCATCATCGCAATTTTTATTTTAGCAGGCTATTACGGCTGGGCAGCGGGTTTCGGGATTTTTATTTTAATCGCATCTTTTTTCAAACATCGTGGCTTCATGCATTCAAAATGGGCAGCGTTCTTGTTGCCGTTACCATTGCTTATTGTACCGCTGCTGGTTACAGCAAGATTGAAAGATATCGGGATTGAATATTACCTTTCGGCGGTGGCGGGCTATCTCAGTCATTTGCGCAGTGATAGTAGCGTCGTTCCCGGTAAGTGGCGAAAGAAACTGCTGCGTCGGGACAGGCTTGAGGTGGAATCCGGGGCGAATTAAAGATTCGCTATCGAAGGCATTCACTGTTATTCAAGTGCAGCTTGTGCCATTGCTTCCACATTTTGTGGCGGCACATTGGGCAAGAGCGCTTCATGGCTGGCACTGACGATCAGGCAGGGTCCCAGCAAATCTTTCACACGCCGCACTTCTGTTTTCACTTCTACGGGAGTTGCATGAACCAGCAACTCCTGCGTATCGATGCCCCCTAAAAACGCTATCCGTCCCTTGAATTCTCTTGCTAGCGTCTCGGCGTCCATATTCCACGCCCGCGCCTGTAACGGATGCAGGCAATCCACGCCGGCATCGATCAACCGGTCAATGACACGATAAATTGAGCCGCAGGAATGAAGCAGCACCTGGTAGCCAAAACGGTGCCCCTGCTGTGTGAATTTGCGGAACCAGGGCATCACGAATTGATCAAATAATTCAGGTCCGCAAATTAAATCTCGCTGTGTGCCAAAATCATTTCCGAAGAAAAAGCCATCCACCAGATTGCCCGCTATCGAGAAAAATCGTTCATTGGCTTCATAAAAAAATCCGCAGACACGATCGGTGACTGCGTGTACAAGTTCCGGATTTTCATACATATTAACCAGATAAGTTTCCATCCCGAATAAATCCATTATATGATGGTAAAAGGGCGTCCAGAAGCCACTCGCCCGGTAATAATCGCCAGCGTTCCGGAGACGCGCCAATATCTCGGTGAAATCGAGATAATCCGGATTGGGCCATTCATAATTATCGAGATCATCCGCATCCCGCGCATTTGCGAACGGACCAGCAGTGCCATGCGCGATTTTTCCGGGTATATCGAACAGCCCTTTGCCCCGAGGATGATGGTAGTTGCCTGCCGCAATCCAGCGAAAATCGTCATTTAATTTTTGTCTTAATTCCTCATCAGAAGCCGTGCCGAAATATTTATGATAAATTGGCAAGGTATCGGCGTGCGGCATGCCAAGCCAGAATCCACAACGATCAGCAGCTTTGCCGGCAATGATCAATTTGAGTCTTTCAAGACTGGTCAAAATCGTCTCCTTCATTTGTCCTAAAATTTAATCCGGTCGAACCTGCTCTTTGTCACAGATTTCAAATGCATTTCGAAGTGAATACAGCACATTTTCCCGTGGCTTAAATTCATGCCCCACATAAAGGTCGTACCCGGTATCCGCTATTGCCTGACAAATGGCTGTATAATTCAATTCCTGCGTCTCATCGATGTCACCTCTTCCCGGCACGCCCGCGGTGTGAAAATGCCCGATCCATTGGATATTTTCCCGAATCGTGCGAATGATATCGCCTTCCATAATTTGCGCATGATAGATGTCGTACAGCAATTTTACATTCGCGCTGCCGGCTTGTTGACAGACAGCCGCACCCCACGGCGTATTATCACACTGGTAGCCCACATGATCGATTTTGGAATTCAGCAATTCAAGTGTTAAATTGACACCGTTTTTCTCAGCGTAGGGAGCGATGCGCCGCAAGCCTGCAACCGCATTATCGATAGCTTCATCTTCACCAAGATCAGCCCGGCGATTACCGCTGAAGCAAATCAAACCGGCGATTTGCCAGCGCGTTGCGATATCAATGGATTCACGTAATTCCGCTTCGATGCGCGCATGCTGTGCCGGATCATTCAAGCCCGAACCGATATCGCCGTGACCAACCATACTGGCAATTGCCAGACCGTGTTTTTTCGCCCGCCGAAAAATTTCTTCATACTCGTCATCTCTGCCCCAAATTTCGACCGCAGCGTATCCCCTTTTTGCTATTTCTGACAAAAAATCATCGAGTGGGTAATCTGCCGGTTTCATCATCGGGAGACAAACGGATTGCCTGATTTTCATTTTATTTTCCTTTTAGTGGCGCGAATTGGAATTATTGAAATGCTGTCTTTAATGAAGCTACCGTCGAATAGTTTCATTTTTTTCGAGATTGCGATCAGGTTTACTGCCCGGGGCTTGGAACGTCGCGGCGAAAAAGAAAATCATGGGCACACAGCACGGACTGGCATTGAGATATCGTTTTTAAACCTGCGGACCAGCGAGTCAAAAATCAGGTGAAATCAGCGATGCTGGTTCACGTATGCCAGATATACGTTCTGCTCTGAAACAATATCGGCTTGAGTCAACGATCGCACCGTTACCAATCATTCAGAGATCGAAATGCTGTAATCAATCCAGTCACAAATATGTTCGAGATAATCGTCCACAGCCATTATCCCGGGAATATCCGTATGGGTTGCTCCGGAGATGACGATTTGCTCTTTCGGTTCAGGCGCATTTTCGAATACAATTCTACCGTTGTCACGATAGCGCACCAGATCATCATCCGTACCGTGAAGCAGCAAAAATGGCGTTTTAATTTTCTTTATGCGTTCTGCATTGTTAAACTCCCCTTCGGTGAGCCAGCCGGCGGGAATGTCAAGCCCAATACTGCCCTGTGTCAATGAATTGGCTGAAGCGAATGGCGATTCAGCAAACAGGCAGAGCGGATCGAATTTTTCTGCAGCGAGATAAATTGAAACGACATTTCCCAATGAATAGCCATAGAAGCAGAGCGAATCAGGATTTGTTTCTTTGCGCGAAAGGACATACTTTAACGCAGCTTCGCCATCCTTATACAGCCCTGCCTCGGAAGTTTCGCCCTCTGAGCGACCAAAGCCGCGATAGTCAAAAACGAATACATTTATCCCGAGCCGATGCAGCCACATCACGCGATCCCAGTAATGATCCAGGTGATGCTTATTTCCATGACAATACAACAGGGTGATGCCCGCGCGCTGCCCGTTGGATTGCACCCAATAACCATAAAGCGTGTATGTTTCGCTTTTGAATGTCACAGGTGTCAACAATGAATCGGGGATGGTATTGCCCGGCAACTGGTATTGATCCAGTTCCCTGGAATTGAACAGAAAGCCATCGAGATCGCAGGCGAAAAAGAGGCAGACAGCCATACAAATGACACACAGGAGCATTTTGGGGTCCATGTCAAAACCTCCTCTCGATTGAAATCAGCGTGGTGATGGCACCGTAATTCGCTATCGGCAAATATTCAACTGCCAGTTGAGTGCTTCGCATATTGGCACCATGCCATTTAACCTCTGTGAGCAATCCGGTGCGTTGCCCAAGCTGCCAGCGATATCCTGCGAACGGTGAAATGATTGTGGATGCTGCCTCGTCATCGTAATCCGTCAAGGTCAGTGGAATCGTCAAATCGAAGCCGGAATAAATCAGACCGCTTCCGAGTTGCCACCCATACGTATTCGTGATCAGCGGATATCCCCGGAATCGGCTATCCACATCTTTTTTAAGACTCGAAAACAGCAACAGACGAGGTTGAATGCCAATCACCGGCATCGCACCCTGGTTCAAGACCGGAAACCAACTCGCGCCAATATCAGCGCCAAAGATACGATACCCGAGTGACATCAGGTGCAGATTGGCGTTCATATTGATTTGATCTGTCAGCCCATAATTGGTGCCGACTGTAGCGTAAGGAATGGGAATACGCGTGCCGAATGCGGAAACGATTGGACCGCCAAGACTCATATTCGCGCTCAGATTGCTTTTGCCAAGCGGTTGCAAATTCGTCTGGGCAGCACAAGCCAGTAGCAGCAGAATACATAGCAGGAAAACGAATTGAGCAGCTAATCTCATACTTTTTCCTTCCTTGCTTGTTATTTTAATTTGATTTAGCTCGTAATAATCTCAGCATTGTACGAGTTTTCAGTGTCACCAGGCTCCATTCGCTTTCAACTATTTTCCGATGCCCCGGTGCGTGCAAACCTGAGAACAAGCAGCATGCCCCAAAGAATCACAAACAAAACAAAGCCGATGATAAAGAAGGAAACCGTGTGCATCGAAACAGCATACGATGGAGTCAAATTCATTTTAATCAGGTAGTAATTGATAATTTCGAAGAAAAGTAACATTCCGATTATGAAGACCAGTAGATGCTTTGTGATGATTTGGAATGTCTGGTTCCGTTTCGACTCGGAGAGCCAGTAATCCCGGTTGGGAAAATTCCAATATTTGGTTGGGATTTTTGAAATAAAACGGGGCATTATAATAAAAATCGTTACCAATACCAGTATCTCAATGATGTTGATGCTTAGAAAAGCAGCCTTGGATACCCAACTGGTTGGGTGACCTGAGGGACTGAATTGAATGGCAACTTTATCAGGCAATTGGGGATAATCAAGAATTGACTGCACTATACCGAGTGCGACAAGCAAGAAAAAAATGAGCCGTAATAATTTCATCATGCGTTGCCTCCAAATTCGTTCTGAAAGCTGATCGGGAAATCGGGTAGTTTCAAGGTTTCTTCAATATTTCATTCGGACCTTTTTAGCGACGGAATTCCGGAGTTGGACTGAATTTTTAAAGGTGATGATCCGGCAACAACCTTCATTCTTCTGCAAATGCGCTGTTCCGGTGATGCACCGAAAATACAATGCTTTCGTCAGTCGAGAGTCACACCCACAGCAATGGCTGACGGGTCGCCATATTTCGGCGCACTTCAGGATCCACCGGATCGGGATCCAGTTTTTTCCAGAGCTGCAAATATTTTTCTTCATTGTAAGCAAGCCCGGCAAACAGGAGCGCCGATTGTCTGACGGGCCAGGCTTCGAAGTGCTGAACATCGGGGGGATAGCACCATTTCGATTTGTCTTCAAGATAGGGAAAAAGAAACTCGATGCCTTTACGAACGCCGCGACCGTCGGCTAACTCAAATTCCCAGAGATTCTCCTCCGGCGTCGAAAGGACATGGCAAAGGGTCGCTACATTGTCGAGTTGAAAAATTGAATATCCGTACGGCTTGGTGCGCGCGAGTTCAGCAGTGAAACCGCCGTCTTGTGCCATTTGTTCGGGGAGCAAAACCTCTTTATAGCGCTGCCGACAAAAAGATATCTTTTCACGATTCCCGGTCAACATCGCGAATAACGCTACCTGTAATGTCCAGGCGACACCATGATTATTCACTTCATTCATTTCATCGATCCCGTAGGGATGAGTCGTCATCCATTCCAGATAATCCGCAAACCATGCTTTTAATCCCGCCAGGATATCCGGCGTGAGCGTTGGTGACTGGCGAAGGGCATCGATTGCAACCGGTACTTCAACCAGATGCAGGGTATCGATGATACCGATTCCTCGTCCGCTGCAGATGCCCGGCAGTGCCTGTGCGTATCTCAGGTGCGGATTCATTCTGGTTTCTGCATCCAAAAAGAATTCTTTGAGAAAACGCACCGCTTTTGCAGAATAGACTTCATTTTGCGTCAGATCATAAGCCGCTGCCAGGGTTGCCACCGCAGTACGCATGGCTCTTAGCGTTCGGCGATGCTGATGGAATGCCATCGGGTTGGATTCTCCGTCGCGGCGAATGTATGGCAGCCCATCCTGCGTATCCGGATTCCGCCACCAGTAGTCACCGTTGGAATAATAATCATGCGGACCGCCTTCACTCATCAGCGCGACGTCATCGGGGATGTGAACGGTTGGCGTTGAGAGAAATTTTTCGGCTGCTGTCAGTATGCGAGGACGCTCGGTCTCGGTTAAATTCAAGCGCCTGTTTTCGCGAACAAGAAATTGCATCGATCGTGTTTTTATTTATGGTTTTAATTTTTGAATAATCTCTTCAGGTGTGGGGAAGCGCCCGGTTTGAAATTTTGAATAAACCTTCTTGCCATCGACAATGACATCGAAAATTCCGCCTCCACCTCGCACAAGCTTTGATTCAACATTGAATGCTTTTCGTAACTCATCCGCCAAACTGGCGGCTTTGGGTAGATAGTTTCATTCTCCGCAGTAATGAATGTCAATTTTCATCTGATGTCTCCTCAAACTGGTTGTAGATTCAGAAATCAACTAAATTCAAAGTAGCTCAACATCATTTTCAATTTCAGGGGGTGGGACAGCCAGGGCATCAGGATTTGACGGCTTTATGCGATTGCCCCAGGCAGCGATTAGTTTCAGGTCGTCATTCGCGCGACGGGTTTCGCGGGCTGCCAGTTCACCATCCCAGTTGCGGAAATTTTTTTCAAGCAAATATTCGCGCACTTCCGCATACGCCGCATCTTCCCCCAGGTCATTTTGTTCGCCGAGATCGTCTTCGAGATTAAAAAGAGCCGGCGGCAAATTCGCGTCATCCGCAAAGCACCAGAGTTTCCACTTGCCGGATCGGATCATTCTGGAAGGCAAAATTTGATTCCCGCAACAATCAACCAGTTCGCTGAATGTTTCATTTATCCAGCCATCAGGCTGATTGTTGCGAAGAAGTTGCCAGAGAGATCGCCCATCGGTAGCGACTGGATAATCCGCCTCGGAAGCGTCAGCAAAGGTGGGACCTAAATCCATCAGATTGCAAACGGCATCTGATGTCGCGCCTTCGGGGATAACTCCGGGCAGCCGCGCAATCAACGGAACGCCAACACTGCCTTCGTAATAATTGCTCTTCCACCAGCAGCCATGCTCGCCCGCCATTTCGCCGTGGTCGGAGCAATAAACCACCAGGGTATTTTCAGAAAAGCCTGTTTCATCGAGGCAGTCGAGTACCTGTCCGATGAGGGAGTCGAAATACTCGCATAGCCCAAAATAAGCCGCGCGGGCGATGCGAATCCGCTCTTCGAGCAACGGTGGTGAAAGAATTCCCCGGATACGACGGAATCGCTCAATCGTTGCCGGCTGCTTGATTTCAATTTCCGGAATATCGATGCGCGGATAGTAATAATCGAATAAGCGTTTCGGTGCAATAAACGGGCAATGCGGCAGTACGAATCCGGCAACCGCAGCAAATGGTCGCTCCCGGCTTGACGCCTGTTTTTCACGCAAATAGCGGCAGGCGGCTTCGGCGACCTGCTCATCGAACCACTGGTAGGTCGTTGTACCCGTGCCGGCGATTTCGACCGATTTGCGATTTTGCCCCGAGGTAGCAGCGGGAAATTTTGTCCATCGCGGTCCGCCGATTTCAGGCGACCCCGGGTGTTTTGCTGAGTATTCGCCAATTGGTCGAAGCTCAAATCCGTGACGGTGGTCTGAGCCGACAAAATGCATTCTCCCGATGAGCGCCGTTTCATAGCCCGCAGCACCCAGAACGTGCGCCCATGTCGGGATGCCGGATGAAAGGCTGTGTTGATTATTCCACACCCGGTTATGGCTGGGAGTCCGCGATGTCATGAAACTCATGCGGCTCGGTACGCAGAGCGGGGCAGGACAATAGGCATTTGTAAAACGCATGCCGTGACGCGCCAGCCGATCCAGATTAGGCGTTCGAACGAGCCGATTTCCGTAGCAGCCGAGTGTGTGCTTGCTGTGTTGATCCGACATGAGCACCAGTATATTGGGTTTCGCGTTTTTAGGTTTCACCCTGCGATTTGCTCCCGCTGTTGAGGTGTTCGTAATACTCGAATCACGTCGCTTTTTGGAAATTGAAAAATAAGACGACGCAGCGAATTCGGTTCATTCCGAAATTCCGCACTTTGGTTCCGCCAGATCCACCCGATAAATTCGGAAATGATTCGAGGCATGAATTGCAGATTCGCCGCTCGAACCTGCATTTGCTCAGTGCATCAATATCATTTTGCGCAAACCCTGGTAACCATCCGCCCGCATTTTTACAAAATAAACGCCGCTGCCCACCGGTAAGCCGAGCAGCGATGTTCCATCCCATTCGATGCAATGGATACCGGGCATTTTGAATTCATCTACAAGTATATCCACAAGTTGACCCGCAACATTATAAATCGCAATCGTTACGCGCCCGGGCTGGGGAAGCTCGAACATGATTCTGGTTTTCGGATTGAATGGATTGGGATAGTTTTGATTGAGCTCATAAACTGTTGGCAGGGATAGCTCCGAAGATTCAGCAATACCGGTTTCGATGCCCAGTACGCGCAAATCGTCCAGGTAAAGTGTTCCTTCAAGCCCTGAGCTGTCTGTGCGCCCCAATTGCATGCCCGCCAGTGTGAGCGCGCCGCTTAATTGCCCATCACTGCCGGGAAGCCATTCGCCCGGTGCCTCCGAAGCCAGGTCCCAGGAAATCGGTCGCCAGCCCAGCCAATCAATTAAAATCCAGGGACTCACCTCGATGCTGCCACGACTTTCATAAATCAAAAAACGGAACAGGTTCATGCTGCCATCGCCGAATAACCACGCCTGCAACTTCGCCGTCGAATCGAAAACGGCGCGTCGGGCAGTCGCCTGGTCAAATGATAAATCAACCAATCCGGTTTGCACAGCCGCGCCCCATCGAACCTGAACAGCCATTGAATGGGTGCTTTTTGATGCCAGATTGCGGATAAGTGAATCGCTCGAGATTAATGTTTGTTCCAGTTCAATGCCAGAGGTGCTATCGCCAAATTGCCAGAGATGGACGCCAGAGTCGAAATTATCTAGCACACCGGATAGCGGCACATCATCGCCTGTGGCAAAATCAACCGTTGTGAGTGCCGCCAGCGGATTCCCGTTTATGTCTTCAATGCCGCGCTCGAAATAAAGCTGGAATTCAGCATTCGGATAGAGCGGCTGCTCCGGGAAATAACTGATGATACCTTTATTGTTTACGGTGTAATATTGAGCGACACCGGCATGTTCATCCTGAAATTCATCAACGACATACACGGTAGAAGCGGTTATGGTCTCCGGATTGAGCGGTTCATTGAAAATCGCTGTGAGAATAGCATCAGGTTGAATCCGCTCAGCCTTGTTCGCAGGATATGTGTCGATGACGACAGGCGGGAATAAATCAGCAGCAGATGTTTTGAAGCTGAGGGTGTATGGATCACCGCCAGTGCCATCCTGGTTGCCGTCAATCGGATGCCCGCGAACGTCCCTGGCGCCGATCCCAATGGTGAGCGTATACTGCGTATCCAATGGCAATGGCTTGGAAGGAACGATATGCAGGTAGTGATTTTCATTGTACCATTTGAGTTGCCCCTCAATAGCCGGTTCGATCGAAATGGCATTTTCAACGCTCTGCGCGTCCATCTCCCGGCTGAAGCTGAGCCTGATCGATTCCAGTATTGATGTGGCGGTATCGCCATGAGCGGGCCTGGAGTTCTTCACGTACGGCGGAACTGATGAAATCAGTTGAATGTCCTGGAAGGTAATGAAGGTATCGCTGATGGCAACGTTGAGCGTTGTATCGTAATAATCCCCGACACTCACCGACAGGTTGATTGAGCCGGATGGTACATTTTCAAAATAGTAGAAGCCATTGGAAACGCTGTCCTGGCGCATGGAATACAGATGAAACAGGGACGCGTATGTATCGGTGGTGTATGATTGACCATCAGAAAGCGTCAATGAAACGCCATTGAGGGTGCGCCCGTTATCTTCATCGGAAATATATCCGGCAAGCGTATTCACCGGAGGGATCGGAATCTGCCAATATTCGAGCATTGATAGATAAAACGGGATCGCCATCATGCGTTTGAATTCCGAATTCAGATTTCGGGCACCCTGCTCATAATTGGTGTGGAATCCCTGTTCCGAAAGCTCGGCAGGCATGTCTGTTGCATGAAGTACATGCAGCGTCCGCGGCCAATTCCAGATGTCATTATAAAGCGTCCAGTCCGGGTATGCACCCTTATACGGATAACCGGATGCAATATATTTGGGAATACGCAGTGTCCGCGACAGATCATCTACCATAATTTTGCTCATCACATCGGCTTCACCGGGAAAACGAACTTGATACGCCTGGCTTTGACCGTAAATAAGCATGCAATGGTTTAGTTCCGCCTGCCCGGCATCGCTATGAACGGAATGAAACCAGGTGACGCCCAGGCGGTTGGCTAAATCCGTTCGCTGGGACAATTCCACGATTTCCGTATCATTATTGCGTGTGAGCACAATCGTATCCGGATTCATTTGCATTAAAAAATCCTTCAACGCCCATGCTGTACGCAATACTTCCTCTGCTTCGGAATAATTGTACACAGCAGCATTGTCTGTTCGGGAATGTCCGGGATCCAGACAAATACTGATCCCGCTGAGGTCTTGTTGCCCCCATAATAGCAGCGGGTAAAAAATGATTATCGAAATGAGAGCGAAAAAAAAGCTGTGACGTCGTATTTGCATGACCATTCTCCTGTCATAATGCTCAAGCATTCATAAATTCGAAGGTCCGGGGAAATGAGGCAAAAAACTATCCGAGGATTGGACAGCGCGCAACCCTCGGATTCGCCAGGTGTTTCAGTTCGGTGGTGAGCCAATTCAAAGCTCATCTGAGCAGCATCATTTTTCGCGTATGGACGGCTGAATGGGTTTTCATTTTGAAGAAATAAATGCCGGAAGAAACCATCCGACCGTTATCATTCCTCCCATCCCATGTTACAGAATGATAGCCCGCCTTGTGCACGCCATCAGCCAGCGTTCGCACGAGCTGACCCATAACATTATAGATTTTGAGATCCATTTTTCCCGATTCGGGAAGGTTGTATTTAATCACGGTTTCAGGATTGAAGGGATTCGGATAATTTTGATGCAACTCATACATTTGCGGCAGCCCGAATGCTTTACTCGCGTAGACCGGTCCGTGCAGTGTTTTGTATCCGAAGAGATCAACATCTTCCAGCCAATAATAGTAGTTGCCCTCTGCTTTTGCTGTTTTATCAACATAGCGATAGGGATTGCTGCCATAAATCATTTCCTGATTCAGGCGTTCGGCTGATGCCGGTTTGCGATCGTTCGTCAGCGTCCGGTACACATTAAATCCGCGATGATTGAGCTCAAAACTGGTTTCCCAGTTAAGCACGATGTCGCCTTCCTCATATTTCACGTGAAATGCAGATAATTTAACCTTAACCGGTTGCGTTAGCTTCACTGCATCGGCGCGAATAATTGCATTGGAGTCAGCATACGTGATTGTTGTATCATTGACCAATTTGATCGTCGTCGGGATGCCTTCAATGAAACGGTAACGCCCGAGGTGCACCCAGATATCACTGGCGGTCGTGGATGTTTGATCAACAAGAACCGTATCCGGCAATCCACCGGGTACATTGACAATATAAGGGGCATTCAGCGTTGCATTCCCGCTCGGAATCGTCGAAACGAGAACATCGTATTCCATGGTCACCGGCGGATCCAACGCCCACTCGACCCACGCGCCCGGGCTCTGGTATTTGAAAGCGTAGATGCTGGTTCCCTTGTAGCCGCTTATTGAGGATGAAAAATGCCAGGTAGTGTCAACAGGACCCCTGGTACAAAGGGAAGAATCGCTATCGTCGACAACCAGTTGATGACCGATACCATCACCCGTAAGGCGAAGGCGGAGCAATGGATCATCGATATCATCGCTGATTATAAACAACGTATCGGTATAGCTCAAAACGCCCCTGGGTGTGAAGCTAACCTCAACACGGGCGGAATCCAGGGATTTTACTTTCAACGGGAATTCAGAAGGAGATACAACCTGGAAAAATTCGGTATTGGTGTGCAGATCGGTTATGCTTAAATCAGCGAAACCCAGGTTACTGATCTTCAAATGCCATTTTGCCGGCGTATTGACAGGCACTTCCCCGAAGGCATGTGAGGTTGCATCCAGTTCGATCGACGCGACGGACGGCACGGTAGTGAAACGCATCACATCGGCACGAACCACACTCCCGCCGCTGGTGCCATCATTCACGACATGCACTGAATTAACATTGCCCTCGAACAGAAAATAGGTGCCGATCAGTTTCCACTGACTGCCTGAAGTTGCATTTTGATTCAGGTACACCGAATCGATTTTGCTCCCGAGCGGCATCACTTCAATGAGCGCTGCCACGGCTGCATTCTCCGTATATGGTCCGCCATAATAGATCTTGTAAAGTCCGGAAGTTGGAATCTGGGGGATAAATTCTGCGCGACCTTCACCGCTGCTGATGTAGGTGTATCGGCTCGTTGGGTTGGGTGTGCCGTCCGGGAAAGCGAACGCACCGGTACTGTTGTTCCAGATGCCATAATGTTCGAAATAGTGTGGCTCGCCATCATCATTGTTAACATAGACTGTGATCGCCACTCCCTCGCCTACCAGTGGAATCCGAATCGACGGCTCGATCGGATCATCACAGGCAATCTCCAATGTATCGGTAAATTCTTTTTCGAAATTCGGACTGAAACGGACGGTTATCTCATCGAAACTTTTTCCCGGAATGACCAGGGGGAAGGTGGGCTCGGTGACCGTGAAAAAGCCGGTCATTGTTGAAGCGTCATTGATTGTCAAATCAGCTTCGCCAACATTGTAAATTTTAAGCGTCCAATCCTCGAAGATTCCCATGTTGACTTCGCCAAAATTATAGGAATGCCGCCGTACCGGAGCAATCTTAGGTTCGGCAGGACATTTAACCAGGCGAACAGCATCTGCTCGAAACGCGTAGCCCGAGGTACTCAATTCATCGTTTAAGGTTTCGATATAGCTTTCGCTGCCTGCGGGATAATAATAAATCCCCAGCAAGCGCCAGTAGCCGGAATTTTCGTTTTGATTGACACGAAACGAATCCGGAACGGAGCCGAATGATGATACGACTATCAGCGCATTATTTCTCGAATTTACGGTACTGGGCAAAATAAAATATGTAGCGTAATAGCCAGGATCGATGATTTCCGGCGTCCATCGGGCGACTTGTCCGAACGACACATTTGCGCCGACAACTGCCCGGCTTGATGTTCCATATCCGCTGGCTGAGGACGATTGCCAGCCTGCACCGGTTTCGCTATATTGCGGGTCGAGATCATCGACATACAGCGTATCAGCCGACTGCGCCGCCAAAATGCCCGCCAGGCTAAGTGTGATGATGAAAATCAGTAAGTGAAAATAATTTTTCATAGCACCCTCCGTTGGATTGTTAAGCAGAATATGGTTTAGCGTTCGATAATGCTTTCGACTTCAAGTTTGACGATGTACACACGGTCTAATGATCTGATGCATACGAAATAATGGCTGCTTAAATACGTTTCCAAGCTATGCAGGTTTGGTACAAGATAACAATATTAATTTAAATAAAATCAGATGATTGATTGCATTCGATTCGATCCGGCAGGATTTAAATGAGTTCGTTATCTGTATCATCAGCGTTTCCATCGGTAGCAGTCTTCGAGGTGCTTTCAGCTTCCTGCTCAGCTTCCTCAATGAGTTGGTCGTAGTCCTCTCCCAATTCATCTCCCAGCTCGCGCCCCATATTTTTCATCATTTTCACCATACTTTTCGGATCGTTTTCATCAAAATCACCCCATTTATTCGGATCAGCCATTGCTTCAAGCCGGCTTTCTTCCGAGCGAATCGCCCGAAAACGCGACATTACTCGCCTCAAATTGACGCTCTGGCAGCGATTGCATTGTGGTGAAAAGCCATCTCGCTTCAGAACAAGAAAATTAAGCTGCTTACCGCAATCTTCACAAATATACTCATAAATAGGCATGCTCGCTTCCTCCATGAATTTGCGTGTCCGCCGTCTGCAACACTCAAATGTTTCAATATACTTAAAAAATCAGAAATGTGCAATAAAAAATAAACAAATACCCGTTAAAAAACATCCGGCTCTAATTTTGAATTTTAAATTTTTTTATTGACAGTTACGATTAAAATTTGTATATTTAGCAACCCAAAATGTGAGGGCGTAGCTCAGTTAGGTAGAGCAACGGCCTTTTAAGCCGTGGGTCGAGAGTTCGATTCTCTCCGCCCTCACTCATTCTAACGCTTTCAGCATGAAAAGGCACTTGCGCCCATGGCTCAACTGGCAGAGCAACGGACTCTTAATCCGTAGGTTCGGGGTTCGATTCCCTGTGGGCGCACTGAGAAGCTTGGTAGACGTAGGCTAGAAGATTCGTGTTCTAGCCTTTTTTTTTGTGGATTCGAAATCGACTCACACCAATTATCGAGGTCAATTCTTATGGAACGAAGGGAATTTTTCAAATCTTCCATTTTGAGCGGCTTGCTTTTGGGGAGTGTAACCTGGTCTTGCCAGAAAAAAACGATTCGAAAAACCGAGTATGCAAAAGACTATTTGAAACGCGCCTTGAACATTCTGAGAGGGATCGAAAAATACGAGACTCCCAAATTAATCCAGGGCGCGATCCGTGCGGCAGAGCTATATAAAGCCGGCGGTAAATTGTATTCGCATGTTATCTGGGGACATTCGCCGATTTATGAAACACGCAGCTCTCGCCCTGGTAATCCCAATATCCTGCCGCAATGGGGTTGGGATATTTCAGAAGATATGTTTGCGGAAATCAATAAAGGGGATTTTTTGTTCGCAAACGATGTTACCAAATCTGTTAAAGCGGCTAAAAGCCGGGGTGCATATATCGTCGGCGTGAGCGTACCCTATCTGCCGAATAAAAATTCTTTGAAACATAAATTAATACAAGACCCTGATTGGAATGAGCTTGAGGACGTTGCAAATATCGTTGTGTACTCGCATGTTCCTCAGGAAGATGGTCTGGTTAATTTTCCTGAATACCCGATGATTCCGCTTTGTCCGGGTTCTGCTATCTCGCAATTCTGCTACTACTGGATGATGACCGCCGAGATCATGTACCATTTGCGGGAAACGCGAAAATATCCGTTCATTTCAAAAGCGCGCGAGTATTTGATCCATGCAATCAATCTCATCCATGATCTCCACGAGCAATTGCCGATCATCTGCGAAGCTGCTGTTAAAATGACGGAAAATGTGGCTCAGGGCGGGCAGTTGTACGTATATGATGCCCAGCATACGCTCACATCTGAGGCGTGCGGTAGGGCGTCGGGATTGATGATGACTAAAGCCATGGATTTTGAAGCGTTGAAGCAATACGATAATGTCATTTTTGGCTCCGAACTATCAAACGCTCCCGAAGACATCGAATTGGTTCAGGCAATTAAGGAAAAGGGCGCCTATGTCATTTCAATTTCCCCCCTCGACACAGACGGCGACATCCTGGGAAACCGCTTGCATCAATTTGCGGATATTGCGCTGAACGATTTATCCGGCGAGTCGGACGGCGTGGTCACCGCCATAAAAAATGAGAAACGCATTTGCCCCACAAGCGGCTTAATGAATGTAATCTTGCTCTGGGCGCTCACTGCCCAATTTATCGGGGAAATGATTCAGTATGGGCTGGTTCCGTATGTGAATATGGGACTGCACCTCAAAGGCGGGCGGGAATTCAATGATGCGATGCAGCAATTTTTCCTGGAACGAGGATTCTAAGCAAGTTTATTCCACCCGGATCAATTGATAATCACCAATACCGGAGCGATCCGCGAAAATGTACCTCCGGCGCTGCGAGTCGTAATACCAGATTTCGAGCGCGGGTTGATTCAGATCTCCGGTTTGCTTTTCAACCGTTGTTGGTTCACCGTATTGCAAAAACACCTTCCCCCGATCAGTTGCCCATCCCCTCTTGTCGTTGGTAAATACGCTGAAATTCTGATTACAGAAGTCAACACGACGATAGAATTCAGTTTGAAATTCATTTTCTTCTGTGTCGGGTGTCGGATCGCGACGCTCCCAAAATTGGCGGAATACTGTTTCCTTCTCTTCCGGAGTAGCTTTTTCTATGTCTGTAAATTCTTCGGCTTTACCAATCATCTGCAAAGGCTCGATGGCTTCATCAATATTCTTGAAAGAAACCGGAAGATTTCCCCATTGAACAAAGAATCGTCGCCTCATTTTTGCTTTTTGCTTTTCGCATCTCGCTTCTATTTCGATGAAGTAACGTCCCGGAGCGCTTATTTGCTTTCTCAAATTAAAAACATAACGATGCAATAATTTTGATGCAACAAGAGTTGCAACTGTATCAAAGGCAACTTCATCGTGGGAACCAATAATTGAATAGCTGATTTCAATCAAATCAGCAGCCGAGGGCGGATACAATTCAATATAAGAAAAAAAATCAGAACCCGGATCTTCAAAATTGGCGCTCAAATTGGGATGAATCGTGATTTTGCCAGTGGAATCATATCGGATTTTATTTGCAAAAATGATGTCACTGAGACACATTTTTTCCCGTTGGAAATCTCGAAGCACAAGTTCTTGTTCGCGCACCAGACTTCTCTGCGTATCCAAATCCATCAATTCTATACGCAGGACATATTTTCCGGGAGCGGCTGAAAATATGGTATGCCCCTCCTCGTAGCTCTCAGTCGAATTGGTCGCCTCGAAACTGTCAACAACCAATTCTTTTGTCATCGCATGGCTGTCAATGAGATCCATTTTCGGATTTAATAAACTGAATGTGAGTTCGTATTTCGCGCGAAATTTGCCCTGCTCTCCTTTTTCAAATTGCAGAATATCATAGATAAATGCCCAATAGATGAGTAATTGGCTTTTCTGCCGATCAGCAGAACTCATGTTGTATACATTGTAGTTGAAACGGGATCGACCAAAAACATGTGCATCCGGCTGTCGATCACTCTGCTTGAATTGGCTATCTCCGTTACCTGTAGATAGCAGTAAAGCTAATAATATAAGGAAGGCATACCCGCCTTTCACTTGATTTTGCATATTTGAAACCTTTAATTAATAATAAGATTCATCTTTCCAGCGCATTATCCGCCATTTGTCATCATACGCACAGTGAATAAATGTAAAATGCGCCTTTCCCCAGAGGTTGAAATCGAAACCGGATTCAGTTGATGAAAGCTTCAAGCTGAATCGATTGATATTTTCAATTTTTATGGGAGCCCCGTTTCCGCTTTGCCATTCCAATGTATCTGAAAATACGGTGCTTTCCCAGACTAAATTAATTCCATCAAATTCCCGAAACAACCGACCGGTGGTTCGCAGGTCGGTATCGCGCCCCCAGCTCACGAATCTTCCCGATGTTTCGATATTCGGATCGAAGTAAATGAAACTGAATGAACTATCGAGAAGTTCGCTATATAAAAGCGAATCCCGAAAGAAATAGGCTAATTTGAAATTTTGCAGCACATCATCCACCGATTTCTGCTCGGTGATCAACAGATTTACATCGGGTGATTGTTCCAGTTCAGGCGCAAATGGATTCAGACAGGACATCAGGAATAGCGCACAAATTCCTGCCACATGCACCGTTTGATATGATTTCACTCTCATTTTCACTGGTTCTAAAAATTTTCATCATTTCCTGAAGTTCGGCATAATACCGATGCTTTAAAATTTATATACAGACATGCCCCGATATTCATCCTCTTGTTTTCTGGCAAAGGTAACAATTGTCGCATGCAGTTCTATTCTAACTATCTGTTAACGGCGAAGTTCCTGACCGCAACTCGTTCAGATTTTCACAGTCACATTCTGAAACATTGCAAAGCCTTCGCTGACGAACAAACCAAGCTGTCCGGTTCTATGCTGGTACATGCGGCAGGACAATGCGACTTTGCGATCGGCGTAACAGACGATGCACGTTCCGTCGATGAGGAGCAGCAAGTGGACCGGCTTCCCGGGTTGGACTTTGAGCGGGCGTTCAAAAATAAACGGCTGATCACCATTTCTGTGCCAGCGGTCAAATACCATGCGTTGATTTCCAGGCTCGAGACGCACCTGGTAATAATTTTCCAGTCTGTCATCCATTCGCACCAGCAAACCGGCATTTGCAGTATCGGCAGCTATCAGGATTTGCGCTTCAACGATACATCTATCCGGCAGATTGCCCAGTGCCAGCACAGAAAAACGCCCAACAGACCGGGCAGAAATTTTCTGCGGTTGAATCTCCCACTGTCCGAGGAGCGGCTGGAACTCCATCGGCACTTGCGTTTTAAATGGCGCCATAACCGACTCAGGAACGCGAACGGATAAGGAGCCGTCAACTTCCTGCATGATTTCATGCACCACCAGGTTCCCTCCCCAATTCCAATGCCCGTCATCTTTTTCATTTTCGCGGGTTGCCAGCCAGCCAAATGCGAAGCGCTTTTTTCTGTCCCCGGCTGTTTTCGCGGCATAATACGCGCGTGTATCGAAAGCATCATTTGCAGGCGCCAGCCACGGACCATCAAGTGATTTACTCATCCGGTAATGCGTGACATGGCGCTCGCTGAAAGTTGAATAAACCAGGTACCACCACTCTCCGATACGGAATAAATCGGGGCATTCGTGAGTATAGTACAAATTGGGCGCCCAGAAAGGCTCGCGAATACGCCACTGGTGAAGATCAGGCGAAGAGGCTAGTGCAATGAGTCCCCGGTGTCGACTCGGACCATTCTTGCGCCTTGCCGCGATAAGCATCCAGTACTCTGACTGCTCATCATTTCGAAATACGAACGGATCGCGCCAGTCATCCGGTTCATATTCGGAGGATGCGGGTGCACCTAAGCCGAATTCAATATCTTTGGTCCAACTTTTAAGGTCAGAACTGGTGGCATGCATGATGACCTGCACGGGCTTACCCGTATTTGCGAAATGTGAATTGTGCCCGGTATAGTAAATATGAAAAAGCTTGTCGTGTTCGATCACGCTCCCGGTGAATATCCACAAATCCTGCGAATCTGCTGCTCCGCGAGGTATTGCTTCCCCCAGCTCTTCGAAGTCGACAAAATCACGCGTAACGAGGTGAAACCAGGGCGTACCTTCGCCATGCGATGCGATGTTTCGATAGTCTTTGAGATAGAATAAATGGTAGCATGCTTCGTGATAGAATGGGATGAAATCAGCCGCGAAGCCATCGTGTGGAATATAAAAGATACTCATGATGCTTTCCCGCGCTGTGATGTGAACGCGCAATTTCGAGATAGTGCATCTCACAAAAAGAAAAGCGATGCAAAGAGCTTGCATCGCTTTTCTTTTCGGTTCTCGAATTTTTTATTTCAGCTTGAAGATAACAGGAATCGCTACCCAAACCGTAACTGGTTTATCACGTTGGTACGCTGGTTTCCATTTTACTTTTTTAATCGCCTCAATGGCAGCTTCATCGCATCCATTATTGCCGAGAGAGATCAAAATTTTAGTATCGACAACCTTACCGGTTTTATCCACTTTCACATGAACCAGCACTTTGCCTTCAACGCCGGCTTTTCGCGCGATTTCAGGGTATTTCAGGTTTCGCTGAATTGCCGGAAATCCACCGATTGGCTGCGGCGGTTCGTCGAAAGCGACAAACACCGAAGCAGATTCATCTTCCTCTTCCGGCGGTTCTGGAGCCGGTGGCAAATCATCGAAGTCCAATTCAGTCGTTGGATCAATCGTCGCATCGTCAGGAATATCTTCATCTTCAGATTCGATCGGAATTGCAGGTCGTGCCGGAGGCGGTGGTCGCTTGATTTGTTCCGTTTTAGGAATTTCTTCTACTTCAATTTTGATATCAATTTCCACCTTCTCGGCTTTTTGGCCTTCGAAGCGCTTGAAGCCCATCACCGCCGCGATGACGAAAACCAGAGCAATAATCATCCCGAGCTCAACTGTTTTTTTATATTTGAGCTTCAGGTTGAATCTTGGGTCTGTACGGATTAACATATTTACCACCTCGCTAGCCGCCGCTTATGGCGGAATAATTAATGTTCAAGGCATCAGCTTTTTTTAATTCTTCATGAACCTGGTTCACCAGATCCATTTTGATTTGCTTGTCGAACTTGAGTGAAGTAACTTTCAAGGGATGATCCGTATCAGCACGTTTTGCATACATAATCATACGAACATCCTTCATCTCAACAGGTCGATCATCAATCACGATAGTGCCGTTACGATCCAGGTAAATATATGCAACATCACGTTTGCCCGGCAATTTTTCGATTTTTCTTGCACTCGGCAGCGCAACCGGAATTCCCCTGAACTCCTTAAATACCGTTGATACCATAAAAAATATCAGCAGCATAAACACAATGTCCGGCAAGGAAGCGGTTGGAATACCAGATGACATTTTCTCTTTTTTTTCGAATTTCAATTCTATACTCTCCTTGGATCACTTAATCAAAAAATTCACTTGCTCGCATTTCAATGGCTATATAGCTGAATCCGCTGGCATATTTCTTTGCATGAAAAAATGCCAGGCTACTTTGGCGGTTCTGCGATTGAGATGCGCGTTAAATTAGCCTGCTTTAATTGATCCAATACTTTAATATAGACCTGGTAATTTGTTTCGGGATCTGTTTTTACGGAGACAAGCAAGTTTGGATTCTCAGCCAATCGACGCTTGACAATATCCCGAATCTGCATGATTTCGATAGCATCATCATCCAACATCACTTCTCCGGCTGCGTTGATTCCAAGGTTGGCGATATTTTTTTTTCGGATTTCCTTTGTTTCGCCTTCTCCGGGAAGCGTCAAGCCGATGCCTTTATCGACATCAATTGTTGTGGTAACCAGGAAAAAAATGAGCAGCAGAAAAGCGATGTCTGCCAACGAAGATGTCGGAATCTCGCTCGATTTCCCTTTTCGTTTTTCAGTAAACATAACATTGACCTCGTTTCAAAACAAAATGAAAAGTGCGCTTTTATAAATATGTTCCAACAAAAAATCAATCGCTATATTTACTCGTTATTTTTTCTGGAGCATGATCAGGGTATCAACCAGATCAACTGAGCTTTCTTCCATATCCACGGTCAGTTTATCCACTTGCGATACGAAGAAATTATGGAAAATCTGGATGATCATCGCGACAACAAGACCGAAAAGCGTCGTCAAAAGTGCTTCTGAGATACCATCAGCCACGATTGATGGCGAAATATCATTCGCTTCCGCAATTTTTTTGAACGCGTTAATCATGCCTGATACCGTTCCGGTGAAGCCCAACATAGGCGCAAGACTGATAACGGTTCCCAGCCAGACCAGTCCTTTTTCCAAGAATGCCATCTCGACAGTCCCTGCATTGGAAATTGCTTTTTCAACATTTTCAATGCCGTCATCAACACGAAGCAAACCTGCCAACGTGATCGATGCAACCGGACCACGCGTTTTCGTGCAGATATCCATCGCTTTCTTAACCCCACCTTCCTGCAAGCCTTTGGTGATTCTGGCTAACAATTTTTTGGTGTTAATGGAAGCCCGTGTCAGGGTGAATAATCTTTCGAGAGCAATTGCCAGACCCAAAATAAACAATGCAAGAATCGGATACATGAATGGGCCGCCTTGATGAAACAGTTCTAACATTTGTACCCTCCCATTAAAAGGTTAGTAAACAAATAATTATTGCAATGCAATTTCCTTTTCAGGCTCATCTTTGCCAACCACGCCCGCGATAATACCTGCCAGGAACCAGATCACATGAAAAATAAGTCCGAAAATAAATGCCAATAATAGAAATACCAAAATTGATAATAATAAAAGACCAATTGTTAATAGCAAGCCAAGAAAAACATTTATATCGCCTGTGAATACCGCATCAAGCGTATGAAAAGCAGCAAGCAGCAAGCCTTTCCCCTGTAAGAAATCCGGTAAGATTCGAAGAGTAAGAAATGACTTTTCGAGGAATAGCAGGTTAATTTGCATATACGTAAAAATAAAAAATATAGGGCTGAAAATTAAATAAGCAACTGTCATAATAAGCGCCGGAACCAACCCAACACCGCCGAGACCTCCCATAGACGACAGCTCTTTACCATCATTTCGATATAATTCAATTTTGGCAATGCGCATGCCATTGGTTTGACCATCTTCGGCTGTGGAATAGAAAATATAATAGTAAAAAGAAACAATGCCTGCAATAATCGCCAGCACAAAATTCAGCAGCGAAATGATCCATGGAAACGTGGCATAGCTCGAATACTTCTGCACCAGGGGCGCCCAGGCTTTTGCATCTGCTTTAGCTTTCTCTTTCGCCTGCTCAATCGCTTGAATCCGTGCATCTTCCTTTGCTTTTTCCGCAGCCAATTCCTGCTCTTTCAAAGCCTCAACCTCTTCAGGAGTCAACTTGGGTTCTTTCTTCCTGGATTTCTTCACTTCTTCAACGGGTTCCTCTGTTTCGACAGGCTTTGGAGGCTCAAAATACAGCAGTGAGGTTAACGCAGCCAGTACTTCATCCTTGCCTCTGTATACTTCTAGACCGGCGCCTTGCAGCTTCATCGTTATTTTTGAGACAGAATCCACCAGCGCCTGCTGACTCCCGAATGAAATGTCGGTAGTATTTTGAATCTCGTCAAGTCCGTTTTCAGCGCTGGCAAGGTCCCGCATGCTTTTTAATGCCTCATCGGATACCTGATACCATCCTGAGAAAGAGGGTATGAGTTCGGTTTCAAGAGATTGGCTAACAACTGGCACAAATCCTTGATTTGCCGCAAGCATATCAATGACAATTAAGCTTGGATTGACTGGTACTGTCAAGCTTCTTGCAACCGCCATACGTTGCATGATTTCGCTTTGCCCAATCTCACCAATCATGACTTCAGTTCCTATCAGAATGAAAGAAACCGTGATAAACGTGGCAGCGAAAACCAACACGAAAATAAAGAAATCCAGCCAATGCCCAAAAGCAGCACGGATCATATTGGCTGGTTTTTTCCTGGCTAATTCAGCAGCGGAGAAAAGGCTAACCAGATTCCGAACCCTACCCGACTTTGTAGTGGTAGCACTACTGTCTGAACTCATTACGGACCCTCCTCTACAATATTTCGATAGTACTAAATGATACGCACCCTCAAACAGATTATTTTATCTTCACATATTTGTTTGCTCGTAAGCGCAGCTTTTGCGATTCGACATCAATACGATGATAATTGAGCTATTATAAATAATTTTTACAAAAAAGTCAATACTTTTTTTTTAAAATTTTAAATTTCAATATTTTCAATACATTCGGCTAATCCCAAAAAACGCGCGTACTTAACCTTATCTCTCATTATGCCGGAGGCCGGCGAGTTGCGCTGCCTCAGGAAATAGCTTCAGCGCCTGCTGAACCTGTTGATCATTGTTGATATATATTTCATAATATTTCTGTGAATCCCACAAATTCCGGGCAATCTCGCTTTTGAGAAGCGTACAAACCGAATCGTAATCTTTTAAAAGCGCCTCCTCCTCAATCGTGATATCGGCAGCCGAGATAAAGCTGCGAAATTCATCGAGTACCGCCTTATCAACCAAAAAGCGCCTTTTGAATTTATAAAAATTGCGCGCAAGGTCCCTGTGCTTACTCGCGTACCGGGAACCAAATTCGAAAAACATGCGCTTCGAAAGCAGCTTGCTGGTGAATGGGGTGATACTTTTCCCTTTAATTGTGACATCCGGCTGAATTCCACCACCGCCATAGACCTTGCGCCCGCCATGAGTCCAATACAATTCATTATTTGCATTGGACGTGGATTCCGGTACAGCGGATTGAGTGCTTTCATCGAGGTTTAAATAATAATCTGCCAGACCCTTGTCATAATTGCGCTGAATCAGCCTGCCGCTGGGCGTGAAATACCGTGCAATAGTTAACCGGATAGCCGATTGATCTTTTAATTCAATCTGGCTCTGGACCAATCCCTTGCCAAAGCTTTTTTCGCCCACAATTAAACCCCGATCCCAGTCCTGGATAGCGCCGGCGACGATCTCAGCGGCGCTGGCTGAACCATTATTGATGAGAATAATCAACGGCATCTTCAGATAATTCCGCTTGTACGTTGTTATAAATTCTTCGTTTACCTCATCTACGCGTCCTTTTGTGGATACTACATTTTTGCCGCCGTCGAAAAACTTGTCCACGACTGCAACCGCCTGATCCAGGTATCCGCCCGAATTGTTGCGAATATCGAGGATGAGCCGACGCATCCCCCTGGATTTCAATTTACTCAGCGCATCATCTATCTCATCTGAGGTGGTTTTCGAGAAACGAGCGAGCAATATATATCCTGTCTGGCGATCTAGCATCAACGTGGTCATGACGCTATAAATAGGAATTCGCCCGCGCAAAATCGTTATCTCGAACGGCTGGTTGCTCCCCTGGCGTTTGACGGTAACACGCACGCTCGTATTCAACGGACCGCGAAGCTTCTGCTTCACCTCATCCTCGCTGATGCCATACGTGTATTCGTCCCCGATTTTGATGATGTTATCGCCCGAACGGATGCCCATACGTTCCGCAGGCGTTCCGGCGATGGGCGCTACGACAGTCAAAATTTTGTTCTGAATGATAAATTCGATTCCGATGCCAAAAAAATAGCCATCGAAAGTTTCAGTCACTTTCTCGAGACGATTCGGCTCAATATAAACCGAATGGGGATCGAGTTCCTCCAGCATGCCGTTTATTGCACCGCTCACGAGGCGATCGATATCGACATCTTCTACATAATACTGGTTGATCACGTTCAGCACCTCGATGATGCGCTTCATTTGCGCGTAAACACCTTCGGTGGTTGCATAGATGGACTTATCTGCACGCGTGAAAAGACACAGGAAGAAGATCAAAATGATCGATGCCGGCAGCAGTCGTTTCATCGAGCGGTAAATCACTGAAAAATCCTTTTCTAAACTGATTCCGTATGACTTATTCAATTGATTCCGAAACGCAAAATCGCTTGATCCAATGGACTGTTCTTAATGTTCAGGAGGTGGGATAAAATAGCCTGGACATTTTGCTTAAAAATAATTTTGATAGCTAGCCTCTTGGAAATTTAAATGGGCAACTTGTTTATCCCACTTCTTAAACAATAATATAACATTCTCCATTCTTTTAAGCAAGCGGAAAATAAATAGATAAGAAAATTTCACATTCGTAACTACCCGGGAAGCGGATTTGTGGTTCATCGGTAGCAATTTTATGCAGCAGAGACTATCAGGAGCACACCGGGCTTTATAAATGTCGGAATCAAAACACTGATGAACTAAATCAAGATTGTATTTTAACATAAATGACATGTTTTTTCATAGATTTACAAAAATTGCTTGACATGTTACCATTTATTAATTACATTTATAGCATTGCATTAATGGCTTTAATACGAAAATCAGGATTCGGTTGCAGGTATTTTTGATTAATAAAGTTCTGTTGTGACAAAGAAAAAAATTACCTTTCCGGTCGTCATCACACTACTCTTGCGAAAGCCTTCACTGGCAATCGCATTATTATTTTTCATACTTTTTCAGATTGTTTTATCTGAAGTTGGGTTCACTTTATGGCATTGTCCGTTTAATGAATTATTCAATTTACCCTGTCCGGGTTGTGGGTTAACAACAGCATATCTGCATCTGCTGCATTTCGATTTGCTGGCAATGTTTGACGCTCACCCTTTTGCACCGATATTCGCAATGGGGCTGCTTCTGGTGCTGGTGATTCTCATTTTTCCCGAATCAGTCCGGAATCGTGCTATATCATTTGTGGAACAGGCAGAGCGAAAAACAGGATTTAGTATTCTGGTTTTATTCGGATTTTTAATTTTCGGCGTTGTTCGACTGGCGCTGGTTATCTTCAGGAGAACCTTCTAATTCATCATGCTTCATCAGGAATATCCCTGTTTGATAGGGAGTATATCAAGGTTGGTTGTCTAAAAATATGGGAGAAATAAAATGGAAATTCTTTCAATCCTGTTGTTTTTAGGTTTTCTTGCTTGCTGGATAATGGTTCTCATTCCTCTCTTCAAAGAGAACGTCGGATTGGGAATCCTCGGCATTATTTGCGGTTTGTTTGCGTTTATCTGGGGATGGATTAAGGCAAAAGAAAAAGGTTTAACCAAAGTGATGATAATCTGGACGATTATTTGGATTCTCTTAATCATTTTAAATCTCTTTACCATGGGATCGATGCTGCAAAATATGTAGTATTTGTGTTTGTTCTTAGCTCACAACCCATTTTTTGAATATTAAGATTTAGCATCCGGACTTCGCAAGCAGCGTCATTTGCTCTTTGAACTGGGAAATCAATTTTTCTACTCTTTATTTCCAACCAACTCACTAAAACGGAGGTAATCAATGGATCAACCAATGAGCAGCAATACCGCTGCACCACTGCAAATGGTCGTCCCGAAAATGTCCGGTGATATGCGTTTTGTCGGCATCATGTATATCATTATCGGAGCATTTTATTGTCTGACAATTATCGGCGCTGTTATAGGCGTTCCGCTTATTATTTGCGGCATTCGTTTGCGCGAAGCTGCTGATGCGTTCGGTGCATTTCTCAATTCAAATGATGCATCTGCGCTGGCTTATGGTTTCGAGCGCCAGGGTAGATTTTTCTTTATTTTTAAAGTGCTATTCATTGTCGGTTTGGTTTTAGCAGCCATTTACTTCCTGGTGATTATCATTGCGCTTTTGGCTACTGGTTTATCCAATATGTAAGACTACAAGTCGCTTTATCTATCGGTCATTCGGGGCATCTCGCCGATAACACAGTTGCATGTATGCAATTGCTCAGGAATTTAAAGCAACTTAGAGTCAGAGCAATTTCTTTTTACCACACCGCGTTCAAATATGGTATTTTCAATTTGAACAAATGCAAGCGTGGAAAGCTTTTAAAAAGTAACACCGGATGCACGGAAATCATATTTCCTTATGTTCCGTTAATCCGGTGTTCTAGTATATCGATTCAAAAATATATTTACAATATATATTG
>JAFGMA010000164.1 GCA_016927835.1 Candidatus Zhuqueibacterota bacterium | reverse complement strand
TGATTGGGCATAAGGCCGAATTCATCGGGCGCGATCGAGGGAAATTTGACCGGCAATTGCCGCCACCATTTCAGGATCATTTGGCCCGCGGCATTGGCCTGCATGATCCCATCCCCGATTTCGCCGAAGAGGCATTCCCGGTTCTGCGTACATATTGTGACGGAATAAAATCCGATACGGGAATAATCATACTCCGGCAATCGTATGGAGCGCCTGCGTCGGCGATCGGAATCTCCCCTCATATTCCCCCTTTTCATCGTTTCGCTTCAGTGCTACCATTATAGTGTTCGAAATATTTGATTCTGTCCATGGAAAAAAACACCGGAACCAGGTGGCGGCCCTGGCAGGCATCGAGGGAAAATCCCCCCACAGCTGCCGGCATGCGGTCGGGAAGCTGATCATGGAAAAGACCGGCAACGTGGCCGCGGTCCAGCGGCAGTTTGGCCACAAAAACGCGCAGTATTCGCTGCAGTATGCCAGGAACACGAGGAAGGAATTGGACCAGGTGCTGGAGCAAATCTGAGGAATATGGATTTTCGTCGAATTGACTTTTTTCGCCCTCCATCCTAATATGACAAAGGCTATATACTTGGAATATGCATAAAAGAAAATAATGGGGGGCAAAGGTGATTCCTAAAACCGGTGAAGAACGCGCAGAATGGTTGAATAGTTTATGGCCAGACAAGCTGGAGGTGAATCGCGACCAGATTAGACAGTGTTTTGCGGTTGAGCTCGCGAACTATCAAGCAGGAGTCGATTTAGACCACTATGAGAACCTATACCAAGCGGCACTTTATCTGCACGTACTTGGTGAGCCCGGCGATGCTATTCTCATCTATGACGCAAAAATGTCTTCGTTTGATTTGCATTTTGGCATGGACTACCAATTCATGCTAGGGGCAGGGCTGGATAAGACCATAGAATATGCCAATCAGACTGGGCGCTCTGACATGGCGAAGTATCTTGACGGTCTAAGGGAGGATCCTGATTTGCCGGACATTGAACATTGGCTTGAGTTCAAGATTAGCTACTTCGGATTGCCAATCCAACAAAGTAATGACCTGGCCGATTCGCAGTGACAGTAACCTGAGTTGTGTGCGGATCTAAAGGTGGCACAATGAACCCTCACTGGGATGCGTTTGCAGCGGAACTGTTATGGTTTGTTCGCGACAGGAGAGAAGTCAAAGTCGGAGACCTTAAGGGGCCCGGATACTGGAAGGCATCGCCGAGTGTTTTCGTGAAATTCCCGATCTATAAATGTCGAATGAAAAGAAATGAACAAATATGGGACACAATATATCGGGTTTGATCGCTGAAATAGAAGTGCTGTCTGAGTATGCAGTGTCAAAGGAGCTTCATTCTCCAATAAAATTAAAAGAAAAACTTGGTTTTCTTCCACTTTCAGATAACCATCTAGACTTTTTATTTTCAGAACAACATAATTTGGATCAGGGTTTGATTTATCTATCGGAGGAATTGAAACAAGAAATCGCTGGCATTTCTGTTCGATGTGCCGTTATTTATATAGAAACAGACTATTGGGGGGGGACTGGAACCCAAGGAGCAACAATTTATAAAGACAGAAAATGTATCTTTGGACCAAAAGTAGGGGAAATTGGACCTATTTCAGAAGCACTGCGTATAATAGGATTTCAATCGAAGAGTAAAGACCAGGATGAATTTGAAGCATTTGGGTTGAATAAATTTCGCGATAATGATGATTGGATAGAGGCATATAAAAAAAAGAGGGATTAATATTATGAATAAAGATGCGACTGTAAACTGGGAATCAAGGGGAAAGACGATTGCGGGTCTTATTCAAGAGCTTCAATCATTTGAAAATCAGAATCTTGAGGTCAGAATCTCGACAAATGATGGAGAAACCACTCATTGCATCAGTCTTGTCGCGAAGCTGGACAATGCCTGCGTTCTAATAAACTGTGAAGAATGCAGATAGCTAATCGATTATGAAGATGAAAACCTCGCACTATTTATTTGTGTCTGAATAGTAACTGCAGCAACGAAAATTAGAGTACTGTCAATTTCTCTGGTGGGCATCCTTGGCGGAATGCTTTGATATGAATTGTTAGTTGAAAAATCTTAGACTACATTAAATGTTGGTCGATTTGCATGACGTTATCCATGAATAAAGGCTCGGAATGGGGGACAAATCCACATTTAATGTAACCAATGGTAAGTTAAGTGACGTTAAATGTTGAGGAGAAAATTATGCGAGACCAAAAAATAAAAATAAGAAAATTGATAATACAGCGATCATAATAAAAATGGAGAAAATCGCTGCGATCACATTGAAAATTATATTCTTCTTTTTATCAAAAGAATCTTGAGTCGATCTATTTTTTTTGAGTAGAACGAAAACAATGATCCCGATAATGAAACTGATTGGGAATCCAAGGAGAGAAAGTGGCTGCCCTCTGATCGGATCGCCGGCGAATAATTCTCCAAATATGGATATGTTTAAAATGAATAGAATAAAAGGTTTTCGTTGATTCGCCTTGTTCCGAAAGAAAAAACCAATCCATCCATGCATCGCTTTTTCCATTTTATTCTGACATATTTTTGAATACAAGAAAAAAACATGACCGGAATCCGGAATCTGGTCCAAGGAGGGGAGAAATCATCCTATAACCGGGGAAGGAGGTTCGCATGGGTCAACAATGAATGAAATGTTTATCGAGGTCCTGGAACTGGCCCTGGCGGCTTTTCTGGTCTTCGTGCTGGCTGCGGCGGTGCAGTTTTTCTTTCGTTTCATCCTTTTTATGGGAATGCGCCGGGTCTTCACACGAACGGACAAACCGGTCAACCAATGGACCGTGGATTCGGGGCGGGGGGAGTCCCTCTATATTCATTGGCTGAACCGGGAACGGAGGCTTCCCGCCTTCTCCCGGATCCTGACCCGCCGGCTCTCGCCCTCTCCCGAACCCCGTCTCTTCTCCATGTTCCGGAACACGGCCGTTCTCGACCAGCTCTTCAAGCGCGAGATCATCCGCATCTTCGACGAGGGCAACATCCGCTTCGACCTGTTCATGCTCCTGGCTGCGGCGAGTACGGCCGCCACCCTGATTTTCGGCGTGGGAGTTCATCTGCCCCTGCGCCTGCTGCTGGTCGTTTTCTCCGGCTGCCTGGTATTTTCCACTCTCAGGCGCTGGATGCTGCGCCGCATCCTGGATTGGATCGAAGGGGAAGGGGAAACCGAAGACGCGCTCCCGGTGCGTTGAGAGAGGGATATGCGCAGGGGCGGCTCGCTTCCGGCCGCCCCTGCCTGCAAGGAATACAAAATATTCTGCATATGGTTATAATGGTTCGATGCTTTGAATTGAATTGGAGGTGAATCATGGATTTTGTCATAGACGGACCACATTATTCCCTTTCCACGAGGTTCCTGATGATTGCAGCCATAGTTTGCATTGCCGCCTTACTGCTGAACGCAATCCGGATCATTCACTCTGTGAAGGGAATCTTAAGGCTGAAAAAGTCGGAAGAACGATTGAAGGATTCTGTCATCCGATTGGATTTTCCTTTTTTTAAAAGTGAACCGGGAGAGCCCCTGAGCGTGGATATTTCCGGAGATGTTCAAGGCATCGGAATTCAGATCGACCGAATACTGAAAAATTTTCAGTATCAAATCGCCAAACGCATCGGCTTTTTTCAATTTTTCCTCTTCATGTCTTTGATAATGGGGATACTCAGTATCCATTTTAGCTGGGTGATGTTTGACCATTATTATCAGTCAACCGGCGTTAAGGAATTCCAGTTTTTCATCAGGGATTGCATG
>JAFGMA010000163.1 GCA_016927835.1 Candidatus Zhuqueibacterota bacterium | reverse complement strand
TGGGCTGTGGACTTGTTGATAACTTACTGACTTCTGTAGTTGACGTCAACAACCGGTCGTTTGATTTAGTACAATAATATACCATTGGCACGGATGAAAAGCGGATTTATTATACTCTGTTGCTTTTATCCGTGTTAAATCATTGAAGATCCGTGACTAAATTTTGTTGTGTACCTTTTTTGTCCGAATATTGCCTGATGCCCGATAATCGCAACCTTAGCAATTTAATGAATAAAGCAGGCTAGTGGCTGGCTCCAAAACTCCAGTTGGGAATGCCCATATCGAGGCTCTGCCGCAAGTAAATAAAATTCACTCATGCGGTAAAGCAATACCTTCACACTCCCAGCGAGACGCCGGAAACCATTGAATCCTGAATTTGATCAGTAGCAATAAACAATGTTCCGTACCAGGTTAAACAAGGCTGTGGGAGGAAACAATCTCCGCGATAGGATCGTTTACCTCTTGAATAAATCGCTTTAATTCAAACAGATACAATCATTCCGCCCGGGATGATCCGATTTGTCCTGCACACTCACTGTAGCGTTTAATCAGCTTGAAGCAACCAACAGTCTAAAGCGCCAATTATTATGAACGAACGCATTCATCGCTTGAGAGAGCAAAGCCTCGATGCCGTCAACTGCATTTCACCGGAAAGAGCTATACTGGTCACTGAATTTTATGCGAGCGATCTGGCGCAGTCGGTTTCAGTACCGGTGAAACGAGCGCTGGCTTTCAAACATATCCTGTTAAACAAACAAATATGCCTCAATCCTGGCGAGCTTATTGTGGGCGAACGCGGTCCCGCGCCTAAAGCAACCCCAACTTATCCCGAAATCTGCCTGCATTCGATGCAAGACCTGGAAATACTCAATTCCCGACCTAAAGTGCATTTTGCCGTTGATGATGACACCCGTCGGATCTATCGCGAGCAGATAATTCCTTTCTGGCAGGGAAAAACCATCCGCGAGAAAATATTTCGTGAAATGTCGCCCCGCTGGAAAGCTGCTTACGAAGCGGGCATCTTCACCGAATTTCAGGAACAACGGGCGCCGGGACATACGGTCTGCGGAAACAAAATCTATCAAAAAGGATTTCTCGATCTGAAGGCACATATTCAGCAGAGCCTGGATGCGCTCGACTTTTACCACGATCCGGCGGCGCTTGTCAAAAAAGAGGAACTCGAGGCAATGGCGATTGCTGCGGAGGCTCTGATCCTGTACGCGGAGCGCCATGCGACTTCCCTGGCGGAATTAGCAGCAGTAGAACACCGCCCCGCTCGCCGAACAGAATTGCTGCAATTGGCTGATATTTGCCGCCGCGTTCCGTTGCATGCACCGCAAACCTTCCATGAAGCGCTTCAATATTACTGGTTCGTGCACCTGGGCGTCATCAGCGAATTGAACCCATGGGACTCGTTCAATCCGGGGCGGCTGGATCAGCATCTCTACCCGTTTTATCGAAAAGGACTTGAAGACGGCTCGCTTACGCGGGAATGCGCCATCGAGCTGCTGGAAGCGTTTTGGATCAAATTTAACAATCACCCGTCGCCGCCCAAAATGGGTGTAACCGCTGCAGAAAGCAGTACGTATACCGATTTCGCGCTCATCAACATCGGCGGTCTCAAACCCGATGGCTCGGATGCTGTGAATGAGTTGAGTTATATAGTGCTCGACGTCATCGAAGAAATGCGATTGCTGCAACCGAGCTCGATGATTCAGGTTAGCCGCAGGAATCCGGATCGGTTCATCGAGCGCGCGCTAAAAATCATCCGCAGCGGTTTCGGGCAGCCCTCGATTTTCAATGCCGACGCGATTGTGGAGGAACTGGTGCGGCAGGGCAAATCAATAGAGGATGCGAGGAATGGCGGTTGCAGCGGCTGCGTCGAGACCGGGGCGTTCGGAACGGAGAGTTATATTTTAACCGGCTATTTCAATTTGCCGAAAATACTGGAAGTCAGCCTGCACAACGGCATCGATCCGCGGACCGGTAACCGCATCGGCATCGAAACAGGCGATCCGCGTGAATTCAGCAGTTTCAGCGAGTTGATAGCGGCATTCGAAAAACAGGAAAATTATTTCGCCGACATCAAAATTCGGGGCAACAATATCATCGAGCAGCTTTACGCCAGATATTTGCCCGTACCCTTCCTGTCGCTGCTCATCGATGATTGCATTGAGGAAGGCGTCGATTACAACTCGGGCGGTGCGCGCTACAATTCGAGCTATATACAGGGTGTGGGACTGGGCAGCCTCACCGATAGCCTGGCTGCATTGAAATACAATATTTTCGATCACCAGCACATCAGCATGCAGCAGATGCTCGAGGCGCTGGCTGCCAATTTCGGGGGCTTCGAACGCCTCAGAAATCGCTTGCTCCACCATACGCCAAAATATGGCAACGATGATGATCTCGCCGATGAACAGGCGCGGCAAATTTTTGATATTTTCTACAATTCCATCGATGGCAGACCCACACCCAGGGGCGGCACTTTCCGAATCAATCTGCTGCCGACTACCTGCCATGTCTATTTCGGCAGCATGATCGGTGCTTTACCTGACGGCAGAAAGGCGCGCAAGCCGCTTTCCGAAGGTATTTCTCCGGTGCAGGGCATGGATAAAAACGGACCCACCGCCGTCCTGAAGTCTGCGGCAAAGATCGACCACCTCAAAACCGGGGGCACGCTGCTGAATCAAAAATTCACGCCGCAATTACTCAGCACCGAGACGGGATTGACCAACTTGGTGCACCTCATCCGCGGCTATTTCGGTATGAACGGGCATCACATTCAATTCAACGTGGTGCAAGCCGACACGCTCAGACAGGCACAGCAGCACCCGGAACAATACTGCGATCTGATAGTCCGGGTGGCGGGATACAGCGACTATTTCAACGACCTGGGAGAAGACCTCCAAAATGAGATCATCGACCGTACGGAGCATTTGGAGTTTTAGGGTGGGGGGAGCTGCTGAACGGTTCGCTTTTCACTCCAAAGCTTCGAAGTGAACCTTTTGTCATCCTGAATGGCGTATTGAAAAGAGCATAATCGCTTATTGTATAGCTTTCATATCACTTGAATCAGTGGCACGCTGCTTGATAATGGGATTATCACTGATTATTTGCAAAATTTCAATATAAACGGGATGATCACAACTTGAAATTATGTCATTTAACTTGAATTATTCATAAAGAGCTGATTCTTAATTTGTATCTAACAAAATAAACAGATAATTAGCCGAATGACGCAAATTGAATGATTCAAAGAG
>JAFGMA010000162.1 GCA_016927835.1 Candidatus Zhuqueibacterota bacterium | reverse complement strand
GAGATTGCTTCGCTCCACTGCGTTACGCTCGCAATGACATGCTTAAGAATATGATGTTACAAACTAACCCTTAATAGGTATATAAAGTAAAATTTTTTATTGCTGAGATGTTTAGTTATATTAGATTCAATATACACTACGAACAACACTGGGTTCGGATTCTGGTTTATTCGTCAAATGAAGATGAGCTTATTTCGGTAAACGAGATGACCGCTTCACTCTTTCCTGATATGACTCAGCAGCCAGTCGTAAAACTCGGGGTTGGCATAGGTTTCGGTCCAGGAGTCATGACCGGCATCGGGATATATGGTGAATTTCACCTGCCCGCCGGCTTTTTCCAGGGCATCCACCATATCCTGTGATTGTTTCAGCGGCACCACCTGATCCTTTGCGCCATGAAACACCCATATCGGCAACGCTTTCAAGCGAGGGGCTAGAAGCGGATTGCCGCCGCCACATATCGGCGCAATTGCCGCAAATCGCTGCGGAAACGCCGACGCCAGTGCCCAGGTTCCGAAACCGCCCATACTTAAGCCGGTCACATAAATTCGGTCTTTATCCACACGGTACGTCTTGCACGCTTCCTGCAGCAATACGTCGAGTACTTCAACCGACCACCATTGATTTGCGGGGCATTGCGGTGAAAGTACGATGCAGGGAAATTTTTTACCCTCGTCAATCAGTTTTGGCGGACCTTGCAGTTTCACTTTTTCGAGTTGATCACCGCGCTCCCCTGCACCATGCAAAAACAGCATAAGCGGAAATTTCTCGCCGGTCGTTTCATAGTCATCCGGCAAATAAAGCAAATACTCTATATTAACCACTTTTTTTATTTCCTTCTTTAACGCGCATTCCGTTTGCCTGCCGGCACTGAATTTTGAAGTCGTGGCACATCCGATCAAGATTGAGACAGCGAGGGAGACGACTGTCCACAGGATGAATTTAATTGCCATAGCTTTGCTCTCCTCCGTTAATTGTTTGATACGTATTTAAATCCGTTTTGCGTCCGCGAACCGGCATAAACAAGAAAATTATTGTGTATTGGTAATAGCTCAGCTATTGTTTGATTACGTGGTTTACGATGCCTTTTGGGCGCATAAACGAGAGTTTGGGAACCAGAAAAAATGACTCAGTGCACGTCGATGAAAAACGCGCTTCACGCATACAGCGGCACAAATACCGCGCGCTTGACATCAACCAGTCCCTTATCGGTCAATTTGATCTCCGGGATAACGGGCAGTGCCATGAAAGACAGCGTCATCAACGGATCCGATAGTGTGGAGCCCAGGCGCCGGATTTGCGCGTTGAGTTCCTCCATTTTCTGGCTCACATATTCGAGCGGCTTGTTGGACATGAGTCCGGCGATGGGCAATTCAAGCGAATCGAGAATCTGACCATCGGCACGGGCAATTGCGATCCCGCCTCCCATTTTATTTATTTGCACCACGGCATTGAATATAGCGCTGTCTTCCACGCCGACAACGACGATATTGTGCGAATCATGGGCAATCGAAGCGGCGAACGCACCACTTTTCAATCCGAAGCCTTTCACCAATCCTTTTCCGATATTTCCCGAAGCATGATGCCGCTCAACCACGTAGCAACGGAGAATGTCAACTTCCGGATCGGAGATGATAAATTTATTTTCAGCTTTCACATCTTCAACCGAAGCGAGGGTCACAATCTGGTCTTTGACCAGGTGAATCACGCGGCAGCGCGTACTTTTCGCCGGGATATTGAAATCATCCGGTTCGAGCCATTTGATATTCACGGAACTGCGCAGCGTGGTTTTGGGTCGGCTGACAAGTTCGTAAATCGGAATACCGTTCATGGCAACGAGCTTGCCATTTTTAAACACTTTTTTAATATTGAATGCGTCGAAGTCATCGACCACCACCAGGTCGGCGGCTTTGCCCGGTGCAATCGCGCCGAGGGACTTCAAGCCAAAAAATTCCGCCGGATTCAATGTTGCCATCCTGATGGCACTCACCGGCTCGATGCCATGCTCGATTGCGGTTTTGATCATGAAATTAATATGCCCCTGGGAAACGATGTCATGCGGATGGCGATCATCGGTGCAGAAGATGCAGCGGCTAAGGTTTTTGTCATTCACCAGTGGCAGCAAATCAACCAGGTTTTTGGTGCCCGTGCCTTCCCTGAGCATGATGTGCATGCCCAGGCGCAATTTTTCATTGGCTTCGGCAACGGTGGTGCATTCGTGGTCGGAGGTAATGCCGGCGGCGATATAGGCGTTGAGTTCCTTTCCGGTGAGTCCCGGTGCATGCCCGTCGATCCGCTGGTCGCGGGCGATTTTCAGCTTATCCAGCACATTTTCATCGGCATTGAGTACACCGGGGAAATTCATCATTTCCGCAAGTCCCACCACCCATTTTTCCCTCAGAAATGGGAAGATATCGAATGCCCGTAAATGGGAGCCGGCAGTTTCGAGCTTTGTTGCCGGTACGCAGGAGGGCAGCATAAAAAATACATTGAGCGGATTGTATTTGCTGGAATCCATCATGTAGCGCAAGCCCTCGTAACCCAGCACATTCGCGATTTCATGCGGATCGGAGATGACGGTGGTGGTTCCCAACGGGACAACTGCCCGCGCAAACTGGGGCACTTCCACCATGGAGCTTTCGATGTGGATGTGTCCGTCGATGAAACCGGGCATGATGTACATTCCGTCGAGATCGATGACTTCACGTGCCTTGTAATCGTTTCCCACGGCTACGATAACCTCGCTGGAGATGGCGATATCCGCGGGGTATATTTCTCCTGAAAGCACGTTGACTAATTTCCCGTTTTTCAGTAAAATATCAGATTTATCTTCGCCTTTGGCAGCAAAAATGATTTCCTGTAGTGATTTCATGTGAAATGATTCCTTTCGATAATCGCTCTACGTCGCGGGGGACCAGTGTTCGCGTGGTGTTGTTTCGGGCGATTTTTTTCGGATTCCGCGCGAGGGAAAAATAGGTATTGTTCCGGTGTTAGCGCGTTGCGGTGTGGCGAAAGCAAGCTTTCGCACTCCGGAAGTTGTCATATTTTTTGTAAAATTCTCTGGGTTTCTCGCTTGCAGCTTCGCACGATTTCATCCTCTGAAATCGTGAGCAATTCGCGGTTGCGCATGACGGTTTTGCCATCGACGATGACGGTTTTTACATCCTCGGATTTTGCTGAATAAACGAGCTGCGAGTAGATATTATCTGCGGGCAAATTATGAATCCGGTTCAGATCGAGGAGAATGATATCGGCTTTTTTGCCGGTTTCGATACTGCCAATCTGGTTTTCCATGCCCAGAGAGCGCGCGGCATCGATGGTTGCCATGGCAACGAGCTTGTATGCCGGCAGGGCGCTGGCATTTCTCAACCGGTATTTTTGAATGAGCGCCGCCAATCGCATTTCCTGAAATATATCCAGATTATTATTGCACGGTGCGCCATCGGAGCCCAGCGATACGAGAATTCCTTTATTAAGCATTTCCGGCACGGGCGCGATTCCCGATGCGAGTTTTAAATTGGCTGAAGGGCAATGTAAGACGCGCGTATCGGTGCGCTGCAAGATATCGATTTCATCGCGCGTTACCCAGATGCAATGCGCCAGACAGAGTCGCGGTCCGGTCAATCCGAGGTGACACAAGTATTCGATATTTCCGGAACCGGCTTTGCGTTGCGTATATTGAATTTCGTGTCGGGTTTCCGCTGCATGGGTGTGGATGAGTACATTTCTTTCGCGGCTCAATGCTTTTATTTCATACAGCATCTCGTCGGAACAAGAAGGGATGAAGCGCGGTGCAAACGCAGCCTGAAGGCGACCGTTTTCGATATTATGCCATTCGGCGAAGAGCATCAGGCTTTCCCTGATGGCTTCTTCCGGTGTTTCGATGAGTTCTTTGGGCGCACGGCTGCCGCTGTCCATCATCACTTTGCCGATAATTGCGCGGATACCGGTTGCCTGTGCGACTGAAAAAATAAATTCGGTGAGATGAACGGTTGCCATATCCAGGATGGTAGTGGTACCGCATTTAAACAACTCCGCGATTCCCAGCAGCGCCGACAGGCTAATCGAATCCTCATCGTGAGCGGCTTCAAGCGGCCAAATACGGGTTCTGAGCCATTCCTTGAGCTGCATATCGTCCGCCAGATTTCGAAAAAGCGTCTGGCACAGATGAACATGCGTCTGGATGAAGCCCGGCATGGCGACCATTCCGGTGGCATCTATTTCGGAATTGAGACGCAGGTCAAGTTTGCCGATTTCGGTGATGGTATCACCCTGGATCAGGATGTCGCCCACAATAATGTCCCGCGCAGGATTCATGGTCAAGATTGTGGCGTTCCTGATCAACATCATGTCCAGTGGTTTGAAATCCGTGTTTTCCATAGAAATACTTTTTCAAAACATTTTGCCGGCAGTAAAGCCGGTGCTGGTTGTCGGGCTCAAAGAGGCTGGATTACGTGATTTGGATTCAAACAAAAAACTGCATCAGATTAAAATAACGCATATCAATGTTTTCAGAACAACTCATCTCATCCCGCCTCCTGAGTTGTTGAATTGAAGGTTAAATTCCTGACATCTGTTGAATTTTAAAAATACATGCTTTAATCAGATTCGTAAAATTCACCCTTACTTTCTCTGCGGTGGCTGTCACTTCTGCATGCGTCAATTTCTGTTTACCGATGCCGGTCGCCATATTGGTGATACACGAAATCCCCAGTACTCTGATTCCTCTTTGGACAGCAGCGATCACCTCGGGTGCTGTTGACATCGTGGATGCGTCGCCACCCAGTCGCTGTAACATGCGCACCTCAGCGGCGGTTTCATAGCTCGGACCGGTCACACACGTAAGCACTCCCTTTTTGATCGGAATATTCAATTCTTTAGCAGCCTGTTCGGCGATACGGATATATTCCCGATCATAAGGTTCGGACATATCCGGGAACCGCGGACCGTGAGAGGCGATATGGGGACCGATCAACGGATTATTGCCGGTAAGATTTATCTGGTCTTCGATAATCATCAGATCCCCCGGCGCAAATTGCGGATTCAAGCCCCCGGAGGCATTGGTAACGATGAGCGACGTGATGCCCAATCCGGCGAGCAGGTGCACGGGATAAGCAACCTGTTGATAGCTGTATCCTTCGTAATAGTGAACCCGCCCGCGAACGGCAAGTACCTCTTCGCCGTTCAGCTCGCCGCAAATCCAGCAACCGGCATGGCCTTCGACGGTAGACATCGGATAATTTGGTATATCTTTGGTATCGATGAACTGCGCATTGACGAGTTCATCTCCGAAGGAACCGAGCCCGGAACCCAGAATGATCGCGATTGGTTTATTGATCTTCAAATATTTCAGGATGAAATTCCGGGATTCCAATAAATCGGATTCCAGGGTTGTAAAGAGCGTTTTCATTATAGCAACATCCCTGCAATAGTTGCGGTTAACCATGATGCGAGAGCGCCGCCGATCATTGCTTTAATTCCGAGTTTGGCAAGATCAGAGCGACGCCCGGGTGCGATACTGCCGATTCCCCCAATTTGAATAGCAATCGAACTGAAATTCGCGAATCCACACAATGCATAAGTCGCGATAGTATATGACCGCGGGGACAACGTGCTTTTCATTTTGGCTAAATCCAGGTAGGCAACCAGTTCGTTGATGGAGACTTTTGTCCCCAACAAATTGCCGAACGCCAGCAGGTCTTTCCATTCAACCCCCATAAAAAAAGATATCGGCGCAAATACATATCCGAAGATGGTTTTCAAACTCAGATTCCAATCCAGGTCGAGTAATCCGAAAGAAACGAAATTGAGCACCTCGTCGATGTGCCCGAGAATAAAATTCAGCAATGCAATTAAAGAGATGAATGCCATCAGCATCGCGCCCACATTCACCGCTAATTTCAGTCCGTCACTGGCGCCGGTAGCTGCGGCATCCACAATATTAGCGGTTCGCTTTTCAACATCCAATTTTACCGTGCCTGTTGTTTTGGGCTCACCTGTTTCGGGGAAAATAATTTTCGCCATCACCAGGGCTGCCGGCGCCGACATCACGCTGGCTGCCATTAAATGCCCGGCATCCACACCGAAACGCACATACGCTGCCATCACCCCGCCGGCAATGGTGGCAAAGCCGCCGGTCATAATCGCCATCAATTCGGACATTGTCATTTCGGAAATATAGGGGCGAATCACCAAAGGCGCTTCAGTCTGCCCCACAAAAATATTGGATGCGGCTGAAAGCGACTCGGCGCCGCTGGTTCCCATCGTTCGCGACATGATCCATGCCATGAATTGAACCACCCGCTGCATGATGCCCAGATGATAGAGCATCGACATCAATGATGCGAAAAAGATGATCGTGGGCAAAATGTGAATGGCGAAAATGATACCCAGATCTTTGAATTGGGCGAGGCTGACCGTGCTGGTGATGCCATCGGAATTCGGGGCAGCCGTTTCGGCGCCTTGAAATTCAAGCGGAACCGTTGTCGGGTATGGAATTTGATCGGACTGAATGACAAGTCGTGCGCTAAACAGACCGATTGAATCGGGTAGCGCTAACAGCACAATCTTCGCGGTATCACCTGCTGCCAGCGCCATCGGTGAATCTGCCGGGGCAATTTCAAAATGTTCGGAATCGGAGAGTGTTATGACAAGATGGGTCAATTTCACCGGACCCGGATTGACGATGGAAATTTCGACAGAATCCTGAGTGCCCGGTTCGATATCATTCAGTGATAAAATGGATTCGGAGCCCGAATCCAGCATCAGGACATGCCCACTCATGCTTCCCTGTGATAAATTGGCGCTGATATCCTGGTTTGCGCGGTAGAGATTACCAAAAAGGAAACCGGCGCCTTCGTCTGTAAATGCCAGCACGCGTACTATAATCGCTTTTGCGCCATCGAAAACCGCACGCCCCGGTGACGTTTTCAGGATGATGAATGCAAAAACCAGTTGCAGCAATAACCCCCAGATGACGACCCGGTATTTTATCTTCTTTTTATTATTGGAAAGCAGCCACGCAATTCCGAGCAAAACGAAAATGCCGACGAAGCTAATGACACGCTGCAAAACCATGCAATCCTCCGATTAATTAGCACTTACTTCTCTGCAAATGAATTTGAGAAGAACGGTAACAGATGATCTGAAATTCTTGTTTTAATCTTATTGAGGTGATCACCCTCGTATTCGACATACGTATGTGAGATATTTTCTGTGGTTAGCTTCCGTGAGAAATTTTGGTTTCCCGTTAATAAGTATTCATCTACAGTGCCGCAATCAAATTTGATATTTTTCAATTTCATTAAATTTTCTTTATGCTTGTCAACCATGCTGATTGGATCATGACGAAGCCATACCTGCCAGACCGGCTCTATGAGGTCACCATTGGATTTTAAAGGAAACCTGCACATAAAGGGAGTGTAACTGGAATCGGGTGTGAATGCTGCGGCTTGCGCAATCATTGTTTGTACCTGCCACTTTAATCCATTAAATTGCGATTCAGTTGCTGCTTGCTCAAGGAAGGAGTTCATCGTGCCCCGGTCTGAATCTTCAAAATCGAGAACGGCGGGACTCAAACCATAAACTGCGCTAAATAATTCCGGATGTTTCATGGCTATTTTTATTGCACCATAACCTCCCATTGAATGCCCGGCAATTCCACGACCCTGGGCTGACTTTATTGTACGGTAGTTTGTATCGATATACTCAATTAAATCTATTGTAATAAAATCTTCCCAATTCCCAGTTATATAAGAATTGGTGTAGTAAGAACCTCTGTATTTGTTTTTGGCATCGGGAAGAACAATAATCATTGGTTTTACAATGTTATTTGAAATTAACGAGTCACAAGTTGCTCTTAAATGAAAGCGTCTGACAAATCCAAAAGGCGCCCATGTATAACCATGCAATAGATAGACAACTGGATATTTTCTATCAGAATTATCATTATAATTTGGGGGCAGATAGACAAAGATATCTCGATTTGGATTGTCGCCTAAAAGATTGCCTTCTAATGCAGGACTGTAGACAATCTCATAAATGAACGTCCCTTTTTGAGATAGGACGGAATTGGGAATAAATAACAAACCTATAATGAAACCAATTATCCAGATGGAAAGTGTTTCTCTCGTTTTCATACCAACCTCCAATTATTTATTGATATGTTGGATATGGTCTTATTTTCCATGCTGACAATTATTTTAAGCTGATTCAAAACAGATCCCGAACTTTTTTTGCATAAATCTCCATAAAGCCTATTGGGGCGGCACATAACAATTCCAGCAACTTGGCGCGTAAAATTCTTTGCGTAATTCAATCCGGGGATCTTCCGCGGTGATTGGGATTGTATGGGCGCTGTCCCGATATCGTTGAGAAATGATCGCAGTCTGTTGTTTGCATTTTTCGCAAACGCCGAGTAAAACCGTGACATATTCAGCGCGCCCCATCAGATCAATTATAGCGCCGAATTTTTCAGCGAAGCTATTCATTTGCAGACCGGCGATGATAATATGCATTTTATTACGCCAGCGATTGCAAAAACTGATCAGATCGTTTTTATCGAATAATTGAGCGTCGTCCACCGCGATAAGTTCCACCTTCGGCTTCAGATTCGCTTCGATCTCGGCGACCGTGGGAACTGTGATTGCGTCGCTTTTGAAGCCGATGCGCGAAACGACTTGCCCGTCGTGAACCGGATAAGCAAAAACCTGTACATTTTTGCCCATGAGCTTGGCATCGCTCAATTTTTTGTAAATGAGCCAGGTTTTCCCTGACGCCATGGCGCCGGTGATGATTTCCAGCATTTGTTTTTCCCTGGTTTGTCGAGTGTTTTAAAATTGGCACTGCAATGCATGAAAAACAGTTCCGACCTAAAAATCAAGAGCTAAGGAGGTGGGATAAATTAACCAGGACCTTTTGCTTGAAAATAATTTTAATAAATACCCACTTAAGAAAATTAAATGGGCAGCTTATTTTATCCCACCTCCTAAATTACTTCACCGCGTTCCTGGAGCAGCACCCTGATTTTTGTTTTCAACAGATCTATTGCCACCAGATTATGCCCGCCTTCGGGAATGATAAGATCGGCATAACGCTTTGATGGTTCGACGAATTGCAAATGCATGGGGCGCACGCTCTCGATGTATTGATTGATCACCGAGTCCACGGTACGCCCGCGTTCCTTGATGTCCCGCGTCAATCGCCTGATGAAGCGAATGTCGGGATCCGTATCCACGAAAATCTTGATATCCATCAGATTTCGCAACTGGGGATTGTCAAGAATTAAAATCCCTTCCAATACCAGGATCATGTGTCCGCAGATTTGCCGTGTTTCTTTGCTGCGGCTGTGCTGCGTGAAATCGTAGACCGGTTCCTGCACCGGCTGGTTCGCCAGCAGCATCTTCAGATGGTTCCGTAAAAGCTCATGATCGAACGCGTCGGGATGATCGAAATTGACTTTTGCGCGTTCAGCGTGGGATAGGTGACTCAGGTCTTTGTAATAACTATCCTGTTGAATAATGATGACTTTTTCCGAGCCTAACTCATCAACAATTCGCCTGGCAACAAGTGTTTTCCCGGATCCGGATCCTCCGGCGATGCCAAGCAACAGGGGTTTTTCCACTGATTCTCCTCAATCAATCATCATTTAAGGGGGTGGGATAAAATAACCTGGACATTTTGCCTGAAAATAATTTTGATAAATAGCCACTTAAGAAATTTAAATGGGTAGCTTATTTTATCCCGCCTCCTAAATATGCCGAATCGAATGCCATCGGGAGCAGTTCATGCAGCTTGATCCGTTGTACGTCGCCGTAATCGTTCGCCATGATCACGGTAATATTCCGGGCAAAATCCCACAGAACCTGCCGGCAGGCACCGCATGGCGGGCACAGCTCCCGGGCATCACTGACAATCGCAATTGCTTCGAACTGACGCTCACCCTCGGAAAGCGCTTTGAATAGCGCAACTCTTTCGGCACAAATTGTCAAGCCATACGAACTGCTCTCGATGTTGCAGCCGGTATAAATTTTCTGATTGCGCGTTATCAAAGCCGCACCAACATGAAAATTCGAGTACAGAGCGAGTGCAATCTTTCTGACTTCAGATGCTTTTTGAATGAGTGCGGATTCATCGAGCATTGAGGGTGCCATTTTTATGTATGTTTTAATTTGAACCACGGGAATACCACCACCGCGTCACAGCGTGTCACACTGCTTTCATCTCGGTGCTGCGGGGGTAATCCGGCGGTTTGAATTCATTGTTATCGCTGTTGCCAATGGATTATACTTTAAACGGTCATAAATCAAGCTTTTCAAGCTTTAATTCTGAGAAGAATATTTGGAACGACAGCGATCAAATCGGGTGGAGTGAAATCCCTTTTTATGGATTTCAAATCACGCATCGTATAAAGGCGATGCACTCCAGATTATGCCCGTTTGAAGCATAATATGTCAAAGCTCAAAAATTCGAATTTAAAAAACGGGATTATCCAGCTTTCGTCCGCAGGCTGGCTGAAACGATAGTCCCTTTCATGATTGCTGCCTCAGTTTTTCATTTGTCAACGAAATCTGCAGCGCAAATATTTTTCTCACCATATAGATTCAATTTTCATCGTGCAGGCAAATAAGCCATGTGCGTCGATATTTCCCCTTAAAGGAAAAAGTCCGGGAAAATGCGCGCCATCCCGGACTGATCAATTGTAGCATAAAAGGTTACGTCATTAAAAGGGTAAATCATCGCCTTCGCTGGCTCCGGAAAAATCCGGTTCATCGGCGCCAGGAATTGATTCAGATTCATCAGGTAAAGGAGGTTGACTTGCCTTAGTTGTAGTGCCAGATGCATCATCGCGCCTGCCAAGCATCGTGAAAGTTTCCACGATAACTTCGGTGATATAGCGCTTTTCCTGATTTTTGTCCGTCCATGATCGTGTTTCCAGCCTGCCTTCGATATAAACCTGGCTTCCCTTTTTCAGCCATTCACCAGCGAATTCAGCCTGTTTTCGCCAGGCAATAACCCGGTGCCAGTCGGTTCTTTCAACCGCATTGCCGCTTTCATCTTTCCAGGCACGATTTGTAGCCAAACTAATCCTCGCAACCGCTGTTCCTCCTGGGGTATACTGCAATTCCGGATCCGCTCCAAGCCGACCAATCAGCATAACCTTATTTAAGGTTCCTTTTGCACTGGCCATATAACCCTCCTTTTATATAAATTTAATGCTGAAACGCAATTAAAAGATTGTAATAAATTTTTGGCATATTGTCAAGATATTTTTTGAATGTTCGCACCTTTTCATTTTTTTAAAACGAACAAATTCATAACGACTGGGGAATATGCCGATTTAGCTTCAGCCTGATGGATGTAACAAGAGCCTGTCCGAAAATCCTCCTTGCCATTCCCGGAGTCCGTTGATCGGGGTGCCGCCCACGGACATTTATTTGATCCTCTGAAGATTATCGCCGGACGGCTCCACACTTAAAATTTGCAGGGATAACAAATAAAGACAGATTTCGATTCGGGCTGAAAAAAAATATATTCAGGAGATTCAAACTGGTAAGCTATTTCATTCCGCCTCGCTGGCTATGGACAGGGATACAAAATAGAGCGCGTTGGTGCTTATTTCAATGAAGAGGTTTTTTGGAGCTTCAATTTTTTAGTCTGGTATTCTTCCCATACCCGATCTGCATACGTGATAACACCGTCAACATACGATTTCATGGGATTGTATTTATAAATTGCACGGCGTCGTTTTGCCAGCGAATTGCGATAGCCGAAATATTTCAAATAATTCGCCACGCTATGGATAGCATCGGACCAGGTACACAGATCTATTTCGCCATTGTTGTCACCGTCAACAGCCAGATTCAGCCTGAATGGCATAAATTGGGTATACCCGATAGCACCTCCCCACGAGCCCTGGAATAAAAGCGGATCCGTTTGGCTTGCTTTGGCGGAACGCAATAAATAAGCAAGATTTTTTATCGCCCGTTCACGAATATTTTTAATTCTTCGCTTCTGGCGACGGACTTCATCAATTTCATCAAACAATGTAGTATCCCCTTTTGAGGAGAGCACCTCAATCGAGTGGTCATACGCCAGATCCAGAAATAAAATCTGCCCCAGGAAAATATTGAATATCTGGTATTGCCCGTAATTTTTTCCCAGGTTCGACTCCCACATCAGGATGGCAACGATATCCTTGCGGTGGACACCATACATGTTATCTGCCGCGTTCAGCAGGCTGTCATGGATTTGATGAAATTCGATGCCAGCCTCGATATATTTCTTTTTCAATCTGATTTTAGTGAGATTCAAATGATCATTCTTTTGAATTTCAATGCTTTTCGGAGTGGCATATTTTATCAATTGTCGGGAGTAGACAATTTCCGCGGCATCTCGGTCTAAAATTTCGCAAAACTCCTGTTTCGAAACCGGCAGCCCGACGCCGGTGGTGTCCTGAAGATGTGCGAGCAAATCTGCGATAAAAACGTCGACCGGTTGACCCAGGGAGTCAAAAATGAAGGATCTATGAATTTTCCAGCTTGCCGGATCGGACGTTGGTGCGCTTATTGGTGTCGAATCCTGTGCCTGGTTACGCAAGCTGTCGGCGATCTCTATATCTTGAGCCGCGCATAGCGAATGAATTAAAATGCTGAAGCTTATAAGAAGTGCGTGGTGCAGTGAAAGGTGAGCAGAGCTGATCCGAGAGGAGCGATGCAAGTTTGCCATTTTCATCCCATTCCTGAAGCAGTTGATGACGAAATTCCTGTAAACGCAAAAGCTTTTGAGGTTCAACCTAAATCATAATGTAAAGTTCCGCACAATACAGCAAATTTATATACTTACGTATAATTTAACATTTTTAAAATTTCCCCAACACAGTTCCTTCGAGATGTGACTCTACAGCGATTCCCGTAAACTCAAATCAGCTTAAATCAATAGTCGGTGGAAAATTCAAACTGCTTTTGTCATCAAATAAGGATCAGTGTGGAGAATCCCGGAAACGCAATTTTTGAAAAATGGCTGCTCGAAACTATAATCCGGAATCTAATTTAGCGTGCTTGCCTGATCGGCATGGTATGAACTGCGAACGAGCGGACCGGACTCAACCAGCTTGAATCCCATTGCGAGAGCTTCAATTTTGAGGTGATCGAATTCGGGCGGGGTCACGAAACGCTGAACCGGAAGATGCGCCTTCGATGGCTGCAAATACTGCCCAATGGTCAAAATGTCGCAATGAACCGCTCTCAAATCCTGCATTGCCCCTCGGATTTCATCAAGCGATTCGTCCAATCCCAGCATGATTCCGGATTTGGTCATTGCGTTGAAGGCTTTTGCGCGTCGCAAGACTTCCAACGAGCGCGCATAATCCGCCTGTGGTCGAGCCAGACGATACAACCGCTCCACGGTTTCGATATTATGATTCAGCACATTGGGCTGCGCGTGCATGACGCTTTCCAAAGCCGCAGCATCACCCTGAAAATCAGGAATCAGAACTTCAACCTGGCAATTGGGGAGTTTGCGCTTAATCAACCGGATGGTCTCGGCAAATTGACTGGCGCCTCCGTCTGGCAGATCATCCCGTGTGACCGATGTGATCACGACGTAGCGCAATCCCAAAGCTTCCGCTGCCAGCGCTACCCGTTCGGGCTCGGCGGCATCCGGTGGATCCGGCGCTGCCGATTCGATGGCGCAAAAACGGCAATTCCGCGTACAGACGTTTCCCAGGATCATGAAAGTTGCCGTACGCCGACTCCAGCAATCGCCGATGTTCGGGCAATGCGCGCTTTGACAGACCGTGTTCAGACGCTGCTGTTTCAGCAGCAGCCGCACATCGCGAAAATTTTCTCCGGATGGCATCGGTACTTTCAGCCAGTGCGGACGACGTTTGAGCGGTGAATGCATCGATTTTTCCTGCGGTTTTGCTTTTAAATTGTATCGTCATTCAGATCGAATCTTGTTTCAATCAACTGGCGAATATTCTATTAAAGGCTTCTTTTGAATGACGAAAATATTTCAGGCGATTTATTTAGTGTCCGTCCGAAAACTCGAAAAATTGTCATTGCGAGGCGTTTTTTGCCGAAGCAATCCCCTAATAAAACGGCTGAGATT
>JAFGMA010000161.1 GCA_016927835.1 Candidatus Zhuqueibacterota bacterium | reverse complement strand
ATACCCTGGCTACTGACCGCTTCAAATAATAATTTATCACTGACAGCAACTTCACCATGATACTGTCCCAAATAGCCAAGATCAGCGACTTCAATGGGATTTGATGGTGTGGAAATATCAATGATGCGGGTACTCTTTGTACCGAACGCGACGTACGCATAATTGCCGCTAATTTCCACGCTTACCGCATCACCATTGTCTAATTTGTAGAAACCTTCTTCATACGGATTCGCGGGGTCGGCAATATTGATGATGCGTAAACCTTCCTGATAATCAGCCACATAAGCATAATCATTATCGATAGCAACATCCATCGCCATATTTTCAGTATCGAAAGAACCGATTTCCGTCAGATTATTCACATCAGAAATGTCGATGATCCGTAAGCCTTCAAACTGGTTTGCGAGATAGGCATACCCATTTTGCACTGCCAGGGAATTTACGATATCAGTAGTCGCGTGGAGACTGATATCCATTGGATTTGCAGGATCAGAAATATCCACTATTCGCAAGCCTGCGTAGCCATCGGCTAAATAGGCATAATTTCCCTGAACAACCGCATCCTTTGAATAGCCATCTGTATCCAAAAAACCGATTTCCACAGGATTCGATTGTTCCGAAATATCGATGATTCGCATTCCATCTTCACCAGCAGCTATGTAGGCAAAATTATCACTAACGTACACACTACTTTGCTGACCGCCAACATCATAAAATCCGATTTCCGCCAAATTCGCTCGATCGGTTACATCGATTACTCGCAAGCCGCTATAATGATCGGCAACATAACATAGATTTCCATTTAATGCCAAATTTTCGGACACGGCTTGTGTATTATAGGAATCTATTTTTACTGGATTTTCAGGATTGGTAATATCCACAACGCACAATCCCTTAGTCCCATCCGCAAGATAAGCATAATTGCCGTCAACAATAACATCCTTCGCATACCCATTGGTATCGTAAAAACCCACTTCAACTGGATTGGCAGGATCGGATACGTTCAAGACTCGCAATCCCGCATTATTATTCGCCAGATAGAGATAGTCTCCCTGCACAGCGACTCCGAGGATATAACTATCGTTTTTGAAAAAGGCGACTTCGGTGGGATTTGCTGGATCGGAAATGTTTAAAATCCACAAGCCGTTGTAATAATTTGCAATATAAGCCAGTGTATCGCGAACTGCAATGTTCACGGCGGAACCATTAGTAGAAAATTCGCCCACAGTTATCGGATTCGACGGTTCGGAAATATCGATAATGAGAAAACCTTCATTTTCATCTCCCAGGTAGGCGAAGTTGCCTGAAATCGCAACATCATTAGAATAGGGATACTCTTCTGCCCAGAATCCGGCTTCTGAGGGATTTGATGGATCGGAAATGTCTACAATACGCAATCCGCCATAGCAGTTGGCTATATATGCGAAATTACCATTAACTGTTACTCCCTCAACGATTGAGGGTGTTAAAAATTTTGCCAGTTCGATGGGATTGGCAGGGTCGGAAAAATCGACAATCTCCAGGTATCCCCCGTTGCCAAAGTAAGCGATATCGCCAACTACATCTACCGCAAAACAGGGTCCGTTCGCCCATCGACCGATGAGGGTGCAGTTATAGCTATTCTGAGCCGGTGATTCTGGCGTACAAAGAAGAATCAGAACAAAAAACATCATGTAAATGATGCTACGGTTATTCAAAAAATCTTTCATGACGTCTTTGCCTCCAATTTCGATTGAATGCCTATTTTTAATTATAGCCCGGGTTGAGCGGTTCAAGGTTTCAGGTTGATGAGCCTTAAAAAATAAAATTTAATAGACTTATACCTTGTTAGAGATTTTTGCCCAATTGATGAATAACAATCGCCTGAACATTAGGCACTAAAGAGGCAAACTCAATAGATTAAAACGATTGAACCGGGAATCCTGAACCTGAAACCGCTCAGTTCAGGTATAAAATAATATTGAGCCTGCACGAAAATCTCGCGTGTCATTTTCGGGTTCTGTCTCACAGGAATCCATTCAGATGATAGGCTGCCTGATTCAAGTCTGGCTATGCGGCAGTTACAGCACGGTGTGGATAACAGGTTTCACCTGATCAAATTGATTTTTCGAAGCAGATTTTCGGACAGGCTCATTTTAGCTTCAGCACCGAATCGCAAAAGTTACTTAAGAATTGCGAGCTTAATCGATTGCCGATATTCGCCCGCCTGAATGCGGCAGAGGTAGATTCCGCTGGTCAGCGAATTTCCTGCGTCATCCCTGCCATCCCAGTGTACAGAATAATACCCTTGCTGGCGATGCCCATTTTCAAGAATGCGGACGCGCTGCCCGAGCATGTTGAAAACAGCAATTTTGACATCAACATCCCCGGGAATGGCATAGCGAATGGTCGTCTCCGGATTGAAGGGATTGGGATAAGCCGGTAAAATCTGAAAGACAGTCGCCTCCTTGGGCGTTGAAAGGTCGAAGGGCACAGAGGTTGACATCGAACCATAGATGTATGCGGCGCCGGCATTGTTGCCTTTGTCATCATCGTTTCTGGCAGCAACCAGTATGAAATCCTGATCAATATCCACGCACAACCCATAATAGTCGCCGGCATCGCCATCATAAGCGATAATTTTTTCTGCCTCAACCCAATGGGAACCGTCATAATCAAAAACATAAATTGATCCGGAATTGGATCCGTTATCACTATCGCGATACGCGCCGACAACCATCCGGTTTCTGCTGATTGCGATATCGTTGCCAAAATTGTCACCTTCGCCGCCATCGCTGGCAGTCAGTTTTTGCTGCTCGCTCCAGGAAGATCCGTTGTATTCGAAAACATAAATCGAACCGGAATTATCGCCTTTATCATCATCCTGGTAAGCGCCAACAACCAGATGATTTCCGACAATTTCAGCCTTATGGAACAGGTCACCTGCAGCGCCATCGCTGGCACGCAGCTTTTGTTGCTCATTCCAGAGTGTTCCTTCTCGTTTGAAAATATAGACAGCACCGGCATCGGTTCCATTTTCATTATCATTGTACCGGGAACCGATTGCGGCAAAATCCCCATTGATGGATACGCAGACGCCGAACCAGTCCCCTTCAGTGCCATCGCTGGCTTTGAGAATCGCCTGTTGTCCCCAGGTGGTTCCGTTGCGTTTGAAAATATAGGCTGATCCGGACTTGGAGCCAAAGTCATCATCAAAAAAGGCACCGACCAGCGCATAATCACCGCTGATCGCCACGGAAATGCCAAAGCGATTATCCACGCCGGCGTCGCTGGCGGTCAGTTTGGCTTGCTGAATCCAGTTAGCGCCTTCACGTTTGAAAACATACGCTGCCCCGGATTCACTACCGGAATCATCATCCCAGGGTGCGCCGGCTACCAGATAATCTCCGTCGATCGCAATGGCGCTGCCTAAAATATCGCCATCCGCGCCGTCATCGGCGGTCAGCTTCTCCTGTTCAATCCAGGAATTGCCGGATCGTTTGAAAATATAAACCGCACCCGCGTCGGTTCCCCTTAGATTATCATTATGGGAAGAACCAATCGCGGCATAGTCACCACTAATGGCAAGCGCCCTGCCAAAGGTATCATCGGCTTTCCCGTCGCTGGCGGTTAGCTTGGTGCCCCTGAATGCAATCGTAATCGCTTTCCCTAAAAAGCCGGCAGACAACGTATAATGTTGACTGAAAATTTCTCCCACCGGCGCCGGCTGTCCCACAGCATTGACCATTTGATGATTGGTAGATTGCAGCGCTGTCCCGCTCATATCCAGGACATATTTTCGCATTTCGTAATTGGGGCTGGATTGGGCGAACAGCGTTTCAACCGAAATCAAAATTAACAGCAATAGAAATATCAGAACTGCCCCAATCCGTTGTTTGTATCGATATTGGTGCATTGCTTTCTCCTCTTATGATAAAGTGAATAGAATTCTCCGGATACCGGATTCGACCAGGCGGCTTCCGGATCGTCTATTTATTCATGAGTTGATTTACCTGGGTCTGCAATTGTTCGATCATTTTCTGTTGCTGTTTTAGTGCCTCAACCAGTATCGGAATCATTTCGACGTACGACACGGCTTTCTCACCATTCTCATCGGTTTTTACCATATCCGGGAAGACTTTTTCTATTTCCTGAGCGATAAAACCATAATGCTTGCCTTCAGAGAATTCGTACGACGGGTATTCGTCCGTTTTCCAATCAAACGAAACGCCCTCTATTTGCTCGAGTTTTGACAGGGCATTTTCAACAGGTTCAACATTTTTCTTGAATTTCTGATCAGAACTCGTCCAGCTTCCGGTACAGTACGCATTGCCTTGTACCCGCAGCGCATAAGTGGTGCTATAAGTTGTTCCCATATTGATACCCGCGTGATTGACAACCATCAGTTGTTCGCCTGCGATCACGTCATCGTCCGCAATCAAATCATCGGTAGCGACAATGTCGCCATTGTCATAGCCGATGCTGGGGCTTCCGGTTTTAATCCAGCCATTATAAGCGGTCACGTTATTCGCCAGAACATGGTCGTCCACTAAAATGTCATCAGCAACGGAAATATCGCCGGATCCTGCACTGGCTGATGGCGAGCCAACATTGATACCCCCGTTCACCTGAACCGTCGATACTGCAGTGATATTCGTCGCCTGCATATTAGCGCTGGTGATGATATCGCCGTGGGATTGCAATCCGGAGGGAGCGAGTATCCCACCGGTATTGCCAATTTGTATGCCCTCACTGCCTCCATCGTTTGACAGCCAATAATTATTCAATCGAATATTTTGAGTAGCGCTGTGATTGCCCAGGTTATCGCCTCCGCTGCCTCCGGTTGCTGAAATACTGATTCGATGGTTTCCGGGATCCGGGGTTACCGTCACATTTGTTCCGCCGACTAAATCGATTGCCCCATCTACTGGTCTGACATCATTCATTTTGCGAACGAAATCACTTGCCGGATGGCCTTCCAGATGATCCGCATCGTCCGCATGCATTGCAAATCCCACGCTGACGATTTGCTGGCGCGGCGTCATGGGCGGATCATCGGCAATTTTCACTTCAAGGTAGATATGCGCCAATTCACTCGGATCTGAAGTAGAATTGTCAAATGAATTCACCGAGCCCAATAAAACATTAAACAATCCATCCCTGATAAGGACGCTATGTGTCTCTGTCCAAAAAGAGTCGCCCCCTGATTCGGTTCCATACAGACTGAATTGAATGCTACGCGTACCGTTGACTGGATTTCCCTCAGCATCCATCAATAATCCCTGGTAATTAAAAAACTTTGGTACATCGGCGTAACCGACAATCACGATTAACAGGATAAAAACAAGCGTTAACAAAGTTGTTTTAAACATTGCAGCCTCCTTGAGAAGTTGATTTGTGTTTATGGGTTACTGAAAATGAATTGAAAAATCTCCGATTGGAATAAAACCTTTGCTATTGCATATTGATATGACCAAACCAGTATTTGCTCCGTTTTAAATTGTCAGGATTCAGCAGCGTCTATTCGAGAATTACCATTTTCCTCACCGCCCGAAATCCTTGCATCTGTATCAAGTAATAATAAATGCCCGATGGCAATCCCGCGGCGTTGAATGTGATCTGGTATGAACCGGGTTGATACGCGCGATTCACGAGTGTTTTTAGCTCATTGCCCAGCACGTTGTAAAGTTTAAGCACCACCGGCGAATGCTGTTTTACATCGAAGCGGATTGTTGTTTCGGGATTGAATGGATTCGGAAAATTTTGGCTCAATCCATACACCAGCGGTACTTCCCGAGACTCTGTTTCGCTGACAGCGGTGGCATCGTTCGCCAGGGTCAGATTTCCCAGGGGCTTCGCAGCTTCCCACAGCAATCCGGGGGGCCATTCGCCCGAGTTGCCGTTATGATACGGAAAAAAGTTTCCGGGATCCGAGATCCAAAATCCGATACGAATCTCATCGCCCGCAGATGCTTTGAGAGGAACCTTATCCAGATCGATCGCGATTTCATACTCGACATGCTGCCTGGTGGCATACATGGCTGAACTCACGCCTTCGGCAACTACCGGCATATCGGCACCCAGGTTATTCGGATATCCTCCCCAATAGCCTGTAAAAAGCGCGCCATCTTTATTGATTATGATCAAACCATCGCTGCTCGGGGCGCCCGGATCCCATTTGGAGTTGGCATCGTTGTCGAACAAAATTGCCATATAATTTCCGTTGTTGATGTGATCATCATTGAAGTCCTGCACGCCCACAAACAGGTAATCACCGGTATTTTTCAGATAGAGCAAGACCGGCGCTTTCGTGTATGGATTCGCGATATTCACCGGAGTTGCATCATTCCAATCACTGGACTTGATTTTTCCATCGAGATCAGGCTTGACTTTCGCCCAATCGGAAAACAATCGATACCCGCCAGATGATGGGGTGGCGCTGACGGTTTCCGAATAAGGGCTTTCCCACCCGCCGACCACCGCCCTGATCCGGTAATAGAGCGTGCTTCCGTTGCGGACAGAGGGATCGATCCAGTCCCGCATCAACGAACCGAAAACTCCCCTTTCGGCGAGATCGACCTGCGCGATCAATTCATAAGAGCCTTCTGGCGAAGCGCTGCGATAGATGGTGTAATTCATGATGCCATCCTGCCCATAAACCGCGTCCCAGCTCAGCGGAATGATCCCGTCAAATCCGCTGCCGGCGGTGACATTCAGAGGTGAAAGCGGTCCGGATGCAGTTCCGTAAATATCGTTTCCGCTGCGAGAATCCTCCCACGCCATCACCGAAATACCCCGGTTATCGAGTCCGATGTCGGGTTTCAGTTGGCGGTAATCGGGATCGTTCACGCGGAAACTGTGACCGGTCGGCAACCCATCCGCATCGAAATTGCGGCGATAAATATCATTATCACCGTCCGGGCTGGCTGTCCACACAATCGCATACCCGCCAGCCGGATTGGCAGCAATCGCGGGATATTGATTGTAATTCCCTGATTCGCCCGGCATTTCATGCACCATGAATGGACCGCGTAACAAAGCACCATCCCGGGAATACAATTTTGCATGAACGCTCACATCACCAAGATGATACCAGGTGATCATGAAATCGCCATTTTCTGCCAGCGCCACGTCCGGCTGGCTGGCATTTCGCCGCGGCTCTGGATGTTCGCTCACCACCAAATTGCTCCCCACCCGCGCGCCGGTGTTGTCGATGATCTGCGTGTAGATGTCATCGCTGCCGGGACAATTTTGCATCCAGGTAACGACATAATTGCCATTTTGGCTCATACTGATAGCGGGAGTCTGGCAGCTTATGACTTCATCGGTGATTTGGATTTTCTCCTCCGGGGATGCTGTTCCCGAACTGTCAAAACGCTGCGCGTAAATCCCCTGCGGATATCGAGCGTCGAACCAGCAGATAACAAAATTGCCATTGGCATCCGTCGCGATGGCAGGCGTGCGTTGATCCCTGCCGGGATCATCGCGATTTACTTTGAAATTCGATTCAATGGGCTCACCATTAGCTTCGAAACGCTGGGCGTAGATATCGCCGTACCCCGGATCATCGCGATAATCCTCCCAGGTTATCACGAAACATCCGGTATTGTCGACCGCGACATCCGGGAATCGTTGTCCCGCGGTTCCGCCATCATCGCTGACCTTGAAATTCTTGCCCAGGGGAAAACCTTTAGCGCTGTAAATCTGGGCATAAATATCCTGGTTCCCATTGCGTTCATCGGTCCAGCAGATAACGGCATATCCGTATTGATTCATCGCGATTGCCGGGGATTCCTGATCGGCGGCGCCGGTATCATCATTAATTTTAAGATCATGGACAGTTGCCATCCCCGCGGATGCGCGCATATTTTTGCAGGGCATTTGAGCGTTTTGCTGGTGGGCGAAGGCTGTAATGCGGCATATAAATAAAGCCCACACCCAAAAAGGAAGCGTCATTTTGATTACATGTCTCACGGCGAAGCTCCTTGCTTTTTGAGAATGAAATGGATTTGCACAATGCTTCCCGGCTGATATCCTTCGACACATTGCCGTTCAGGGAAGCGATTGTTACAACTCATATAAACTTTTTGGGGGAATGTCAATAGCGTACGACGTTTTCAAAGCTGAGTTTGGGCATCTACTGCATTTTAAAGGGCATCATTATAATATTAGGGCTTTGGCTTGAAATATTGAATTAATTTTCAATTTAATAACCGCCACGCCAAAGTTCGGCATGCTGATTCGTAACGACGGTTGTTGCCACGTTCGATATTCAGGATTTTTGCTGAGTGAGCAATTTGGGGTAAAGCGATTCACAAAAGCCAATCTGCAAATCCGGGATTTTTTTTATGCGAATCACCGGTTGGATTGCCGAATGCTGACGAACAGGGAGCCCAAAAGTATTGTTGATTGGGCGAATCGCAAGTGGTTTACGTACCAATCAACACAAAGCTGCTCCATGATTTCGGGAAAGCTGTATCCGGCTTTTTAATCATCTGCAATTTTGCATCGCGCAAAGCGCGCGAATAACTCTCAGGTGCGAGCAGTTTTTTGTAAAATTCAACCATCAATTGGCTGGTGTGGTTATCGGAGACCTTCCAGAGTGACACCACAATATTGGCAGCGCCCGAATACAGGAATCCGCGGGTCAATGCCATCAAGCCTTCGCCCCGAACGAGTTTGCCCAGTCCGCTTTCGCAGCTACTCAATACTACCAGGCTGGCATTCAATTCAAGATTATAGCATTCCCCGGAATACAGGATGCCGTCCTCAACAAAGTCAAAATCCGAAGGCTGCGAGAAAATAATCCCGGAGAGCTGTGGTTTCTCTTCATTGACGATACCATGCGTTGCGATGTGAACGATGTTGCAGCTTCCCACAGTCGCTTTGAATGTGCCTTCCGAGGCATCCTTGTGAAAATATCCTGCGGCAGCCTTTTTTTTCTTCTGAAACAAGCGGACGATCTGTTTGACCTCTTCTTCAGAATATGTCAATTCATTGAAACGTTTCCCGTCCAGAGTAATCGCGCGATACACTTCGCTGCTATCCCCAGAAGCTAGCGCGCTCCGGGTGCTTGCCAGAATAGTGCCGTTTTTCGTTTCGCTGCTGAAAACCGGCGAGAAACCGGCGAATTCGGTTTGGGCGAATACAGAACCAGCACGTGATTTTTGCAGGCTATATGCGTAAAGCGTTGCAGAATAATGATATGACACCTCAAATCGCCGGATTAGATACGGATATTTTGTGAAATGATTTCTTTCCGCCGAAGCCGGATTTTTTGTGAGCAATGCCTCGAACGGGATTTTGTACAGGATGCCATGCGGAATGATAATCAATTTTTTGATTGGGGCGAGCTGCCTTTCCAACGGATGAATCAGGCGGGTATATATTTCAAAACTTGAGCGGATATATTTAGCGCCATCCAGTTTTTTCAGTGATTCAACCAGCAAATCAATCGTCCTGGCAAAAGTGGTGTCCTTAGACAGTTTGATGAAATCGAATTGACTTTTAGATATCACGAACACGTAAATCGCACTGTCACCCATAAAGAATTCCAACATGCCTGAATCATCATCCAGTCGGCTCTGCAAGTCGCTCGCGGGCGCGGACTGTGTTTGATATTTCAGGGCATAATATTCGGGATACCTGTTTTCGATCTCCTGCATCAATGTCTGATAAGCGGTGATCAATTCAAAACGTTGATCCTGTAACTGCCTGATTCTCAGGCTATCCCCCTTCGCTTGTTTTTGCAGCTCTTTTTGGATTTGCGTATCGGTATCGACAAGATCGATTTTCAGCGTTTTCTCAACTTCGAGCAGACTGTCATCAATGCCGGCAAACTGCCTGGCTTTTGATTCCTGCAGCGATTCCAGCAGCACTGCTGATTTGCTTTTTTCGGCGAACATGAAGGCTGTTTCTTTGTAAGAATTTTCACCGGTTTTCTCGTATAGCTCGAATGCGGTTTCGATGGCGTTTTCAAAAATTCCGGTTGCTTCCTCGCCCAGAAATAATTTTGAGAGCTCCGCCTGATAGCTGCTGCGCAGTTTGTCGATAAGCGATGACGCTAGCTGGCAGGTTGCCAGGGACAAATTCAGGTCAGCGAGATCTTTAGTTACCGACGCAAACCTGGTATGCAATAATTCAGCTTTGAAATTCAATGCCAGCATCAGGAAATTTTCCGAAAGCACCTCATCGAGTTCAGGATTGGCGCTGATTACCGTATCATCGAAGGCGGAAATGAGCGAGATAATCGACTTTTGTACGTAGGCTAAGGCGCGATCCAGTTGTCCGAGTTCTTTGTAAACTTTTCCGAAATTATAATAAATGTAGGCAATATCGGGATTCTTTTCGGGGACGTATTGGCGTTTGATCTCAAGGGCTTTGGTGAAGCAATCGAGTGCAGGCTGGTATTTGCCGATGGAATAGTAATGACTTCCCAATCCGTTGTAACTCGTCGCCAGTTCGGGATGATTTTCACCCAGCAGCTTGATTTTGATATCGATGGATTTTTGATAATCCTCCAGAGCGGCGTCGGCATGACCCAAATTCGAATGGATAACCGCAATATTATGATAAATCCCGGCAACATAGGGATGATTTTCGCCGGTTAGTTCGAGGTAAATTGCCAGCGCCTTATTGCTATACGTCAGCGCCGATGGATTATCACCTTTGAAGCGATACACAAGACCGATATTGCTATAGGTATTGGCGACACTCTGATCGCGTTCTCCCAGGAATTTAATTTTCAATGCCAGTGATTTTTTATAGTACACCAGGGCATTGTCATAATCGCCTTTATTTCGATAGATGATCCCGATATTGTTATAAGCATATCCAACTTGCTGATGGTCCTCGCCCAGCATCCTTATTTTTATATCCAACGATTTGATGAAAAATTCCAGCGCCTGATCGAAGTCGGATTGATTAAAATACAGGGCGCCCAAAATGTTGTAAGTTGCAGCCATTTGCAGGTTCATCCTGCCGATTTTTTTCAAACCGATGCTCACTGCATCGGTTAAATATTTCATGGCAGCTTCGTAGTCGCCCTGCCGGCGCAAATTATCGCCGGTGTTGCTCAGGCACTTCACATAACTTTCCCACAGGCTGGTATCCGCAACCGATTCCGCAGCTCGTTTATAAATCAAACCAGCTCTTTCGTAAAAAATGTTCGAACTGTCGTACCGGGCTGTTTTTGTCAGTTCCTCTGCTTTCTGAATGAAATTACGCGCAAGCAAGGTGTCCGATTCAAGACCGGTTCGGGTCGAATCGGCAAGGAGTTGGCTGGCAAAAGCTTGCAGCAATGAGATGATGATTAACCACCGATGAATTCGCATTGGTTGTCCTCCGACTGAATGTTATGACAAAAGTCTGATGGACCTTCTTTTAAGCCGGTGTCCATAGCCTGTGCCGGGCATCCTGTTTGATCGGGAAAGCTGCAAAGCGAATGGGTAGCGTGCGCTTTGCATGTAATAAAAGCCTTCACCACAAAGCGCCCGAAGAAGGCACAAAGGACTCAAAGGTTGTCTTTTCTGGCCAATTGTCCCGATCCATAAAAATAATGCCACACAACGCCGCCTGAAGCCATGAAACCTGCCGGATGAGGAGCGCTCTCCCCTACTCCGGAAAATCCGAATCAATGCTTTCAAAAAAGCGATATAACGTTGCCCGGGAAACGCCCAGAATTTCTGCTGCCTTCACGCGGTTGCCATTCGCCTGGTGCAGGGCATTCTTCACCATCGCGAGATTGAGTTTTCGTTTTCGCGGTTTCCGGTTCGATTTTTTTTCCGATGTCGGCTTTGGATTAATCGTGGGTGGCAGATGTTCGACGTCGATTGTTTCGTTGTTGCAGTGCACCAACGCATATTGAATGGCATTTTGCAGTTCGCGCACATTGCCGGGCCAATCGTGGGATGCAAGCCGATCCAGGGCATCCGGCGAAAAATGGGTCGCTTTCTTCCCGGCGCCGATGGCGGTTGCATTCAGGATATGTTCGGCAAGCAGCAGGATGTCCGTGGGTCGTTCCCGCAACGGGGGGATGAATACCGGCACCACGCAGATTCTGTAAAACAGGTCTTCACGAAATTCGCCGGCTTCAATCTGCTTTTTGATATTGCGGTTGGTGGCGCTAATGAGGCGCACATCGACCGTAATCGTCTTTTCGCCGCCAACCGGTTCAAAAGTTCCTTCCTGCAATACGCGCAGCAATTTAACCTGCATTGTGGGAGAAATATCACCGATTTCATCGAGAAAAATCGTTCCTTCATCTGCGAGCTCGAAGCGTCCTTTTTTATCGCGAATCGCTCCCGTGAACGCCCCTTTGACGTGCCCGAACAGTTCGCTCTCTAAAAGCGTTTCGGGCAGCGCGCCGCAGTTTACGGCAATGAATGGTTTGTTTGCGCGGGAGCCCTGTTCGTGAATCGCTTTGGCAACAAGCTCCTTGCCCGTTCCGCTTTCGCCCTGAATCAAAACAGGCATATCCACATCGGCGAGTACTTTGATCTTTTCCCGCAATGCAATGACTTTCGGGTCCTGCCCGATAAATCCGCCGGTGCGTTGCTGCGCCGTGATCTGACGCCGCAATGTGGATAATTCGGTGATATCTTCGAGCAGCACCATCGCATAGTGCCGGTGCTCGAATTCGATGGGAACTGCGGTGACCAGCACATCTTTAGTCTGGACGGCTCCGTTCGCCAGCATCTGAAATTCGGCTTTACTGCGCCAGGTTTTGTTGCCCCTGAGCGCCGCGAGTGCCGGATTCATCACCTGGCATTTGCGACAGGCTGCACCGCCGCCGCACACGCCGGAGGTTCTATTGGCTTGCACGCATTGCACCGCATTGCCCATTCGCGTGTCAACCAGTTGGGCTTCGGAAATGCCGAATGACTGTTTCATGAAGTCATTCACCGCCAGAATGCGCTGATCGGATCGTATCAACATCACGCCCAGCGGAATCGATTCGAACAATAGCCTGAGAAAGTTGTTTTCGTCCAGCAAATCGATCAAGTTCTTCATTTATCACAGATCCTTGTTAGCGATGACACAATTCTCCCCCTGGTTTGCACCCGCGGAACGGAATCAGGATGATGATGTTATGCTTATGAAATTTTTAGATATAAAAATTATAAATATTTATTTGGTGAATGTCAAGCAGTTTCTTCGGGGATGGGCAATTGCGCGGTCGCAGGAAGAGAAATAACCTTTCAAAAGTTTGAAACCTTTGAAAGGCGGACTGGTTAATTTTTCTGAAGCTGAAAATATGATAATTTACTAGATAATAAAAGGAAAGTGAATGTCAAGAGAAGAATTTCGAATTGTCGAAAAAATGTTTCCTTTCTTTAGGGATGCCGATTCGTGCCTTCGGGAACAGTGTGGGCAAAGCTTACGCCGGCGATAGCGGAAATAACTATTGACATCGATGTGATAAGTTGGTATATTATCAATGGCTTTTTGAAAACCGATTCCGAATATGTTTTCGCCCGTAACGTCATCAATTAACCAACCCAAGCTTATGGATGAAAATACATTTTACCATCAAATTCCTGACATTTCCGATTTCATCAATTCCAGTAGCAGTTTCAAGGAACTGGTAGCACGTCGTGATCATTTTTTAAGACGCATCCAGAACCTGCGGTTTTCAATCGAGCATCTGGAACATAGTATTATCATCGCGCTTCTGGGAGGCACCGGTGTCGGCAAATCAACACTCATCAATGCGCTTGCCAGAGGCGAAATTTCAGCGTCATCCATCATTCGACCCCTCACGCAAAATGGTGTCTTTTATTATCATCTCGAAACCACCACATCCGTAATCGAGCATATCCTCGCCGCTGATGATCGCACCGTGATCCACGAAATACCGGAGCTAAAGCATAAAATACTCGTGGATACCCCTGACATTGACAGTATCATCAGCAGCCACCGCAAACGGACACAGAAAATACTGGAAGGCTCCGATCTGGTTCTTTGCATCGTAACTCCTGAAAAATATAAAAATCAGTCGTTGTTCGATATCCTCAAATCGATCGTTGACAGGCGGCATTTCATATTTTTATTCAACAAGATCGACCTGGGATTATCCGATTCGGTGCTTGCGGATTTTACCCAGCAACTCGAAACCATCGGGATTAGCAAACCACTCATCCTGAAAATTTCAACCGGGAAATTTGACACGTCTGAATTCAAATTCGGTAAAATGACCATTCGAAATGAATTCAACCGACTGGAAGAAATCATCCGCAATAAGCTTTCTGAAAAAAGAATTCATGAAATCAAAAAAATCAATCTCAAGCATTCGATCAACCACTTCATCGGCGAACTTAAAAGCGTCATGCCGGAAGATACGAGGTCAAATTTGCAGCGGATCAAAGCTGAATATCAGCAAACCTATCAGCACTTCTCACGAGAAATGAGCCGGTTTTATATGGATCTGCTCTCGCAATTTCACCGGGATATCCTGGGGCGTTATTTCGAAAGCTGCTATTTGCTCTCATTTCGTTGGGTACTCGGTGTTTATTTTGCCGTTATCGATAAATTCAAATCAGTTTTTTCACCGCATTATCTGAGCGCGGCAACGCATTCGGTGGATGACATCCTGGTCAAAATGAAAAACGCACTCGGTTCGGCAAAACACGATCCGGTCGTCGAAGCCTTTAACAAATTTACCGTTGAAACACGGGCGCTTTCACTGCAATTTTTCGGGGAGACGGAGGCTGGCGCTGAATCCGGGATCGATTTCGATATTTCCAAATTCAACTCGATCGTGTTTGAGGAACTGCGGCGGGGAAGCCTCCGGTTCTTCGAGAAATACGATTGCCATTCGCAACCGAAACGCCGGAACAGGCTCATTTTCATTCGAAATATTCTGGGCAATTTGCTTCCCTGGGCGATCCTGATTTATGCGCTGTTTAAACTATTCAGTCAATATGTTGCGGGCAATATTCCATCGAGCGACTTGCTGCTGTTTCACCTCATCGTGTTTATCCTGAGTCTGGTATTGTTGCACCAGGGATTCATCAGGTTATGGTTTCGCATAAAACGCTATAGGCTATTGAAACGTATGGCTCTCAGTTTTCAGCAGATACTCGCAAATCTGGCGCAATACCACTTTCAGGAACCGATGCAGAAACGGCTGCAGCGCATCGAAGCCGATGTCGATTTTTTGGCTAAACTGTAAACTGCAAATTACGTTACCTCGCTATTTGGAAAATTTGAAAATGAAATCTCATCGCGTTTTGATTCTCTTTAGTCTTCTGAGCATTTGGGCGGCAACGGGCAGCGCCCGGAATGCACTCACCATTTCTGAAGTGATGTTCGATCCGGCGGGCAGCGAATATTACGATGAATTCATTGAGATTTACAATTACGGCGAAAATGAAGTCGCTCTGGAAGGCTGGCAACTCAGCGACGGAACCGGAATCGACCAACTCGTCTGCGGTCAGGAGAGTGTGCTTTTGCCCGGCGAATTTGCTATCATTCTCGATGCCGGGTACGCGGAAAATTCCACCAGCTATAATGCATTGATTCCGCCGAATGTGCTGCGATTAACCATCTCGGATAACGCATTCGGAAGCGGCGGTCTTTCAAATTCAGCAGCCGAAACAATTTATCTGATCGATGCCGCTGGCGATACCGTCTCTCAATATACCTATTCCCTCGATAACACACCCGGACACTCGGACGAAAAAATCGATCTCGCGGGTCCAAATTATCCCTCAAACTGGGCAAACAGCATCGAGGTATCGGGTACGCCGGGATTTGAAAACAGCCGCGCCCGGTCACATATTGACCTGGGATTCGGTCCCGGGGCAGTGGCATTTTCACCCCTTTCCCCTGTTGCCGGCGATGAAATTCTCATCTCGGTGAAACTTCGAAATGAAGGCGAAAAATCGATTGCCCGGTATGCCGTGCTTTTTTATGTCGATACAAACGGCGATGTGTCGCCGGAACAAGATGAACTCATCGGAGAACAAGCCTTCGCCGAGGAATTGGTTGCGGGTGATTCTGCGGAAGTTTTTCAACTATGGAAGGCTGAAGCGGCGGGAAAGCACCTGCTGCTGGTGGAAGCTCGATGTGACGAAGATGAAAATCCTGCCAATAATTTCGCAAAAGCCGAAATAATCGTTGATTATGCAACGCTTGATATCATCATAACCGAAATCATGTATCGACCCGACGCCGGGGAACCGGAATGGATCGAAGTCTTCAACCGCGGCGAAACGAGTTTCGATCTGGCGGGATGGTCGTTTTCCGATTCGAGAGCCTACGCGGCGGTGGAGGTGGCGAGTCAATCCACACTGCTTGATCCCGGGACGTACGCTATTATCAGCGAAGATGAAACGGTTACCGCAGCTTTTCCGGGAATCGATTGCTCGATTTTGGTGCCGCGGGGTGGTTTCCCGGCGCTCAATAACGATAAGGATGCGGTGGTCATCCGCAGCGCGACAGGTCGTACCAGTGATAGCGTTTATTATTTTTCCGCCTGGGGAGGCGAATTGGGCATTTCTCTCGAGCGCAAACGCACCGAAGCCGCCTCGTTGACTGCTGAAAATTGGGGATCGTCAATTAATCCCGATGGCGGTACACCCGGCGTAGAAAACAGCATCTTTCCGCTGGAAATCGATCTTGCATTTAAATCGGGTGCGGTAGACCTCGATCCGCCGCTGCCGGGCGCAGGAGACAATGTGCAACTGTCAATCACGGTGCAGAACAAAGGAACCAGGACGGTGCAGCAATTTCACATCGATCTGTTTGCGGATTCGGCGGGTCAACGGTACGAAAAAATCGATTCGTTCGATTGGTACGGCACTTTCCCGTCGGAGACAGCGCAAACCGCCCGGCTGTTTTGGATGAACGTCTCCCCGGGGCAACGAAGCGTTTCTTTTCGATTGAGCGCCGGCGGAGATCAGGATACGTCAAATAATAATCTCAACTATGAATTCCCGGTGCACTTCGATGCGCAGTCGCTTATTATAAATGAAATGATGGTACGCCCGCGTAGCGGCGCACCGGAATGGATTGAGTTGTACAATCCCACTACCCGCCATATCGATGTCCTGAATTGGCGCTTCGCCGATGCCAGCCTTGCGAACGGAACGCTGTTTGCGAAATCAACGCATTCGATCGCGCCGGGCGGCTATGCGATCGTCGCCTCCGATTCGAGCCTGGCGGAGACATACGCGCTGGCGAACGCTCCCGTATTTGTGCCAGCGTCATCCTTCCCGACCCTGAATAACGATGAAGATGCCGCGCTCATCCTCGATTTAACCGGACACGTCATCGATAGCGTCGCCTATTCGTCAACCTGGGGCTCTGTGATCGGCGTATCACTCGAACGGATGTTACCAGAGCGCGATTCAAACGACAGCACCAATTGGCAGTTGAGCCTGGATGAAGCGGGTGCAACACCGGGCAGGAAAAACAGCATATATCCCGCTGAACTCGATTTGGCGATTTTGGCAGCATCGTTGGAATTTTGCCCTGAGCAGGCAGCGTATGGCGCAGCCGACACCTTATGGCTCGATGTGAGCAATCCGGGCTTGACGTCTGTGCCGGGATTGAAACTTCGATTATATGACAATGCGCGTTTCGATTCCAGCGCCGAAAACTACACAGCGGAATTCGAAATAAAAACCATCCTGCCCCCTGATTCGGTTCTGTCAATCGAAGCGGTTTGGTTTCCGCAGCATTCCGGGATCAGAAATATTCTGGTTGAAGTTATCTGCGAAGGCGATTTACAGCCATCGAATAACCGGATTTTCAAAACGCTCCGGGTGGGATTTCCCGCAGAAACGCTGATCATCAATGAAATCATGTATTCGCCTTTGAATGATTTTTGTGAATGGATCGAAGTGTATAATAAATCGGAACAGGTTATCGATATCGCCGAATGGGAGCTTTCGGATGCGAATACGGAGCAGGCGGTCAGGTTGATTTCTGAGTCAAGGGAGCTTGCGCCAGAGGGATATCTGGTCATTGCCGGCGATTCGACCTTGCTAGACCTTTACCCGGTCTCAGCATCCGACATTCTCATTCCGGAGCGGGCATTACCGAGTTTCAACAATGATATCGAATCGGTGGTGCTGATGGATTTGACCGGAACAAAGATCGACAGTATCGGGTATAGTAATTCAATGGGCGGTGCCAGCGGCGTTTCGCTGGAGCGGATGAATCCCGACATTTCCGGTTTGGAGCCGTCAAATTGGGGTTCCAGCGTTGCGAGCCAGGGCGGGACACCTGGCACTGTGAATAGCATTTATCTGCCTTCGATCCCAACAACGAGCGAGATGTCGATTTCACCCAATCCGTTTTCGCCCAATCACGACGGCATTGATGATGTCGCAGGAATTTATTATCAATTGCCGGTGAAAACCGCGCGAATCACACTGAAAATATTCGATGTGCGCGGAAGGCTCATCAAAACGCTCAGGAACAATGAAGCCAGCAGCGCCACCGGGAGTGTTATCTGGGACGGGCGCACTGACGATGGTCAATTCGCGCGGATGGGTATGTACGTTGTTTTCATGGAAGCATTGGATGATAGTTCGGGCATCCTGAAAACGATTCGCCAGGTGGTCGTTTTGGCAAAACAGCTTTGAGGTGCGGGAAAACAGGCAGCATCCCGATTGAGCTAGCGTCGCGTTATTCGCAGATTCAAGTCCCGGCAGATTATCTTCTTGATACATTGAGCGCTATGTAAATATTTCATTTTTTCCCTGACCTTGAACATCCAATCAGGTGCGATCTGCGAAATGAAAGTGCAGGTATCATCTCCGGCGAATTACAAAGAGTGGAAATACAGCGCATGTTGAATCATAAATGTGTGATCCGGAATTTTCGCTTTGCGGACTTCGGCGCTGAAACTGAACCATTTACCCATTGCAGACCGCTATCCAATTATGATTGAGGAGGCTTTTTGACAGTACGTGTCGGATTAACCGTTGAAAGATATAAAGGCATTGAAGCATCATTCATTCTGGCTCTGGTAAAACGTTTTGGATTGGAATATGTCGAAATAACAAAATCCGTATTCAAAGAAATCGAAAACATCAAGCCGCTGGTTAAAAATATTCGGACAGGATTTCACCTGCCCATAATATGCGAAAACAACTTTGATTTTTCCTGCCCGGCATACAAGGAAGAAATAGATGAATTGATAGAGCTACTGAATGAACATTGGAAAGAACTGAATATCAAATACTTTTTGGCACATCCCCCCGAACCCGCAGAGGCGAAAGAAAAAATTGAAACGTCGGTTTCATACCTGTTTGAAAATCTCAATCGATTACCGCACGAGATTTATATCGAAAATGTTCCCACATGGAGCATTGAGGAATTTGATCGATTTTATAGCCAGGCGAAACAGGCGCTGGGCAAAAAACTAGCGGGAATGTGTCTGGATGCCCCGCATTTTTTTATTCGGGGTGAAGATCCGGTGAAACAAGTCGACCGGTACCGCAATCAAATTAAATGCGTACACCTGTCGGATTGTAAAAACGGGAGGGATCTGCATTTGCCTTTTGGCACCGAGGGAAATTTGCCCATCGATGAGATACTCAATGCCCTCGAATCGATTCATTATAATAACTATATCAATCTGGAATTGATGCCGCGATCATTCGATGATTTGCCCTATATCATTTACAGCTATCTGAAAATATTACGCAAGTTTCGCCCTTATAAATATTTCAGAACCAAAATCAGAACATTGATCTTCCTGCCATTCATTCGGAAATTATTGGCGATTTAATAATTTGCTTCAATTTCGTTTACTGAACCCTGACGTCGCCGGATAGCCATAAGCCACTGTTAAGGAATCGCCTGATGCGAAGGTTTTGCAGCACGTTAAAGTTTTTGCTTGATTCATTTTTGAATAATTCGTATAATGAATAAACGGGTTTGATTAGCCGTGACTCAGAACTCCTAACACACTACTAAAAGGATTGGATATGAATTTTGCATCGCTCAAAGGAATTGTCTTTGCCCTCCTGATTCTTGCCTGCATCATTTTCTCGTGCTCCGAGGGAACGAACGAAAAGAACGCGAAATCATTTTGTCCGTACGATGTCAATGATCATCTTGAATATTGGAATTATGGCGAAGTGATTCACTCCGATGGCTTTCGCGGTGAAAATGAAGCGCATATTATTTACGAAGTGGTTGACATCAGAAAAGTGCCGGAAGGAACGCGGGTTCAATTCAAAAATTATTATTCCGATACCACGGGAGTGGTAGAGGAGTTTGACCTGTACTTCCTCTATGCGAAGGACAGAATTTATTTATATCGCTACGACGGGAGTGTGGATTCGCTGAAATTTCGGCTGGATGAAAACCGGGTCGGAACGCTTGAAGACTATACCGATTCCCTGGGCTGTCGTCATGTCGTGCAAGTTGCCGAGAATAACGCCACGGTGCAAACACGAAAAGGCAGGCTGTTTTCCGGTTGCCTGAAGCTGGTCGAAACCATCAAAGAGCCGGGAACCTCGGCAACAGATTTCATTTTTCACAAAATATCTTATTACAAAGACACCATTTTGATCAAATATATGAGTGTCAATCGCATGGAAGAGGATAAGGGGATCCGCGAGTTGCGCACCGAATCCGAATTGGAAGATTATAATGTATTTGCCTGGCGATAGCGCGTTCGTATTTTTACCTGCTTACCACCATTTTATCAGCCGCATATCGAATTTTTGATTCAATCCCCTGCGAAATGGCAATGCCCTGAGTGAATATCCGAACCTGCCGCTTTTTAAACAGGGGATTTGCCCTTTGTAGGTCTGAATTCCGCTTGCACCGTTTTTAACCGGTTCCATCTGGATCACATCGCCATTTTCAATTTCGCCGCGCGCGTTCAACGGTCCATAAACCAGTTCAAGGCTAACATCATCTGAATCGACGCTGCCGGTTTTGATGTTCGCTTTGATTGAAATATCCTCGCCAACCTCCCTGTCGCCCGGATTGATCACCTGCACATCGGAGATAAATATTTGCTCCCATTTTTCCCGGATCTTGTTCTTCCAGTTCACCAATTGTTTCAGTTCTATCATGTCATTCGAATTCAGGTAATTCCACTGAAGCAGGCAGGGCAGGTAAAATCGTTCCGTATATTCCTCGACCATCCGATTCGTGTTGAATACCGGGCAAACGCCTCGCATGGAAGCTTTCATCATGGAGATCCATCCGCGTGGCAGTCCATCCGAATTACGTTGGTAGAACAGCGGGATCACTTCTTTTTCGAGCGATTCATATAAAGCGCGCTGCTCCACTTCGTCCTGGTAGGCATGATCATCGCATACTTCGCCGTTGCCGATCTTCCAGCCATTTCGTCCGTCATACGCTTCACACCACCATCCATCCAGAATGCTCAAATTGATTCCCCCGTTAATCGGCACTTTCATTCCGCTGGTTCCGCTGGCTTCCAACGGACGGCGCGGATTGTTCAACCAGACGTCGACTCCCTGAACCATGTACGCGCCAACTTCAATATCATAATCCTCGACAAAGACGATGCTGCGCCGGAATTCATCGGTATTGGAAAGATGAATAATTTCCCGGATCAATTCCTTTCCCGGTTGATCGTTGGGATGCGCCTTGCCCGCGATAACGAATTGCACCGGTCGTTCGGCTGAATTCAAAAGACTTGACAGCCGCTTTTTATCGCGCATAAACAAGGTTGCTCGCTTATACGTAGCGAACCTTCTGGCGAATCCGATTGTCAATGCTTCCGGATAGAGCACTTCCTCCGCTTCCAGTATTCGGGAATGATGTGCGCCGCGCTGCTCCAATTGCAGCCGCAGCCGATCGCGTACAAAGGAAATAAGCCGCTCGCGCAATCGCTCATGACTGCGCCATAGTTCAGCATCCGGGATGGCATCGATGCGTTCCCAGATCTGTTGATTCACCGGATCTTCCAGCCATCTCGGTCCCAGGTAGCGGTCGTATAACCGATCGAATTCGTCAGATAGCCAGAATCGGGTGTTTACACCATTAGTGATATGCGTAATGGGGATTTCTTCCTCGGGCAGTGACTGCCAGAGATTACGCCACATTTTTCGCGATACCGTACCGTGCAATTCGCTCACACCATTCGCAAACGATGACAGATTGAGCGCCAGGATAGCCATGCTGAAAGGCTCATCAGTACTCGCGCTTTGATTCCTTCCAAGCGACAGAAAACTCTGCATGGAGATGCCCATTTGCCTGCAATATTGGCTAAAGTACCGTTGCATCAAATCCGGGGGAAATATGTCGATTCCCGCAGGCACAGGAGTGTGCGTGGTGAAAACCGTGCTGCTTCTGACAATTTCTTCGGCTTCGGGAAACGTGAGCCCTGATTCTGCCATAAGGATTCGGATGCGCTCCAGTGCCATAAACGCCGAATGACCTTCATTCATGTGGCAAACCGACGGAGGCTGATTCAATAGTTTCAAGGCTCGGATTCCGCCGATACCCAGCAATATTTCCTGTCGGATTCGCATTTCCAGATCGCCGCTATATAAACGATCAGTAATTTCCCGATCCTGCGAAGCGTTCTTATCCAGATTTGTATCCAATAAATAAAGCGGAATCCTGCCGATTTTGCAGCACCAAATTTAAGCATACACCTTTCGACCGGGGAAATCGAGTGCGATTTCCAGCGGCTGACCGCCTTCACCTTCCAGGCGCGTAATCGGCAGATTGTAAAAATCATTTTCCTGGTATAATTCCTGTTGCCAGCCATCACGGTTCAAATACTGGCGGAAATATCCGTAGCGATACAGTAATCCCATGCCAACCAGCGGTAAACCGAGTTCACTGGTCGATTTCAGGTGATCGCCGGCTAATATGCCCAGACCGCCGGAATAAATCGGGAAGCATTCGTGGAGCCCGAATTCAGCCGAAAAATAGGCGATACGACCGCCGAAATATTCGCTGTGCAGTTTGCTGTACCAGGTTTCATAATTCAAATATTGGGTTAATTCCTGGTGTACCTGTTTCATATTGAAAAGAAAAACATCATCATTTAGCAATTCTTCGATCCGTTTCTTTTTCAATCGTCCCAGGAGGCAACCGGACTATGTCGCGTTTCCTCCCAGAGCGCCGTATCGATTCGTCGAAAGAGCGCGATCGCAGAGGGATTCCAGCACCACCACAAGTTATATGTGATTTCAAACAGCGGTTTTAATTCTTCAGGTAATTGCGGTCGAACAATGTAAGGCTGCACATGCTTCATCTTAATACTCCTGCTTCAAAAATAAATTCAGACCGATTCTGATGATTATTAACCGTTTCGGCACCCGATGGGGAATCGGGATTCATCTAGTTGAGCGCTTTCGCTCAATAGCTCAACAATGTACCGGTGCGTTGCAACTACTCGGGTTGTCCGGTTCAGTTCAGGATTCATGATTAGTTGCTTTTCGTTTTTTTTAATGATCTAATCCTGAACCGGGGGCTTTTAAATCTTGAGTTTGAGCAGTAACCATGCTTTTCATTTATCGGTTGACAGCCAAAAGGGATTAAGCTGTATTAACATAACATCATAATTTTCTCGAAGAGGGAACGCGTCGGTTTTGCCAGATCACCCCTGGCAGAAATGCGGTGGATAAATGCGAGGACATTGACGCTTAGCGCGATACGCGGATGCGGGTAAATGAAAGCCATTGGAGCGAGCGGAACCGATCAAAATATCTCTTGACTAACTTTCGAATTATTTTTATATTGGACACCACATAATCTGGCATTTGAAAAAATAGGAGGCTATAATGCTTTTCCCCCCACAATTAATAGGTCATTTTTTATTTATGCTTTTGATGATCCTGCTGCTGATTTCGGGAATTCTCAAAGCCCATAACAAAAACACGAATTGGCTGAATATTCATCGTGGGTTGGTGCTGGCGGGTGTGCTTTCGGGAATTATCGGTTTTTCGATTATGGCGATTGCAAAGCAGTTGAGCGGCAGAGCCCATTTCGTCTCACCCCACTCAAAAGGCGGTTTGATCACCCTGATACTCGCGCTAATAACGCCAATTTTAGGTACACTGCTGATCAAACAAATCTTGAAGCAGAAAATGATTCACAGAATTTCCGGTTTCGTCACCCTGATCGTCGGTGTACTCGCCGCGACTTTCGGGATTATCAGGGTATTGAGTTAACCGGTAGCATCTCTGCATATCAAAACCGCTTCTGATAGCCGTGGCAGTATGGCTTTTTCCCGGTATGCTGATAATATTTCTGATGATAATCTTCCGCGCGCCAGAATGCAGTAGCGGCACTTAACTCCGTGGCAACCTTTAAGCCCTTCTCTTTTAAGAGACCAATGAGCTTCTCCGATATCTGTTTCTGGTTGTCATCCGCATAAAAAATCACCGACCGGTACTGCGAACCGATATCCGGTCCCTGGCGGTCAACCTGGGTCGGATCGTGAATCTCGAAAAATAATCGCGCCAGGGTTTCGAAGTCGGTCTTTGAGGGATCGAAAACCACCTGCATTGTCTCTGCATGCCCGGTAGTTCCACTACAAACCTGCTCGTAAGTCGGATTCTTCCGATGACCGCCCATATATCCCACCTGCGTGGAAATGACGCCTTTCTCTTTTTGAAAATAATACTCCACGCCCCAGAAACACCCTCCGGCAAAATAAGCCGTATCGGATTCCGTTTTCTGTTCAGCGGGAATGAATTTCATCGAAATTGAATTTACGCAATGGCGCACATTTTTTGAGGTGAAGCCTTCGCCGAGGAATACATGTCCCAGGTGAGCTCCGCAATTGGCGCAGACAATTTCAGTACGCAATCCATCGGCATCCGGCAGGCGTTTTACGGCGCCGGGGATTTCATCATCAAAGCTGGGCCAGCCGCAGTGCGAATCGAATTTATCTGATGAGTGGTAAAGGGGTGCATTGCAGCGTTTGCAGATGTACGTGCCCGTTTCTTTGTGCGCCACATATTTTCCGCTAAACGGACGTTCCGTAGCTTTATGAACGATCACGCGCTCTTCTTCGGGCGTCAATTTATTCCATTTCATTTCAATTTCCTGTGATAGTGCGGAATTCATTAATAAAATCCCAAAAACATGACATATTATTTTAACGAGTTGTTTTTTCAATTCAATCCTCCCGGTTAGCTATTACTACTATCTACATCCAATCGGTGCAAAGGGTTCCTCAATATTTGCTAAAATTGAGCGCGCCGAACAGTTGCAGAATACCAAAATATGATTGAAGTTTCAGACGCGATATTTTCTGCTCCTCAAACCATCTCGGCTTAAGTCTGACATGCGCTATACTTTTTTACTCCTAACAGCAACAAACGGATATTTTCAGCCTCTCAGGCGTTTTATAGGATATTCATTTAAAATAGGCTTGCGAAATGCTTCTTTCACGACCTGGTGAATTTGCAGCACTTATGACCGCGGTTTTCTGGACGATTACGGCGCTGGCATTCGAAGCCGCGGGAAAACGGGTGGGATCGCTGGTTGTGAACCTGCTGCGGCTGCTCTTCGGTTTCATCTTTCTCAGTGCGTACGTGCTGCTGTTCCGCGGAATGTTGCTGCCACTGGATGCCTCGGCGGAAAACTGGCTTTGGCTATCGCTTTCAGGTGTGATCGGACTGGCTATTGGTGATTTGCTGCTCTTCCGCGCGTTCATCGCCATCGGTGCGCGAATTTCGATGCTGATTATGGCAGCGGTGCCACCGATTACCGCCATCATCGGGTGGGCGCTGTTGGGCGAAATCTTGTCGCTGCGGGATATCACCGGCATGATCATCACCATTTGCGGTATCGCATTGGTGGTACTGGAACGTAATCCGGGGGAACAACAGATACGATTCTCACTCCCTTTTTCGGGCATACTCCTGGCATTGGGCGGAGCGCTCGGGCAGGCGATTGGCTTGGTATTCAGCAAAATGGGCATGGTGGATTACAATGCGTTCGCCGGCACGCAAATTCGTATCATCGCCGCGACAATCAGTTTTTCCATTGTTTTTAGCTTTACAAAATCCTGGGGAAATATACCAGGCGCATTCAAAAATAAACATGCGATTCGTGCGATTGCGCTCGGTGCGTTTTTCGGTCCATTTCTGGGCGTCGCGTTTTCACTGCTCGCGGTTCAACACACCGCAACCGGCGTGGCATCCACGATCATGGCAATCGTGCCGGTGCTGATTATTCCGCCTGCGATCATTTTCTTCAGAGAAAAAGTGACTGTACGGGAAATATTCGGTGCCCTGCTGGCGGTAGGTGGGGTGGGGTTGCTGTTTTTGTGATGAAAATTAAAAATGGAAACGTGTAAATCACGCCATTTTCAAATCCAATCCGTAACCTGCTGTTTTATTCTGAGGCTTTACAAATTCCCTAAAAAAGTGGTTGCAAAATATTTCAAGAATATGTACCTTTGGGGCTAATTCCCGAGATCTCAATCAGTCATACTTGAAAACAGATGATACAGAATGTCATATTCGATTTCGATAGCACGATGCTGACGCGCGAGGTTATCGATATTTTAATTGAGACGGCGCTTGACAAATTCAGCGCTGAGGAGCGGCAATTTCGCCAGGATTCCCTGCGCAGCCTCAATCGGCGTGCGGAAGCCGGGGAAATTTCGCGCGGTCACAAAATGAATCAGCAACTGCTCATCGCAAAAACTACGCGAGATGACATAAAAAAAGCGACCGCCCGGCTGCTCCAATTTTTGAATGCTTCGGTGAAGACTACGATCCGCGCGCTTATGGACCAGCAAAAACAAATTTTTGTCTTCAGCCGCGGATTTGATGAACTCATCCTGCCGGTCACCGACAGCCTGTCACTCACCCGTCGAAATATCTTCATGAACCAGTTGTTTTACGATGACACTGGCAACGTTGCCGGCGTCGATGAAAGCAATCCGCTATTCCTTTTGAATGGCAAGGTTTATCTGGCGGAGCATCTTCAGAGTGAAGGCAGGCTCATCGGAACCACGGCTGTCGTCGGCAACAGCGTGGCTGATATTTCCATCCGAAAAAGCAATATTGCGGATTATTTCATCTATTACTCGGCGAACCTGCAGCAGGAGGCGGTTCGACGGGAGGCAGATTACTTCACCGACAGTTTCCAGCAAATCCTGACATTGATTTGCACCCAGCCCGAATTGGCGCAAAAGAAACCGGGCAAAAATAAATCCCGCGCGTCGGCACAGAGCCAGGCATATCGCATCGCCTTGCTCGAAAATATTCACGAAAGCGCCTACCGCAAACTCGAAGAGAGCCAATTTCATGTCACTAATTTCCGGGATTCCGCAGAGGGAAAAACGTTGTACACCCGCGCCGCAGCCAGCCAGATCATTGGCATTCGATCGAAAACCCGGATCACCGCGACCGATCTGGGGCACCTCCGCGACCTGACCGCCATCGGCTGCTTTTGCATCGGCACCGATCAGGTTGATCTGGCAGCGGCGGCGGAAAAGGGCATCCCGGTATTCAATGCGCCTTATGCCAATACACGAAGTGTCGCAGAACTGGTTGTGGGCGAAGCGGTGATGCTGATGCGCCATGCATTCGAAAAAAGCATGGCGATGCACCAGGCGAAATGGGTGAAGGGCGCGGAGGGGTGCCAGGAAGTGCGGGGAAAGATTATAGGCATCATCGGCTATGGGCATATCGGATCGCAGGTTTCGATCCTCTGCGAAAATCTTGGCATGCGGGTTATTTTCTATGATATCATCGACAAGCTCCCGCTGGGAAATGCAAAACCGGTTGAATCGCTTGATGAGCTCCTCCGGCTGGCGGATATCGTGACGCTGCATGTACCTGATACGCCGGAAACTCAAAATATGATCGCGGCAGCGCAATTCGAACAAATGAAGATGGGAAGCATTCTCATCAACACCAGTCGCGGTCAGGTGGTGGATTTGGATGCCCTGGCGCATGCGCTTCGAACAGGAAAGTGCGCTGGCGCCGCGATCGATGTTTTCCCCCGGGAACCCGGCTCGGGAAATGCACCTTTCCAATCCGTGCTGCAAAATTTGCCCAACGTCATCTTGACGCCACATATCGGGGGCAGCACCGAGGAAGCGCAGGCTGCGATTGCCCAGGATGTGAGCAATAAAATCGAAAAATTCCTCAAAACCGGCACCACGCTGGGCGCCGTCAACTTCCCCGAAGCCGAATTGGCAATGACTGCTGATTCGGATCGCATACTGCATATCCATAAAAATGTGCCCGGTGTTGTTGCCAAAATCAACGATACCCTGTCGAAACACAATATTCACATCATCGCTCAAATTCTAAAAACGCGAGGGAATATCGGATACCTGATCGTTGATATCCGGAATGATACATATTCGCAGGCAGCGGAATTGTTGTCGCATATTACCGAAACCATTAAAGTGCGGAAAATTTGAGCAGTCGCATGGTTGCAATGAACTAACAGCAATTGCCAAGATCAAAGATAGACAGGAACCGACGGTGCAGGCAAAATAAACATCGAATTGAAGCCGTGAAATTTTCGCGGGAGGACGGTCGCATTCAACAAGCGGAGCGCCGGTATTCATGAGGGTGAAAGTATCGTACAGGGAGAATTATAAACGCAAACAAAATCGGAGAAAGCTGTGAAACACATTAAAGTGGGTATCATCGGATTTGCACATCTGCATCCGTTGACTTATATCCCCCATTTCGAAGCCTGTGAAGGCATGGAGTTCATCGCAGCCAGCGATCCTGATTGCGATCTGCTGGCACGCGGATTATCGCAATTGGCGCTGCCTCGCGATATTGAGTGCTATGGCGATTACCACCAGATGATCGATGGATCAGGCGCGGATCTGGTTGCGATTTTCAGTCCACACTACCAGTGCCCTGAGGTGGTAGAATATGCTGCAGCAAAGGGCAAACACATCTTGGTTGAAAAGCCCATGGCAGCCTCGGTCGAAGGCGGAGAACGCATTTTGAAAGCCACGCAAAATGCACAGATTGTTTCTTCAACGCCGTATGTGTGGCGCTATCACCAGGCTGCCATCGAAATCAAGCGGCTCCTGGAAAATGGCTTTCTGGGCGATATATTTGCCCTCGAGGGTCGCTGTATCGCCGGACGAATTCAACGCTACATCGACGGCAATTCGGGCTGGATCCTCGACAAGCGAAAGGGCGGCGGCGGTCCGATGTGGAATCTGGGCGTTCATTGGATTGATTTATTCAACTGGTTCCTGGGCGGACTGAAACCACTGCGGGCGTATTGCGAGATGAATTCCATTACGCCTGGGTGCGGTGTGGAGGAGAACGCGCACGGCATCGTTTTTTATGAAAACGGCATCACCGCCAATTATAATATCGGCTATTCATCGCCTCCCTCCTACCCTTACGGGCGGGATCTGCACATCAATATTCGCGGCACGTTGGGCTCGATCACCTGGAATCCGGCGTTCGAAGGCGAGGAAGATGAAATCTTCCTGTGCAGCGATCATCCCGATCTGGCTGATGCCCCGAACCGGACGATCCGCCTGCTGCAAAAAGCTGCCCCGGGTTATGCCGGAATCATGGGCTTGCGCTACATCAAGGATTTCGCCTTTTGGATTTCGAAAGCGCAAAAACCAAGTATAACAATCGCCGAGGGCGTCGAAGCTATCAAAGTTGCGGAGCTGCTATATCGGGCGGCGGAAACGAAACAGGTAGTGTGCGCTTGATGATGCGATGAATATCATTCGCTGTGGAAAATTCTGTTGAAACAGAAAAGCCTCATCATCTTTCACCGACGATGAGGCTTTTAAAATTTTATCTTATTGGTGCGTTGGTTCATTAAAAAATCAAACCCGCGGTAATTCCCAGGAAATTCGTGGTTTCATCTTCTGTGAAAATGAATCGGTATAACCCCTGAAAAATGAGATTCATGGATTCACCAGCCGGCATCTCGATACCAGCACCGACAGCTACCCCGGCTTTATCGTCATCCCATTCTTCTTCGCCTTCTGAAGTACCGGTATAGGTTCTTTCCACATAACTACCGGTGTAGTAGTCATACTCCTGTACAGTTTCCGTATACGTTGCATTGATCTTTGTCTTGGTTTTGATGAAATTATAGGTAACCATACCAAAAGCGAAAATTTGGGTCGGAGCATCTGCAGCACTTAAATAAGGTCTCACGCCAATCCCTAATTCTATAATATTCGCGCTGCCTTCAACATCAAGCTGAAGATCACCGCCTAATCCTAAATCTGAAAACATACTTTCAGCATCTTTCGTAATAGCATCATTGTCGACAGCGAAGATCTCATATCCGGCGCCGAAACTAATTCCCACTCTGGGACTCGGGAACATAACATATTGCCCGTGAAGACTCAAGCCAACCTTATAATAATCTTTGAATTCTTCGGGTGCCATTGGCAACGCAGCTCCGGCATAAACTTCGATTTGACTTTGTCGCTGCATCTGCGGCATGGCATTTCCGGCGACAAAAAGCAGAAGTGCGATTATCGCGAGTGTTTTTGAGAATTTCATTGTAACCTCCTTAAAGGTATGATTATAAGTTAATTAAAATTACTATCTCGTTATTGCCCTGTCACCGCCCAGCGGTGTTCCTGCTTTCTCGATAATGATGTGCCCCACCGAATATTCCTCGTACACTTCTGATAATTGAATTTCACTGAGAATATCAATTTCTTTACCGAGTACCTTTTTTGTAACCGGATGAATGATAGCATCCCCTTCGCGGTAAATAAAGCATTTCATTCCTTTTTTCATCCCTTTATTATGCCCCAGATCGAGCATAACTTTGGAATCGTCAACAGAAATAACATAACCAGTGACAACCGGTAAATCGCTGTTTATTTTGCTCGCCAATTGATCGAGCATTGTGATCACGCCCTGCTCACCCAGACGGGCACAAAATGCATTTTGTGCGGAAATTATCGCCGCAGTTTCAGTATCAATAAACCGCGCATCGATGCTTGCGGAGTTTGGTGTCCAGTTTACGCTGCCAATAACCACAGCATCGACTCCCACGCCCTTTCCGATTTCAACAGCCGTTGCGGCATCGATGAAACCGGTAAAATTCAGTTCGTGCTCCTTCATCACTTTTTCCAACTGCGCACGTTCCAGTACCTTGAAGCGGTCCAATCTTACAAATGCGGTAATGATTTTATCGAACAGATCATACCCCTGCACGGCGCCCTTGTTTTCGAATGAAAGCAGCGCAATTCGCAAACGCTCACCCACTCGCGGAGTTGTATCGGGGGGTGTTGGAGGCTCCTGGCTGCCCGTATCCGGCGGCGTACTGGTATTGCCGCTGTCGCCGGTGTTATCAGGAGTCTTTTTTTCGCTTGAACCCTCGCGCGGCAGCCTTGCCAGGTGCAATTTTGCTCGATCCGTTGGCGCCTGACGTAACGAGAGCAGCAATTCTTTTCTGGCAAGGTCGTGTTGACCCAAGTGATAATAGCAGATGCCCAATTCACGATGCGGGTAATATTCGATAAACATCGTCCCAACCCGCATTTTATGCTTATCCCTGTTTCTCACCTTCAGTGCTTCCTGAAAATGCTTTGCCGCATCTTCCCATTTTCCTACACGCATTGCCTGTTGACCAAAATCATAATACTGATACCATTTTACCTGAAACGCGGCAACCGGCGAAAACCATAGGCTTAGAAGAATAATTACTGAAAACCCTGTTTTTAGCACCTTCATAATTATTCCTTGTTAAATTAATTGATTTTTTTCTAAATCCAGCACGGGAAAAAGATAACCAATTTTTATACAGAAAGCAAGCATTTTTTTTAAACGACAAGTAACATCCTGAACTGGGTTGAGGCAATATTAATCGTTTAATAACTAATATATTACAACAATCGCACATACCAGAAAATCAGTCGATATGAACGCAAGCGAGGCAAAAGCCGGCAATCGGCTGTGAACCGAATAATTTCACACCGTACAGGGCGAATACAAAGGGGTTGCGTGTTCAATTTGAAAACAAAAAATTTTCGCTTGCAAATCGATATTTTTTTTAATACTTTATTTTGCCTTTCAGGCGCCATCAAGGGGGATTTTATTTTTCAGCATTTCGCACCACGCAATCGAAAATTAGTGCCGGGCATTGGGTGACCCCATTCGATCTATGAACTCGACATTCAGGAAATCCATCTCGCACAAGCCTCGGTGCGCCGTCGGAATTTGAATCTAATTCAGTTGCAGTTCTTAACACACGTCCGGATTTTTCATCTCGATGAGAATTTATTCATTCACTGAACAACGACTAATCAAAAAACTCCGTGTCAATACCAGGGAAGTTGATGTAACGCTGAACCGAGTTTCGGAAAGCACCGATACCAGCGATCTGGTGGTCAGTGTGTATCTCATCGAAGCCAAATCCTGGGCAGGCGGAACGGCTTATGCCAAAACCTGGCAGCACTCCGATACATTTGCCACACACCGGGGGCACTGGAAAATAACGAGCTTGTTTGAGACGCCCGCGGATTTGCCCTCGAAATTCAAGCTGATCCGGTTGGCGCCGATCTGCAAGTTCAAATCCTATCCGATGACCCAAAAGGATAGCTACGGCTGGGAATACCGTTATGAATCATTCGCCGATCATCTCGGGATGCTATTCGCACATGAATTGCACCATTTCCGCCGGTTCCACCTGGGGCTGCATCCGGGCGGAGGTGAAAAATCCGCCAATCAATGGGCACTGACACATATTCAAGCTCTCGGTTTTCAGGTAAAAGGTTATTTTGCGGATCGGGAAAAACAGAAAAAGCAACGTGAAAGAAGACAGCAGTTGCGGCAACAACGCTTGCGCAAGGATCCCTTTCGCGCATTTCGGCTACTGGAAAAAGGCGCTAAATTATTGATTCGCTATGATCCGGGCGGCAGGTATCAACAGCAGATCGCGGTCGTGGAACGCCCCATTAGACCAAACTCAAGGCGCATGGTCATTCGAACTTCGGATAATAAAATATGGCGCTGGCCTATGGATTGGCTGCAAACGCTCAGGTAGGCTGGCGCGCGAAGCGAACAGCAACCCCGGGCACGCTGAGGGAATTACGATCGATTCATTTGCGCATTATCTGCCGGGCGCATTCGATTTAATGGTGATGTTAAATTTTGCCCCCAAACTAAACATTGACTTCGAACCTATCGCAAGGAGCCTCAAAATGCATTTCAAAACTGATCTCTACCGGCGATTGCGGAACCAAATCGAAGATATTTCCGTCATCGACTGCCACGATCACACCGCTGGTGTAGCGTATGGTCGCGAGTGGAAGGAACCGATTCAATCGCTCATCGAAGGCTATTTCCCGGCTGATTTCATCTCGGCTGGCGGGGAAAAGGTGCTCGAATTTTTGCGCGACCCTGAAAAACCGACCGCCGAGAAATGGCCAGTGTTCGAAAAAATCTGGAAACGAACTGAATTCACCTCGTACGCCCGTGTGCCAAAACTCATTCTCAAGCGCTTTTATGGTGAAGACAAGATGACGCTCGAGGCGCTGCTGCGAATCAAAGATAAATTGGTGAAGCCGAAGGATGAAACATTTTACCATGACACATTGAAAACTGCCGGTATCCGCTGCCGCCTGGTGAATATCTGGATCGATTTGAAAAAATATATCCGTGGCGAACTGACGCTGCCGGAGATCGACCGCCTGCTGGTTCCGCTTCCGGGCTTCCACGCCATCCGCAATTTCGATGCAATCCACCAGATCACCTCGATCCTCGACCGCCATGTGACCAGTCTGGATGAATACGTGGACTGCTGTCATACGATTTTTGCAAAGATGAAAGACCGCGGTACAATTGGCATGAAAGACCAGTCCGCATATACCCGCAGCATTCGATTCGAACCCACGGCGAAATATGAGGCTGAAGTGCTTTTCAATAAAATCGTCCATAATCCGCGAAACAACCTGGGATACCCCGAAGCCAAACCGCTGGATGATTACCTGTTCCACTGTTTCATGCGTTCGGCGCGCGATCTCGACCTGCCCGTCCAAATCCATACGGGACACATGGCGGGCAATTATAATGATATTGTCAAAACCAATGCCGCGCTGTTCACACCGGTGCTGGAGCTGCACCGCGATGTCAAATTCGACCTGTTCCATGGAAACTGGCCCTATTCCGGGGAACTGCTTTACCTGGCAAAAAATTTTCCCAACGTTCATATCGATCTGTGCTGGGTTTCGTTTATCGATCCGGTGTACAGCGCGTCTTTATTAAGCCAGTCATTGGTCACGGTTCCGCACTGCAAAATTCACGGCTTCGGTGCCGACACAGGCGACATGCCGGAATACATTGTATTGCATCTTGAAATATCACGCGATGTGATCGCGTATGCGCTGACAGATATGATTCAAAAAGATTGGATCGATGAAGAAGAAGCGATTCGAATTGCCAAAGATTGGCTGTTCAACAATCCGAATGAATTTTTCAAATTGGGATTCGATTCAATTTAGCTCGAATTCACCTGATAGTGGCGTCGATTCATTTAGAAAAACTGAACCTGGAGTCTTAGAATGCAGAAAAAAATTGCTTACATCGGGGCAGCCAGCCTGGCATTCGGTCCCAAGCTCATCAATGATGCAATATTATGCCCTGATATCAAAGGGTGGAAACTCACCCTGATGGATATCGACGAGGTGAATCTTGAAATCATTTACAAGCTTGCGAACAAATTGAATGCACAGCATGGGCAGCCGCTTGAAATCGAACGTACGACAGATCGCCGAAAGGCGCTTTCGAATGCGGATTTCATCATCATTTCCATAGCCAAAGATCGCTTCGAACGCTGGAACCATGATATGGAGATCCCCAAAAAATACGGGATTCACCAGGCAAAAGCCGAAACCGGCGGACCTGGCGCAATATCGCTGGTGCTGCGCAACATGCCGATGATCATCGATATCTGCCGCGATGTGGAGCAAATATGTCCCGATGCCTGGGTACTCAATTACACCAATCCGGTGAATACGCTGGGCTATGGCATGGAAAAATATGCCAATGTGAAATGGATCGGGCTCTGTGACGGCATTTTCGGCACGCTGTCGGGATTCGGGCGGCTTTTCGAAACCGATCGCAAAAATATCGAAATCCAGGTTGCCGGTATCAACCACTGCACCTGGCTGCAGGATTTGCGTTTCAAGGATACCGGCGAAAATTTGCTGCCCCGCCTCCCTGAAATGCTGGCGCAGAATCCCCAATTCAATCCAGCCTGCCAATTTTTCTTCAAGCACTTCGGCATCTTTCCCTGTCCCGGCGATCATGAGGTATGTGAGTACTTCTCCTTTGGCAGGGAGCTGCTGGACAAACCGGGATTCATTTACGAAGAGCGGGTGCGGGATCGGAAGGAACATCGCCAGTATATCAAGGATCTGGCGAATGACAAGCCGGGTATCGATCCGGAGAATCTGGGGGTACGGCGCTCCGATGAAATCGCTCTCGACTTTATCACGGCAATCCTGTTCAATCGCGGCGATCGCTACCCGTCGGGCATTGTGCCCAACCGCGGCAACATTTATAATTTGCCTTATGACTCGATTGTCGAGGTGCCCATATTCGTCGATGCGAGCGGCGTGCGCCCATTGAAAGCCACTGAATTGCCTGAACCCGTTGCACGGCATCTGGCGTTGTATCAACTGGTTCAACAGCTATCGGTAGATGCAGCCGTGAATTGTTCGCGGGAAATAGCCATGCAGGCGATGCTGCTCGAACCCTCGGTAAACTCGGCACGCGCTGCACAAAAAATGCTGGAGGAGTTCCTCGAAGTCCACCGGGACGTACTGCCCGGCGGATGGTATCGATGATTTCAGCCGGTAAAAACAATCGGTTTTCATGATAATTTAAAAATTTACCAGTCCAAGCGATACGCGTGAAACAAGAAAGGAAAATCGCTTTGATAAAAACAACCATTTCTAATCGCTTTTCATATATTGCATTTATTGCCATCGCAGTCATCGCATCCTCCGCCGTACCTGTCTCACCCCAATCCGTGGAGGCTTATATCGCGGGACAGCAAATGAGCGGCGACCAGACGAGTAGTTCGGCTGGCGTGTTACTTCTTCATAAGAGCACAGTGGCTGGCATTGGCGCCGGCTTCGGTCTGGGGCGGATCAATTTGAATCTGGACTTTCTGTTCGGTGCAACCGATATTCAGATGAAAAATTCCTCATTACATTCGAAATTATCGATTGTCGATATCAATATGGACTACAATGTGCTGAAAAGCAGCTTCACACCGATGCTTACGCTCGGGTTGGGCTCGATCACCTTCAGCGAAAGCTTCGCAGATGTCGGTGAATTTATTGAAACGGATTTTGCCTATAATTATGGAATCGGGGCGCGCTGGACGATTGCCAGACGCTATCTATTGAAGGCATTTTACCGGGTGACAACCACTAAACTCAAAGATACGGATGATGCCATACAGTTCAAGGGTGTGGCAATCTGCCTGGGCTATAGCTTCAGTTTTAAGAGATAAGCTTCAATCACGTGTCATTAAACCACAATGAAAGGACCTGAAAAATGGCAAAAGCAATTCGAGTCACTCTCTGGAATGAAGGGCGCCATGAGAAGCTTCATGACGCCGTTAAGAAATTGTATCCCGATGGTATGCATAAAACCATTGCAACGTATATAGAAAAGCAGGGCGGATTTAAAATTCGTCTGGCAGAACTCGATCAACCACAGCACGGCTTGACCGATAAAGTGCTCGCTGACACCGATGTGATGACCTGGTGGGGGCACATGGCACATGGTGATGTCAAAGACGAAATCGTGGATAAAGTGCACCAGCGCGTTCTGGAAGGAATGGGATTGATTGTCCTGCACTCCGGGCATTTTTCCAAAATATTCAAAAAGCTGATGGGAACCTCATGTGATTTGAAATGGCGCGAGATTGGTGAAAAGGAACGGCTATGGGTCATCGAGCCGGGACATCCGATTGTTGATGGTATCGGAGAATATATCGAATTGCCGCATACCGAAATGTACGGAGAACGCTTCGACATCCCTGCACCGGACACCCTCGTGTTCGTGAGTTGGTTTCAAGGTGGCGAAGTCTTCAGAAGTGGTTGCTGCTACCATCGCGGTCGCGGGAAAATTTTCTATTTCCGACCCGGACATGAAACACTCCCAATCTATTACAATGAGCAAGTACTGCGGGTGATTGCCAACGCGATCCGCTGGGCTGCCCCCGGTGATGGTCCGGTTCCGTCTTTCGGAAACAAAAAGCCGCTTGAAAAGGTGGAAACCAAGGAATAGGCAGTCACATTTCCCGTGTTGGATCTATTCAAATAAACCAAATTAGATCCACTTAAAAAATATGAAAACGTACCCGATAACGGATCGAGCAAATTTTCGTCCGTGGGAAAAGCCCTGTCATTCCGGTCGAATCGACAGTTCAAATCCGTGATGGCGGGCTTTTACCCGAATAAAAGCGATTTTTGCGGACGGATTGATATTGTGCAATGTGGGCTTTGAAGGAGTTGAAGATTGGTGGGGTGGAATCTGTTGGCTGCCATAATGATATTCGCTTTGTGGGAGTCGCGGGATAATTTATATTGCCCTGAATCCAACTAAATAAAATGCATAAAACATGCAGGTGGTTATCATGAATAAAAGATTCGCCAGCGTATTAAGCATTCTCATCCTTTGCCTGATTTCCTGCTCAGAAAATGAAACTGAAAAACCAAATCACGGATTTGATTTGCCCGGAATCTGGCGTTTTCAGCCCGGAGACAGCCTGGAATGGGCGAATCCGGAATTTGCCGACACCAACTGGAATGCACTCGAAGTCCCGGGCAACTGGGAAAATCAGGCATTCCCCAGGCTGGACGGTTTTGCGTGGTACCGGCTCCACTTCGATTTGCCCGCTGAATATCTGGCAGAGGATGTCGTATTCATCCTGGGACAGATAAACGATACTGATGAAACCTTTCTAAACGGTCAAAAAATCGGCGGAATGGGCGACAGCGAAAAAGGGGAAAGCGCCCACAAATTCACAAGAAAATATCCTGTCGAAAAAAGACTGCTAAAGCCTGTAAATAATGTCATGGCAATTCGCGTGTTCGATATGGGAAATCTTGGCGGGATCGTGCGCGGACCGCTGCGGGTGGTGAAAAAATCAAATTTAGTTGAATACCAGCGTCCCACCGGCTTGAAACCACCGGTCACACCTGAATGGGCGTATGAACCCTGGATTTGGGAAGATGACGAGAATACACAAGCGGCAGTGATGAGCCTGGTTGGCGGCTATGAAACGCATTCGATTCCTGTGGGAGCGGTTATTATCGACAGCCCCTGGGCGACGGCTTACAATACGTTTGTATTCGATTCCGTTCGATATCCGGATCCGCAATCAATGATTGAGATACTCCACCAAAAGGGCATTCGCGTCATCTGCTGGTTCACCTGTATGATTAATAACGACGCACCAACATATAACGAAGCGCGCCGCCGGGATTTCTTCCTGAATGATGCCGAGGTTTTCGAATGGTGGAAAGGCAAGGGCTCGCACATCGATTATACCAATCCCGAAGCAGTAGCCTGGTGGCACAGGCAGATGGATCGCGTCTTCGATCTGAATATCGACGGCTGGAAAGTGGATAATTCCGAAACGTATGTGCCCGACTTTTCAAAATGCTTTCGCGGCGAAATCTCGAAACGGGAATATACGGTTCTGTATTATCGCGATGCCCACCAATACACCATCATGCGCAGTCCCGATGCGATCACGCTTGCCCGGTCCGTCGATTATTCGGATCGCGAGGATGATCCGGAATACAGCCCGATCGATTGCACGCCCGCGTCGTGGGTCGGCGACCAGCGTCATGATTTTTCCGCAAGAGGCTTTGGGGAAGCGCTTCGAAATATTTTCAAAGCCGCTGAAGTGGGATACCATTTTGTCGGCTCCGATATCGGCGGATTCAACGGCGGACCTGAATTGACGAAGACGGTCTTTTTGCGCTGGGCACAATTCAGCGCGTTCAATCCGCTGATGCTAAATGGCGGTGTGGGCGAACACCGTCCCTGGAAATTCGACAGCCAGACAACAGAGGTTTTTCGATATTATGCAACCTTGCACTCGGAATTGGTACCATATCTTTACAGCTACGGCATTCATGCACATCGAACCGGCGAACCGATTATCAGACCCTGTGAGACCGGAAAATGGCAGTTCAGGCTCGGAAACGAGCTATTCATCTCCGTTTTGCATAATCAAGAATCACGCCGAATCGTGCATTTCCCGGAAGGTGAATGGATCGATTACTGGGACGAATCGAAAACATATAACGGACCCGATTCCGTTGAATACGAGGCACCCTTGCTGCGCTACCCGGTTTTCATCCGCTCCGGTGCCATATTGCCGTTGCGGGTACAAGATGAAATCACCGGTCATGGCTCAGCAGACGCAGCTCAATTCCTCACATTGCTGGTTTACCCGGCAGCCGAGTCTGATTTCACTTATTACCCCGATCCGGACACCAGCGTCCGATTCGAATCTAATTTCACCGGAGAGGAGCTTGTCATCGGATTTGATGCGATCAAAACTCCATTGATTTTCAGAATTCATCTTAATCAACCGCCCCTGGAACTAAAATTGAAATCAGGGTCGGACTTGCCGGCGCTTGAGACGATGGATGCCTGGAAGAGTGCTGAAAATGGCTGGTTGTATGATGGTCCAAAGAAAAAGCTGCTGGTGAAATGCCCGGGCGAAAATGGGGATTCGATCTTGGCGAAATTTTGACGTACGCATCGCTCTTTCGGTACTGTTGCATTCATCACGAATAAAACTCTTAGCCCGTAGATGATTTATCTCGGCGCATGGAGAGCACTTTTCTCAACCCGACAAAAATTGCTGCACCGATAATTTCACAGGTAACCCAAAAAAGCCGCGAGACGATCGCAATCAATGCGGTGATTGATTCCGGCATCAGCCCCGACAGGAAATAGACCTGCACCGATTCTCGCACACCGATCCCGCCTGGCGTCAGCAATGACAAAAATCCAACCACGTAAGAAATCGCAAAAATACCCACAACCTGTCCCCAGAATGCCACGTGCAATTCAAAGAAAGAAATGATAATCAAATAGCTTGAGATTCCGAATAAAATCCAGTTGGCGCAATAAGCCAGGAGCAGGAGGAGCAGGCTGGTGAAGGTGAGCTCGATCCTCACCTTTGGTTGTTTGAAAAGACGCGCCAGCACGTTCTGATAAATATTGAGGAAAAACGGATGAATCGCCGCCAATGCGAGTACCACAGCGAAGATAATCACATATCCGGTTCGCAAAATTCCAGTCAGATGAATCAAATTCACCAGGTCACCAAAAACAAAGAAGATGAGCGTGCCTGAAACGAGCATCAATAAAATTTCAATGAATGATGTGATGAAGATAACCGGCTTCGTTAGCAGATGCTGCCCCAGGTAGAATCGACCCAGCAGAAACCAGATTTTGCCCGGGATATATTTGATGGTCTGCGAACCGAACCAGATCCTGGCGGAATCAACGTACCGCATCGATGGCTGGAATCGTATGAGGATAAAATGCCAATTGCTGACTTTAATCCCGAAAAATACCATGCAAAGCGCAAATGAAACAATCAGCAAAGCGAAATTCTCAATTCGAAAGTGAATCTGCTTGAGGTCGGTGAGATTTTGCCAGAATTTGGTGAAAATATAAAAGCTGGCGACTGACAGAACGAGTATTTTCAGGGCATTCAAAAGGTGTTTTTTGGCTGGCATTTGAGTGTCTTTTTGAAAATATAAAGTTGTAACCATTTAATAATTGAGTGGATTGCGGACAATTATGATGGATTAGCCGATGGAATCGAGTCCATTTAAGAAGCTGAGTGAGAATGCCGTGCGACATGTTGAAATGAGAACACATAAAAAGGCAGCATCGTCACATTAAGGAGGCGGGATAAAATAGCCTGGACTTTATGGATAAAAATAATTTTGACAAATAGCCACCTGAGAGATTGAAATGGGTAACTTATTTTATCCCACCTCCTAAACCAATCACAATCCTGAAAAATGAAATCAAATTTGATTCGGTGAAATATAGCATTATTTTGCCTTAAGATCAAGCAATTTGACGCGAATGATACAATCGTGTGGTGATTTGTGATATGTCTAAACTTTCAAAAAGGTTAATCCTTGAAAGGCAATTTCCCTGCGGGATTCCTCTGGAGGTAATGGCTCAGTTATGGGTTTATTTCATGGTTATAACTCGATACCCCTTTAGATAAACCTTAAAAGAAGATGTGCGATTAAAGATTAACCAAATTTGATTTGCGAATTTAAACCTTTGCAAATCGATTATCGTTAATCCGTATTCTGAAATCAAAAAAGACAATGGTGGCAAACGATTGCTCAAAAAGATACTCACTATCAGCAAAAATGGTAAGCCGATGTCATTCAGGAGGAATCTTTGATATTTCGTAATAAGAGTGAATTGTTTACATCGTATATTGCCGGAAAAAGATGCTTCCAGAATGACAGGCTCGCGGCATAATATTACAAAATAAGCCCCAATAAGAGGTGTTAATCCTTACTCTGAGTTCAAAAAGATTAATGGGGGTGAACTACTACGTTTCATGGTTTGCAATGCCTCCTGGTTTCAATTGCAGGAGGTTTGCAGCCAGTATCTGAGCGATTGCCCCAGGAGAGATTATTATCTTGACTTTTCGAAATTGATTTATTAACTTGCCGCGACCAGGGCGTTCATTTAGGTTCTGAAATCATATTCAACATACAAAAAGAATAATAAATAAGATTCAACACATACTTCACACGGTCACAAATTAAACATTATATTGGAACCAAAGCCTACTATTATTTTTCAAATTTACATTATGTTAGCCTCAGATTATTATTAAAAAATATGTTCAGCTTATACTCGTTTAGAGTACACATGCACGGATTCCCTCAAGTGCTGGTTCATAAACTCCCGTTTGTGGCATTGCGAAGCTTATCTATCAGTGATAACAACTTATACCTGAGCATGACGTTCTGTCCGCCCTGATAATTCCTATTCCTTCACCTTGAGCGGAAGTAGGGTTGCTTTTTGCTATCATGCTTCGATCGCAGTGCCGTACCGTTCCGCCCAACAAAAAGGAACTTATTTTCGAACCGAATCCACTTATATTCTTGTTTTCGTGCACCAATATTCCTGGAAATCATTCATGCAAAATTCAACTCCGGCTTATCGAGATTTCATTCGCCAATCGAAAATCAGCGTTCCGGTCTATCCGCTGACCAGAAGCCCAGGTTATCACTGGTTTGGCTATTACGACAAATTTCAAACCGATCCCAACGACCGCTGCGTACTGGGCATGCGCGTCGATTTCGAGCACCGCACGCCCCGATCAGGCGACGAAATTAAAATCGGCATGCTCGATTTGCAGCAAGGCAATCGCTGGATTGAACTTGGCACCTCCAATGCCTGGAATTGGCAGCAGGGCTGTATGCTGCAATGGCTTCCGGGCAGTTCCGATGAGGTGCTCTGGAATGATCGCAGCGCCGACCGGTTTGTCTGCCACATTTTGGATATTAAAACCATGCGTAAGCGTACCCTCCCTGTACCGGTCTACACGGTCAGTCCAGACGGAGCGTTTGGCTTCTCGGTGGATTTTGAGCGAATACAGGATGTGCGCGCCGGGTACGGTTACTCCGGAGTTGAAGACAAATACCGAACGATACTGGCACCGGAAAATACGGGACTCTGGAAAATTTCGTTGGCAGACGGTTCGAAAAAGCTGATCGTTTCGTTGCAGGAAATTGCTGCAATTCCATACGCGCCAGAAGATTTGACCCCGTACAAGCACTATTTCAATGCAATTTCTATCAATCCGGGTGGGACGCGCGTAGCATTTTTACATCGCTGGAGCATACCAGGCGAAGCCGCAAGGGTATCGCCGCTGGGCACGCGTTTTCTCACTGCTGCGGTCGATGGCGGCGACATTCACGTGCTGAATGATTCTCGAATGACTTCCCATTTCTGCTGGAAGAATGACCGACAAATACTTGCCTGGGCGAATCGACCGGAAATCGGCAATCGTTTTTACCTGTTCGAAGATATGACTGAAAAAAAATACGAAATTGTGGGCGAGGGCGTGCTAAAAGTTGACGGGCATTGCAGCTTTCTGCGAAATGACGACTGGATTATGAATGACACGTACCCTGACCAAAACCGGCAGGTGGAGCTGTACCTGTTTAATGCCAGAACCGGTGAGAAAATTGTGCTTGGCAAATTTTTTATGGATCCGAAATATACCGGCGAGTGGCGTGTGGATTTGCATCCGCGGCAAACCCGGGATAGGCAAAAGGTCATCATCGATTGCCCGGTGGGCGTAAGCGGCAGGCAAATGTTACTGCTCGACCTGAGCGGGCTGAATTTAAGAAAATAGCGGCGGGATTGGCTGCCCGGCAATTCGAGAATAAATTCCAGTCATCTGGCATGAAACCGAATTTTCCATTGTCGGGAAATTAAAGCTGGAACAGGGCTGCGGCGCGAAGATGTGACGGAAGCAGAGTTGGCGGCGGAGGGGAGATTTTCGAAATCGGCAAATTGGATTCAAATAAGAGCCTATCCGAAAACCTCAGTTGCGCGCCGCGTAATGTCGGCACAAGCGAGGTGGATGAAGGCTTCGTAATTATCAGATTTTTTT
>JAFGMA010000012.1 GCA_016927835.1 Candidatus Zhuqueibacterota bacterium | reverse complement strand
GCCGAGGTACGCCCCGCTCCCTCGCTTTTGGACTACCCGTAACTGAGGCATTACAGGATAAGCAATCTTTAGATCTTTCGTTTTCGTTATAAAGCAAAAGCGCTTTAATCTTAACTCTTCTGGGAATAGCCGGTAACGCCGGGATAGTTGCCAAGGAAAAATCTCTTGACTTTTTTATAAAATATTCATACTTTTACAGAATTCAAAAAATGAATTATAAAAGGAGGAACAATGAAACGAACTTTTCAACCAAGCAAACGGAAACGGGTAAACAAGCACGGTTTTCGTTCCAGAATGAAAACGAAAAATGGACGGCTGGTTATAAATCGACGCAGGAATAAAGGACGGAAAAAACTGTCCATCAGTGATGAATAACAAAGCAAGCGCGCCTTTATCGTTGAAATTTCTGAAAAAATATGTTTGTTGCGATATGTGTCGGCGGTATACATTAAAAAAAAATGAAGTTTTGAAAAGCAAACTTATGATTGGCAAAGCATTCAAAGGGGGATTGCATTTCAAAGGGCGCTATGTGCATCTTATAACATATCCGTATTACAAACAGATGATAGCATTCACAGTGACGAAGCAGCAATGCAATGCTGTAAAGAGAAATAAACTAAAAAGGATACTGAGAGAGATTTATCGACTGCATAAAGCGGAATTTCCGTGTATGATTGCCATTCTTCATGCAAAAAAAACCAAATTTCCGGTTCACTTTGCTGCCGTCGAATCTGATGTATTGGAGTTAATTGATAAAATAAATGAAACTGATCAAAAATAGTCTCCTTCTTGCCATAAAAGGATATCAGAAAATAATTTCTCCGTTATTTCCTCCATCTTGTCGATTTTACCCTACTTGTTCGCAATATTCAATGGAAGCAATTGAAAAATATGGTATTATAAAAGGATTTTGCCTCTCTATTTGGCGAATACTTCGCTGTAATCCATTGCATCCCGGAGGATTTGATCCTGTAAAATAATCTTATAAGTATAATAAAAATAAATAACTTAGGTAGAATAATGGATATTGATAAAAGAACGCTGCTTGCATTTGTGCTTATCTTTTTGGTAATCATGGTGGTGCAATATTATTATGCCTCGAAACAGCCAATCCCAAAGAAATTACCGGAAACAGAGACGGTTGAAATAGAGTCCCCCAAAACCTCAGTATCTGAGGATAAATCGGAAATTGCTAAGCCGCCTGCTGCCGACTCTTCTTATAATACGACAATAGAATCGCCGTTCAATATTCCCGATGGTTTGATGGAACAAGATATCGTTATCGAAACACAAAAATTTCGTGCAATAATATCAAACAAAGGCGGAACGATTAAAAGTTGGAGATTAAAAGAGTATGCCATACCGAATTCGGGAAATAATGGAGATCGAATCGCAGACGATAATCAGGTAGAACTCATCGGACCTTTGCCGGAATATTCAATTGGTGAAAGTGAAAAAGGATTTGGAAATTTAGGTATTTATTTACCCGTACGGCAAGGTGAGGGTGATACGAGCCCGCTTCTGTTTGAATTTAACAAAACTAAAATTGAACTCGAAGAAGGAGATAACGCTGATACACTACAGTTTTCTTTATGGTTGAAAAATGGCGGACATATTGTCAAAAAATATATTTTCTATCCCAATAGCTACGATTTCGATCTGGAGATAGAGTTTGAAAATATTACTGACGAAATCCTGTTTCAGCCATATTATCGATTGGAATGGCAATCGGGAATGGCATCGACGGAGATCGATATCAAGGATGATATGGACTATGCCAAAGCGTTTATTCTGGCAGGTTCAGAGCTTACGGAAGAAGATATTCCTGAGGAAGGTGAAAGCTACAAGCCGACGATAGGCAAAATAAATTGGATAGCTGCAAAAACCAAATATTTTGCTTCAGCTATTGTCCCGATGGATAATAGTGAATTGAAAGGCTTTATCAAAGGTGATAAATATCTTATTAATCCTGAAAATGAAATATTTTGGAAAAAATTCAATCTTGCCCTTGAAGTACCTGTAAATTCAGGCGAACAAATATCTTCAAAATTTAAAATATTTATAGGTCCTCTCGACTTCTTTGTCCTGAACAAATATGATTTCGATTTGGAAAAAATCGTGTACCTTGGATGGAGTTGGCTGCGTCCTCTGAGTATCGGAATACTTTATTCATTTGTGTTTCTGCATAAATTCATCACAAACTATGGCGTTGTGATAATTATATTCTCAATCCTGGTGAAAATTTTGCTCTATCCCTTAACCAAGAAAAGCATGGATTCAATGAAGGGTATGCAGGATTTGAAGCCGGACTTGGACCAGATTAAAGAGAAATATGGTAACGATCCACAAAGAATGAATAAAGAAACGATGCGGTTGTATAAAGAACGAGGAATCAATCCGGCAGCAGGCTGTTTGCCGATGGTATTGCAATTCCCGATATTAATTGCACTTTACAATGTATTCCGCACAACAATCGAACTGAGAGGGGAGCCTTTTTTCGGATGGATAACAGATTTATCAATGCCGGATACAATATTCCACCTGCCGTTTGATATCCCTTTTTACGGGGATCAATTCAATGTTTTACCGATAATCATGGGAATTACAATGTTTTTGCAGCAAAAGATGACAATGCAAGATCCCAAGCAAAAAGCGATGGTTTATATTATGCCAGTATTTTTTACTGCGCTATTCAACCGTTTTTCATCCGGATTGAATCTGTATTACACACTATTCAACTTGTTTTCTGTGATTCAACAGAAATATTTTCCAACGATGCATAAGCAAAATGAATCTCAGGGAAAAAGTACTCCGATCGAACTGAAGAAAAATAACAAAAAAGATACGAAGCAATTGTCAGGGAAGAGCAGAAGAAGAAAATAAAACAAGTACGGAAATATGCTATCAAAGAGAAATAGAAATTTTCAAAGCCCTGTTGTATAAGGGCTTTTTATATTTAGCGTGAGATTAAAAGTGAGTGAAGAAGATACGATTGCTGCACTGGCAACGCCGATTGGCAGTAGCGGAATTGCCGTTGTCAGGGTAAGCGGACCTAATGCAATCCCTCTCGTGGCTAATTTTTTTCGGGGATCGACCTCATTACCGCAATGCAAACCATGGCGAGTTTATCTGGGAAAAATTGTAGTTGTTGAAGATGGCAAAGAGATTCTTGTTGACCAGGTTCTAATCACGGTTTTCAAAGCACCACAATCCTACACCGGTGAAGATAGTGTTGAGATTAGTTGTCATGGGGGAATTTATGTTTCTAATGTCATTTTAAAATATCTTTATCTTTCCGGTGCTCGTCCTGCGCAACCTGGTGAATTCACCTTTCGTGCCTTTATGAATGGTCGCCTTGATCTGACTCAGGCGGAAGCTGTCGCTGATTTAATTCGTGCCCGCAGCATGGAGAGCCTCAAAGCATCCGCCGAACAATTAGAAGGTTCCTTAT
>JAFGMA010000160.1 GCA_016927835.1 Candidatus Zhuqueibacterota bacterium | reverse complement strand
CTCGTCGCTAACAATGTGAAGAAAATACGACTTCATCCGCTGTGGGACGGAAGAGACGTCCCGGAACGCAGCGCCTTGACGTACATCGATGCCTTCGAAGAAAAGGCGACCCGGTTCCGCGCAAGCGGGTGTGATATTCGGATAGCGTCGGGTGGCGGGAGGATGAATGTGACCATGGATCGCTATTATGCCGATTGGAATATCGTTCGGCGAGGCTGGGATGCGCATGTACTGGGAGAAGGTCCCCGCTTTGCAAACGCCCGGGACGCGGTTGAAAGTGGTTATGCGAAAGGTGAAATCGATCAATACCTCGGACCATTCGTAATCGTTGAGAACGGTGAACCTGTGGGGAAAATGGGTGAAGGCGATCAGGTGATTTTCTTTAATTTTCGGGGTGACCGTGCAATCGAAATTTCGCGTGCGTTCGATGAACCCGATTTCAATGAATTCCCGCGGGGCAACTTTCCGAAAGTCGATTATTATGGTATGATGGAATATGACGGCGATTTGCATCTTCCAAAAAACTTCCTGGTAAATCCGCCGGAAATCGAGCGTACGATCACCGAATACCTAGTCACAGAAAAAGTCACCTCCTTTGCAATTTCTGAAACACAAAAATACGGGCATGTGACCTATTTTTGGAATGGCAATCGTTCCGGATACATCGATAAAATCCTGGAAACATACATTGAAATTCCGTCGGATAAAGTACCCTTCGATCAGAAGCCGAAAATGAAAGCCGCCGAAATTGCTGATAAAACGATCGAACTTCTCAAGAGCGGACGATATCGATTCGGGCGTTTGAATTTCGCCAATGGCGACATGGTGGGGCATACCGGTGTGATGTCAGCTGCTATCACCGCAGTGGAAACTGTAGATGAGTGCGTCGGAAAGCTGATTGAAGTCGTGAATTCCTTGGACGGTGTGGTGATTGTCACTGCCGATCACGGCAATGCGGATGAAATGTGGACCGAAAAAAATGGGGTGCGAACGGCGAAAACTGCTCATACCTTGAATCCGGTTCCGTTTATTATCATTGATAAAAACTATGCCGGTGAATATGAAATAAATCGAGATATAAAAGGCGGCTTAGCCAATGTTGCCGGGACGATTCTAAATTTATTGGGCTTCGAAAATGTGCCCGATTATGAGCCATCTTTGATAAAGTTTAAGTGCTAGCTCTTCCCCAAACGAATGCATTCGAAGTCGAAGTTGTCCCGTCACACCCGTGATCATTCGGAATCTTGCAAAATATGGGACATACAATTATTTCCATTTGGAAATTGGTGAAAATTTTATTATATTCCAGTCGAAATCGTTTCTTTCACTTCCTATAATGTTTATTTCCACCGATAACTGAAATTGATGAATGTCGAAATGGTATTCTGCAGAGAGTGGTTATGAGAATTGAGTCGCATCCGATTTTGACATTTAGGCGGGGGAGAGAAATTCAATTCACCTTTGATGGCATCCCAATCAAAGCTTTCGATGGTGAAACAATTGCGGCAGCCCTGCATGCGACTGGTATACGAGTGCTTTCAAAAAGCCTTCGACGCCATCGACCGCGGGGCTTTTTTTGTGCCATCGGCAAGTGCTCCTCCTGCCTGATGGAGGTGAATGGCGTCCCCAATATCAAGAGCTGCATGGTCATGGCACGCGACGGCATGGTCGTCAAATCACAAACCGGCTGGGGCAAGCTGCCCGCCAGCACATCCACCACTCAATTCATCCGCAAGGACTTTCCGCTATACCAAACGGAAATTGCCATCATCGGAGGCGGTCCGGCAGGACTTTCTGCTGCGATTTATGCAGCAAAGCTGGGCGCGAAAGTCATGATCTTCGATGAGAATGCCGTCATTGGCGGACAATTAATAAAACAAACCCACATGTTCTTCGGATCGCGCGATCATTATGCGAAAATTCGCGGCATCGATATCAGCAACAAGCTCATCGAACAACTTCAGGGACTCGATGTCCAAATCTTCACGGATACCTCTGTCATCGGCTACTTCCACCCGCACACGCTGGCAATTATTCATCAAGGCAGGCTTAAACAAGTACGTGCCCGCAAAGTCATCGTCGCCACCGGCGCGGCTGAAAATATGTTGGCTTTTGAAAATAATGATCTGCCTGGCGTTTATGGGGCAGGCGCGGTTCAAACGCTGATGAATGTATATGGCATCCTGCCCGGTGAGACAATTTTAATGGTGGGCGCAGGCAACATTGGTGTCATCGTCAGCTATCAATTGCTTCAGGCGGGGGCGAAGGTCGCAGCCGTAATCGAAGCCTTGCCGTCAATCGGGGCATACCAGGTACACGCATCAAAAATCGCCCGTACAGGCGTACCGATTTTAACCTCGCATACCATCCAGGCTGCCATCGGCAACGATCGTGTGGAAGCCGCCAGAATTGTGCGGATCGATCGCAACTGGAAGGAAATACCGGGAAGCGAACGCGAACTGGCAGTCGATACGATTTGCCTGTCAGTCGGATTGAATCCAACCTCGGAAATTTTATCTCAAGCCGGCTGCGAAATGCGATATATCGCACCACTGGGCGGAAACGTTGCGTTGCACGATGAAAATTTGGAAACATCGGTTCCCGGGCTTTATGTTGCCGGCGATGTCAGCGGAATCGAAGAAGCCTCATCAGCAATGCTCGAAGGCAGGCTCTGCGGGATTGGAGCGGTGGAAAAATTAACCGGCACCACCGAGGAAATCAGGCGCTTGAAAGCTGATGTAATCAAGGGGTTGCAGGAGCTTCGAAGCGGTCCGTTCGGTGAGAAAACGCGTACCGGAGAACACCAATTAGCAAAGGAGTGGCATAAGCGATGAGCTATCTCGAAAATGGCGTGGTTACAATTGAAGATTTGCAATTGCCCACCGAAGAACGGATGAAGCAGGGCAGAGTCATTGTAATTGAATGCGTGCAACACATCCCATGCAATCCATGCGTGGATATTTGCCCGCAGGGCGCGATCACCATCACCGGTGAAATCACCAACGTTCCGGTCGTCGATTTCGAGAAATGCAGCGGATGCACTTTGTGCGTTGCCAATTGTCCCGGGTTGGCTATTTTTTCTATTAATCAGACTTACTCGGAAGCCGAAGCTGAAATCGGTATTCCGTATGAATTTCTACCGCTACCGTCAAAAGGAGAAGACGTCACAGCGCTGGATCGTTCCGGAAGACCGGTTTGTGAGGGCAGAATTGTATCGGTCAAAAATCCGAAGGCGTATGACCGAACGCCCATTGTTTTCATCGCCGTTCCTGAAAAATATTCAATGACAGTGCGCTTTTTTCGCAGAAAAGATTAACAGGGGAATAATGACATGCAAACGCGCGATATAGTGATCTGCCGGTGCGAAGATATAACCGTTGGCGACATTCTGGATGCGATTGATATAGGTTTGACGTCACTGAATGAAATAAAGCATCATTTGCGCGCCGGCATGGGACCCTGCCAGGGACGAACCTGTGGTCGCCTCATCAGCCAGATAATTACGCAGCAGACCGGCAAAAAAGCGAGTGATATCGAGCAGATGACGCAGCGCCCACCGTTGAAAACGGTTCCCATGAAAATTCTCGCCGGAGGTGCCGATGAGGAATGAATATGATGTGATCGTCATCGGCGGCGGAATTATCGGTTTTTCAGTGGCATATTATTTATGCAGAGCCAATCAAAGCGTGCTTCTAATCGAGAAAAATTTTCCGGGATCGGGTTCAACAGGACGTTGCATCACGGGCATTCGCGCCCAGTTTTCTACCGAAGCGTCTATCCGTCTGGCGATGGAGAGCATTGAATTATTCAAAAGCATGGAAGATGAATTTGGCTTTTCGGTAGAGTGGTACCCGTCAGGATATCTTTTTCTGGCGTATGATGAAGCTCGTAAAAACAGCTTTTTGCAAAACCTTGCAGTACAGCAACATGCGGGACTCGATGTGCGTTTCATGGAAAAAAAAGATATTCAGAAGCTGGTGCCAATAATGAATTGCGATAGTCTGCTCGGTGGAACCTTTTGCCCTACCGATGGGCAGGCTGATCCGTTTCGCGTGCTCAAAGGATATCACCAGGGAATGAAAAAACTCGGCGGCAAAATTTTAGTCCATTCGGAAGTCATCGCGATCGAAATCAGAGGAGACGGACAAAAAGCAGTATTCACCGGAACAGGGGAAACCTTTGTCGCACCCAAAATCGTCAATGCAGCCGGACCCTGGGCGAGAGAAGTGGGAAATATGGTGGGAAATGACCTTCCCGTGGCACCTGAAAGACATGAAGCCCTGATCACCGAGGGCGTTCAACCCATGTATCTGCCAATGTTGGTCGACTATCGCGCTGATGGCTGCTATTTTATCCAGCGATTATCCGGACAATTCATCGGGTGCTATACGCCGCAGCCGCCGGTGCCCGGAAAGGATTTGGGAACAACCTTTGAATTTCTCACGGAAATGCCTCGCCGGATGATTCGCCTGGTTCCGGTGCTCGAAAATATCGCTGTCATTCGACAATGGGCTGGCTCCTACAGTATGACTCCGGATGGAAATCCAATCGTGGACGAAACGGATATTCCTGGCGTTTATGTATGTGTCGGGATGTGCGGACATGGGTTTATGCTGGGTCCGGCATTAGGCAAAGCACTTGCTCACTTCATTGTGCGTGATTCCTGGTCACTGGATATGCACGAATTTAAATTCGGTCGTTCGTTCGATTCAAAAGCTGAATCGTTGAAATAAAATTGGTTCACGAGGGTGCCAATTGAGCTTTCAAAGGCAATTTTAATCAGGTTAAAAAGTTTTTTTAATTTCAATTTTTAACTTGCATTTGAATAGTTAAAATTATATATTAATAAAATTTGCAAATCGATGGATGGGAGAAAAAAATGGGTAAAATCATATCAATCGCGAATCAAAAAGGTGGTGTTGGCAAAACAACAACAGCCATAAATTTGTCCGCCTGCTTGGCGGTCGCAGAATACCCTATTTTGCTGATTGATATTGATCCGCAGGCGAATACGACGAGTGGGTTGGGATTCGATCAACGGAAAATAAAAAAAAGTATTTACGAGATTCTGATTAATGGCGAGGATATCAACCAGACCATCATCAAAACGGAATTGGATTTTCTGGACTTGATCCCGTCTACCAAAAATTTGGTAGGCGCTGAGCTTGAATTGGTGGGCGTGATTTCGCGCGAAAAAATCCTTGAGAACGCTCTCAAACGGCTCGCGAAAGAATACAAATATGTATTTATTGATTGTCCGCCGTCGTTGGGTTTGCTCACGCTGAACGCAATGACTGCCGCCAACGCCGTCCTCATACCGATTCAATGTGAATACTATGCTCTGGAAGGTCTCAGTCAATTACTCAATACCATCCGCCTGGTTCAAAAGCATTTGAATCGGAACCTTGAGATCGAAGGGGTTTTGCTCACAATGTATGATGGCAGATTAAACTTGTCGCGACAGGTTGCCGATGATGTGAAAAAATATTTTGAGGACAAGGTTTTTAAGACGGTTATCAATCGAAATGTTCGATTAAGCGAGGCACCGAGTTTCGGTAAACCAATAATTTTATATGATGCGGTTTCCCCGGGTGCAGAAAGCTATATGGCATTAGCCGAGGAAATGATGAAAAATGGTAGGTAAAACCAGGTTGGGCAGAGGATTGGGTGCATTAATTCCCGATCTCGAAACCGACATTGAAGAGCCATCCAAAACATCGAAAAGCAGCAGCGTTTTGCAGATCCCGGTCAGCAAAGTTGAACCGAACCCATTTCAACCTCGACAAAATTTTGATCCAATTGCACTGGAGGAGCTGAAGAATTCAATCGCTGAAAAGGGCATTATTCAGCCGATCACAGTGCGTGAATTTGAATCACGTTATCAGTTGATTGCTGGCGAGCGCCGGTTGCGCGCGGTGCTCGATTTGAATTTTGAAACAATTCCTGCCTATGTTTTGAATGTTCAAAGCGATGAGGAAATGCTCGAATTATCGCTCATTGAAAATATTCAGCGGGAGGATTTGAATCCAATCGATGTTGCCAGGGGCTACCAGAGATTATTAGCCGAATGCCACCTGACCCAGGAAGAAGTAGCGCAGAAAGTCGGGAAGGAAAGATCGACGGTCACAAATTTTCTCCGCCTGTTAAAATTGCCGGATGCCATCCAGGAGAGCCTTATTGTGGGTGATTTGTCGATGGGGCATGCGCGCGCGCTGCTTTCAATTGAAGATCGAAGAAAACAACTGGAAGTTTTCAAGAAAGCCGTTAAGAGCCAGTTGTCAGTTCGCAAAGTTGAGGCTCTGGTCAAAAAAGAAAATGCAATCCCAGTCGGCAGCGATAAAAAACGCGTTAACCAGGAAATCCCATTGTATATCGAGAATGCGGAAAATACTTTTAGAAGGGTATTTGCGACGCAGGTAAGGATAAAAAAACAGGGTAAATCCGGAAAAATTGAGATCGAGTTTTATTCGGATGATGAGCTAGAGCGTATTTTGGGATTGGTTGAAAATTTGTAATTATGTTTAGGAGGTGGGATTAAATAACTTGGACATTTTGCTTAAAAATTATATTGATAAATAGCAACTTAAGAAATTTTGATGGGTAATTTATTTAATCGCACCTCCTTAGTATCAAAATTAGAATATAGGGGTTAGAAAAGGAATATGCTAACGCCAAAAAGATTTCGAAATAAAAAAAATCTTTCCATTTTATTGATTCCCGATGACGATACCGAACCGTTTTCGTTTCAGGTGAGTTTGCGGCTGCTGAGAGTTTTGGCTGTTATCGGTATCGTGGTGATCGTTCACATTGTGATGGGGGCAATTTTCTACTGGCGCTATGCTATCGTAAGCAGTGAAAATACGAATCTCGAAACACAAAATCAGGAATTGTTGGCATATCAGACGAAAACGTATCAATTATGGGAAGAGCTTTCTGATTTGGAGCGCAGGTACGAAAGGATAAAAAACGCGTTGGGGATCAAACAGCCGTTCGATTTTAGCAAGTTTTCGCACTCGAAGGATGTAAAATCGAAACGAAGTACCCTTCAAAATATTCCAGGCATCCGCGGTGAGGCTGAAGAAAGCACCAGTGAGGAAAATCAAATCATGGGCGATTTCGATTTTATGCAATGGAAAAAAACCGATTACCATGATTTTGCCCGGCGAATGCCCACGCTGCTGCCTGTCAACGGATACTTATCCCAGGATTTCAGAAGCATGCAGTGGTTTTCTCCAGCAGACTTCAAGAGCCATCAAGGCATCGATATCGTTGCGAAGAGAGGAACGAGCGTTAAAGCTGCCGGGGATGGCATCGTCGTTTTTGCAAATTGGACGTTTTATATGGGGAACCTGATCATCCTTTATCACGGCTCAGGCTTTTTCTCTTACTATGGACATAACGATCGCTTGCTGGTTCCTGAAAAAAGCTATGTTCGCAAAGGCGACTCTATTGCCCTTCTCGGCAATTCCGGAAATAGCACCGATCCTCATCTCCATTTTGAGATTTGGCACGACGGTGAGCCTGTCGATCCCAAGCAAATTCTTTTAAGTTTTTTGCGAATGTAAACCAGTGAAAATAAATGCAAATATTTATTTGAAGATAATGAATCAGGTACTTTAATAAAAAGGAGCTAGTATGTGGAATAAAAAAGAGGAATCCACCTATTCAAAATCTGGCGAGTTAAGCACTATTCTTGGGAAAGACTCCTATTTTGAAGGAACATTGGAATTGCAGCATAGCTTGCGAATCGATGGAAAATTTAAGGGAAAACTGAAAACAACTGACGCTCTCTATATTGGCAGAGAGGGAGAAATTGACGGCGATATCACAGTTAAAAATGCGCTAATCGGTGGAAAGGTGATAGGTAAAATAATCGCCAGTGGCAAGATCGGATTGGAATCCAAGTCGGAATTCAGGGGCGAGATGAAAACAACGAAGCTTGTCATCGAAGAAGGGGCGCTCTTCGAAGGAAAGTGCTCAATGGCAAGCGATGATTTGCCGCTACTTGATAGAACGATGAAAAAAACGCCTGATAAATTTGTGCCAAAACCTCTGAGCGATTCCGAATCGGGAAAACCGCAGTCTGAAAATTAAATTACATTAGCGAAATTGATTCACTGCCCAATTTTTTGCAGTCAATTAATTTGACATTCACTTGTGCAAAGAGCTACCCTCTATTCCTGTATTGAAATAGAGGGTTTTTTTTGAAGCAGCGTTTTCAACTGGCGCTAATTCAAACTGAGGCGATCCTATGTGTTATATTATTTAACTATCAATTTTTAGCAATGTTACTCCTACCAAGTCAATTGCAGTTTCGCAATCATTATCCTTCGTCTCATTTTTATGCAATGAAGCATTTTCGACCACCCTCATCTTAATACAATTTTACATTTTTTAAACGCTTGTTGTCTGAAGGTTGGGCGGATTAAGAGAATAAGTTGCATCATCTCGTTACACTCTTTTAAGCCGCTACAAATATACATAGTTGAATCGGTTGATATGGAATCGTTATTAACTGACTAAAAATGAAATTTTTATAAGATTAATTTTCATTTTCGTAATTTTCAATATTCAGTATGCTGAATATGTGTTTTGTTTTTATAAGGTTGCTTTCTACTCCGCTTCAGAGCGTACGGTGTAAGGCGGATGAGTTTTTCAGTTCTTGGGAAGGCAATATTATGGCATTAACGTTTTGTAAAAATATATGCTATCAATAAACGACCATACTAAGATTTTATAATTTCTTTACTAGGCATGATTTTTGCAATTTTTAGGTCACTCACCCGGAATTCATATCAAGCGATTGATGGTATTTGGTTTAAAATTAAGCACATTAACTGAAATTCAGCACACGTATGGCAGGATTGTATTTCAAAATAGGCAAAGTCAATTCTCGTTGGCTGATGATATTCCTGAGTCTACTGGTTTTCAGCTCAGTGAACACCGGACACTCAGCCGATAGGCAATCAGAAAAACAACCAGAGGTACAATTTAATACACGGTTGAAAAATTATTTGGATCTGCAAACCAAAAACTGGCTGAGAAAAATGTCGGCGAAAGAGAAGTTTCTCTTGCAGATGATTCAAAATATCATCGCCGAAATAAGGCAGCGGGGAACACTCGAAACATTTGGCGCCGATATCGGATTCAAGTTGATCTATGCGAAGCAGGATAGCCTCATCGATGAGTATTCAACTGAACTGGAAGCGATTGTTTCGCTGATTCACGAGTTGGAAGATTTAGAGAGTTATGTTTCGAGAATTGAAAATCGAAAGATTCTCGACGAAATCAGTGACCTGAAATCTCAACTCGGAGGCGTTCTCGAAAACCGAAAGCTTCATAAAAAGAAGCAACACACCAAAAGCGATGCAGCGAAGCTTATCCAGCAGTATTCGATTGAGATAGACTCCCTATTGAAGATTTATGATCAACTTGAGCTGTTCGAAAAAATAGCATCGCAAAAAAATGATCAAGAAATACTGGCAACTATCCAGTCCCAAAAACAGAAACTCATTCGCATCATCGGTTTGTGGCAACCAGAAGAAAGTTCCGAAACACAAGATGACCTCGTCCAGGAATATATGCTGGAAGCTGAGAAGGTGGTGGCGATTCTGAATCAAATCGATCAAATTGCGGACTCGTCAAGAACTGATACAACTGGTGTGAGGGATGATATTCAGAAAACCAAAGCCGACCTTGTGCGAAGCGTCGACCGGCGCATTTTGGTGCTGCTGGGGTATCATTTGAAACGCAAGGTTGATGGACCATCCATATCCGATTATTTGAAGCAATGGAAAGCTCATAAATATTCCGAGTTCACGGCGCGTCTGACGCAGTATCGTATTTTGAAACAACGACTTGTTGCCACAGCGACAGCCAGCGAACGCAATCGAATGCTTGAATTGGATATGAGCGACGCATTGCTGAACTTCGCTGCAAAAGACTACGATCTGGCTGACTTGCAATTCAATGAAATACTGAAGTTTTATTCGGACTATTTTCCGAATATGGATGGGATTCATTTTTATATTTGTGAAGCCAATTTTGCCCGCTCTTATTTCGATGCTGCGTTCGCCGGGTATTCCGCTTTGCTGGATGATTATCCTGATTCGAATTATAGAGCAAGAGCCATCTGGAAAATGATGCTCATCAGCTTTACTTATGGCTGGAAAAGCAAATTATTTTCATATTATGAGAAACTGAAGCAGTTGCCGCCAACTCTGGAAGAAGAGCAATTGAGCAATGCGCATTATTTGGCTGGTTATGCCTACGCCGAAGCTCAAAAATTTAAAGACGCGAAACGAGCGCTGGAACTCATCTCAGAATCCTCCAAATATTACTATCCGGGGCAGTACCTTTTAGGTATAGTATATGTAAATTTGGATAATTTTTCAAAGGCAAAAAAAATATTCACAAACCTGGCAGATATTGAAAATTATCCCTGGTCTGATATCAACGCGGCAACGATTCGAAATGATGCTTTGATAAAGCTGGGATATATTCATTACCAACGAGGTGAGTACGAGAAGGCGTTGGATGTATTCAACCGCGTATCCAAAGGGTATGAGGAATTCGATAACAGCCTGATTGCTCAAGCATGGGCGAATCTCAAAACGGGCAAGTATTCTGATTCGATCGATAAAACGAATGCGCTTCTAAATATTTATGTCTCATCAAATTATACATACGAAGCACTGGCGTTGAGTGCTCACTGCAAGCGAATTCTGGACAAAAAAGTCGAAGCAAAAGCCGATTTGCAGTACATTTCAAGTGCGCGCAGTACACTGGATCTTTCCGAAAAATATAACGAAGAGCGAAGGCATATCATCGAACAATCAAAAGAGCTTAATCGCCTGGAGGAAGAAGTCCTGGAAAGACAGGATGAGGCGCTCTATCCGGAAGTACAACGCATTCGCGACACGCTTAACGAAGCCCTACTCGCATTCAGCCAACACGGAACTACCGGCAGCATTGTGATTCGCCAACTCAATGATGAGCGCAGGGAGATCGTGCGACAGGTTCAAAGACTGGATGCAATGATAAAGCAAGCGCGGGAAGGTGGAAATTATGAAGAATTGAGTATGGCGGAAGAACAGCGCGAAAGGCTGTTGAATATATTGAAAGATTTTGAAAATACATCAAATGCAGCCAATACAAATCACTTTATAGAATATCCCCTGGCGACTAAAGAAGGTGGCATTGCTTATCGACGCGGCATTTTAAACAATATGATTCAGGATATGGTAACCGAAAAAAAGCGGTTGGAAGCTGATATTGCGGAAGTAACAAAATTGCTCGGGCAAAGAGAATCCATGAATGATATCGAATCGAGTGTTGACCTGGAAATGCTGGAATCCGAGCTTCAGGATTTGCAAAATCGATTGAATCGCCTGCAAATATGGCTGACACAAAATGAAGTTGAAGATTTGAATACAAATTTTGAGCATTGGACGGATTACTCAGGTCTCGGGATGACCGATATAAATTTTGGCACCATCAAAGACCAGCAAAAGAAGATCGAGGCGTATTCCCAAAATGTGGCTATTGTTGAAGATATCCTGTCAAAAAAGAAAACCATGCTGGAACGTAAAGTCGAATGTTTCAATCAGCAAATGGAACAGATTGAAGCGAAAATCCAGAAGGAAAGAGTTCGGTTAGAGAAACTGGAGCGCAGAAAATATTTTGATAACATTTATTTCGATAGCAAAGAGAAAGAAGTACAAAAACGCACCGAAGACGAAGAATTTGAAAGAATGATGGAAGAAGAACTTCGTAAACGACAGTTTGAAAAAAAAACAACTAAAGACGAACCTTTAAGCAATTAGCGGTTGAGAGCATTTGTCAGAATTCATTTCATAAACTATATGGTAATATGAAGCTACGTTTTGTCATTATAATAGGAGTCGTTTGCGTGGGCATATTCACACACCATGCCTGTGCACAGGAAGAACAATCCGCGTTACCACTCAATAACGAGCCTAGCGATTCATTACTCGAAAAATATTCCATCGAGGACCTGCTCGAATATAAAAAATATTATCTCAGTGAGATAAATAAGCTCGAAGGCGAGAAAAAGGAACTCAGGGATAAGGGTATTGCAGAAGCTGAAGCATTCATAAAACAGCATCCTGAAAGCAGGATACTTGATAAAATTCTCTTGCGACTGGCTGAATTGCATTATCAAAAAGCAGAAGATGACTACTTAAATGCAATGAATGCCTTTGATGATATTATGGAGAAGCGCAGCGAAAACGATACAATTCCGCTACCGGATGAACCGCAACTCGATTTGGGCGTGTCACTGGAATTGTATGAACGGATCATTGCTGATTTTCCGCAAAGCTCGCTTGTTGATGATGCGCTTTACAACAAAGGATTCCTGCTCGAACAAACAACTCAAAAAGATTCCGCGCGCACAGTTTATCAAAAAATTATTGATGAATTCCCGGATAGCCGCTATGTGCCCGATGCTATGATGAGAATCGCGGAATACTATTTCAATCCACCGATTAATGATCTGGAAAACGCGATCTCGATTTATAAGCAAATCCTGTACTATAAGGATAGCCCCAAATACGACGAAGCGCTGTATCGATTAGGATGGAGCTTTTATCGCCTCGATATGTACCCTGAAGCTGTGTCATATTTCACACTTTTAGCAGACGATGTTGAACGGGCGAAAGTACTGGATCCCACCCAAAAATATACGAATCCGGATTTGCACGATGAATCCGTCGAATATATTGGAATCAGCTTTCTTGATTATGGGGGAGCCGAGGGTGCTGCCACATATTTAACCGACATCGGCGGCAGAGCCTACGGATTTAAGGTTCTGCAAAGAATCGGTGATGCCTATATGGAGGAGAAGGAAGAATATGCCAGGGCAATTGAAGCCTATGAAATTTTATTGAAAATGTATCCCTTCGCTCCCGAATCGCCCAAAATCCAAAATAAAATCATAAGATCATATCAATACCTAGAAGATGACCGGATGACTTATTTTGCCCGCGATAAATTATTCAATAATTATCGTCCGGGCAGTACCTGGTGGGAGAAAAATAGCACTGAACAAGCCCGTAAGGATTCGCGAAGCCTGACCGAAAGAGCCATGCGAGAGAATATCAATTTATTATTCCAACGAGCCGAGGAATCAGGATCAATCGACCTGTATTCCCAGGTCATCAGCGATAGCCGAAAATATCTCGAATCCTTTCCGGACGATTCAAACGCGGTACTGATTCACTGGAATCTGGCGTGGGCACTCGATACGAAATTAAAAAATTATGAATTGGCTTACGATGAATATTTGAAAATCAGCGATTTCTATTGGGATACGCGGTATCAAAAATATGCAGCCGAGAATGCTATTGTTATTGCAAAAGAGCTGGTTGCGCGTGCAGATTCAATCAAAAAAGCGACAGAAGGCGATGAAGTGGCTTCAGTTCAGCCTACTGAGAAAATAGATTTAACAGCAAATTTTAGAAATGCGATTGCGTACCAGACAAGGGAAATGAGTGCTGCTGATATGCGGTTAGCTGAGGCATACAACAATTACATTATGCTCTTTCCCCACGAAGCCGAAGCTGCGGTTATTCTTACCAATGCCGGAGCGTTGTATTACAATCATAACCAATTCAGGGAAGCACTTAAATATTTCAATACTGTTGTGAAGCACTTTCCCAATAGCGAGAATGTCGATTTTGCTAAATATACGATTATGGAATGCTACTTTGGCAAGCGCGATTTCAGAAGCTCGGAGATTGTGGCAAAAAAGCTGCGGGAGAGCTCTGCATCCACTGAAATAACCGAAAAAGCTGTAAAGCGACTGGCTGAATCGATCTTTTTGAATGCCGAAGCGCTGTCAGAGTCGGGCGAGCATTTGAAAGCCGGAAATGAATATGTAAGGGTGGTTTTGGAGGTGCCAACCGCTCCATTCGCCGATCTTTCGCTGTTTAACGGCGCGTATGAATATGATAAAGCGAAGGAATATCGCCGTGCGGTGGAAACGTACGATTACCTCATCGAAAATTATAGTCGATCAAAATATAGACTCGATGCTATCAACAATCTGGCAATCGATTACGGTGAATTGAAAGAAAACCGAAATGCCGCCATCACCTATGAAAAACTTGCCGAAGAGCATCCGGACACGAATCGATCCCGAGATGCGTTGTTTAACTCAAGTGTTTTTTATGTGCGAGCCGAGGATTGGAAAAGCGCCATTCGTGTGAATAAGGAGTATGTGCGGAAATATCCCGGCTCGGAAGATGCGGACGATCTATATTTCGATATTGCCGGATATTATCTAAAATTAGGGGAACTTGAAAAGGCTAATCAAATCTACGGCGACTATGCGCTCAAATACCCGGAATCACCGCGGGTTGTTGAAACATATTTTCACCGTGGCGAATATTATAAAGCCAACAACAACCTGGTTCGCGCCAAGCAAGAGTTCGATATGGCGATCCATAAGAGTGCAGAACTGAAGGGAAAAAATATAGATGGCAATGATTTTTATGCGGCTGAAGCATTGTTCAAGCTCACCGAAATTCAATTTGAGGAATATAGCCAGATCGAATTCAGGATGCCACAATCTGCCCTCGACGAGGCAAAAAAGAACAAAAAGCAGATGCTGATGCTAATTGTGGAGAATTACACAAAAGTTGCCCGATATGGGACCGTCCGGTTGTATGAAGCTACATACAATATCGCGCGCGCCTATGAAGAATTTGCAGAAACCTGGGCAAGGCAGGAATTGCCCGAAATGACGGAAACGCGTAGAATTGTCGCGCTGAAAGAGATTAATCAAACTTCCGCCGAATTATACGAGCGGGCAATCAGTTCTTTTCAAAATTCCGTTCAAGTTTTGACCCGAATTGCCGATGATTTTGAAGCTTCTATAAAATCAACAACTTTCGCCTCTGCTGATTCGGCTGTCGATAGTACCAGTCTTGCCTCAACTGGCGGGCGAGTGACGATTGAAGATAGCACGCTTTATGTAGCCAGAAAATGGATTGAACGCTCCAAAGAAAAAGTATCGGAAATCATATATGATGTCGCTGAATTAAATTATGAATCGGTGAATCAATTTTTGGCAGCGCCCATTCCCGATGAACTCGATGAAATCGCTGCCATGGAATACCGTAACCAGGTCCTGAATAAAGCAATACGACCGCTGCTGCAGCAAATTGTGGATGCCCATGCCCGGAACATTTACGTGGCGCGTGAAATGAATTTAGCGAATCAGTGGATCGATCTTTCAAAGCGGCGAGTTGTTGTATCAAGCAATATATTGCCGGATGAATACTATAAAATGGCAAAAGATGCGTTCCTGATATACAGCGAGAAGAATCAGCTATATCACACTCTGGTGAATTCGGGCAAGGATGCAAGTGACATTTCCGATCAGATGGCAACGGTGATCGATTATGGTAAAGCATTCGGCAAAGCATCCATCACATTTTATAAAAATACGCTTACAAAAGCTCAGGAAGTCGTGATAGAGGATCCTCTGATTGAAGAAACTGAGTTGGCGCTGCTGAAAACGGTTTATGCGTTGAGCAAAATTGCCGATTCGTTATCCGTCGATGCCAATAAGAGCAAAAAAACATTTGAAACATTGTATAAGGAAACCGACAAGATTGAATTCGAAGACGGGCTTCTTGCGATGGATGATTGCTATTTTTCTTTTAAAGATGCCCAAAAGGAATTCCTCGAACTCGGATTTACGATTTCGAAAGATTTTGGAATTACCAATCCATGGACCAACAACATCATCCTGGAGCTTGTTAGAACAAATCCCGAAGAATATGGCAACCTGATCGAGCTGACATCGGTTTTGAAGGTTGAGGCGACTGACAGCAGTTGGTTTGCAACACCCGCATATAAAAAGGGGTGGACGACTCTGGAATTCAACATGGAAGATTGGTCAAAAGCATATATCGTGATGGATGAACCTGAAATCGACGCTGAGGATGCAAAACGAATCTGGTGTATGAAGATAGATACTATCGAAATATCAACACCGCTGGAATTGGCAGATCAAACCGCCGATAGCGCTGCTATAGGTGTCAGGAGTGATGCCGGTGACACTTCAGCGATTGTTGGACCTCAAATTGTTGCCAGCGATTCAGGAAATGACCTCGCTGTCATGCGAACGTTCGAATATCGAAAGGTTCCGACAACAAGAACATTTTTCAGGAAAGCAGTCGAGATTGAAGGTCTGCCGGTCTCCGGAGAAATCCATATTTCCGCCGATGATTCCTATAATTTATTCTTTAATGGCGAATATATCGCAGCCGCTGGCGCGCAAGATTCGATAAGTTGGGAAGTCGATAAAAGTCATAATCTTACCGACTATTTGAAAGCCGGGAAAAATATTATTGCAATTGAATGCTCTGATGAAGATAAATCCGGGCGCGGGCTACGGGCGATCATCAAATTGCAGACCTTGCCCGGCTGGGAGGAAAAACGTAAAAAGCTGAGATTTCAAATGCTCGATAGCATTACCAGACAAAATCTTATTTTCAATAAAAATATACTAATATATTAAAGCAGGAAATTTTGCATTGTACGCTTGAAATCGGAAAAAATGACCGATGAAAAATCAGATACTATGCCTTCGATTAATTGTATTGTTCGCGCTCTCAGTTTTCATTGACTTTCACGGCAATTGTGTGATTGCACAAGACTCGAGTAAGGCGCCAATCGACACCCTTAAAGCAAAAGCCAAAAAAGAATCTGTGCCTCGAGATATGAAAGAAACCGCCGGAACTGAAATAAGCCTTGATGAAATTGTTATTCAGGCGGTGGTTGAAAAACCGAGAGTTTCAATATTGCCCAAACGTGTGGAGCCGGACTTGAGTAAGGCTGAATTCGTTGATCGTTCCTTCGAAAACGAATTGAAGCAAATTCCGAAAAAGCCGATGTTCTTGGGCAAAGACCGGCAAGATGTCATCAAAATCAAAAAAATTGATGTAAAGCCACCCTCGAAGGAGAAATTAAAATCAAAATCAAAAAAGAAAGACCAGGACGATTTGGATGAGATGTGAACCGTTCATGGTATGCGTATAGTCAAAAAAATTATGATTGTTATCATTTAAGCATTTTATACAAATACGTGTTTAACTTAATGGAGGTCTTAAATGGCTGATATGCTTAGAAACTTTAGTCCGGATCAAGCTGGTTGGCTTTTTATGTGGATGTTATTCGTAATGGCAATTTTCATGGTAGCTATTGCGATTGAACGTGGGTATTATATTTTGGTGAGATCGAATATCAATGCATCGCGTTTTATGGCTGAGATTCGAAAATTAGTGAAAGCGGGCGATTATCGAAAAGCTGTGGCATTATGTGCGTCAGCCAGAAAGAAAGCACTGCCGCAAGTCGTCATGTGTGGTTTGAAAAAAGTTAGCGAAAGCGATTCCATAGATTTCCGTACTATCCAAAATTCCGTAGATGAAGGAACTCTGGAAGTCATTCCCAAATTGCAGGAGCGTACTAATTTTCTGGCAATGATCGGTAATGTGTCAACCTTGATCGGGTTGATGGGAACAATCTACGGGCTGATCGAGGCTTTTAAATCCGTGTCGGCACCTGGTATCGATGCCACCATGAAAGCGCAAATGCTCGCTCGCGGTATTTCAGTAGCCATGAATACCACCTTGCTCGGATTGATCATCGCTGTACCAGCAATTTTGCTTTATACATTTATCCATAATAAAACTGTAAAAATTATCGATGAAATTGATGAGCATACTGTAAAACTGATTAACCTAATTACCGGGAATCAATAATCATGGCATTCAAACCATCATTACGAAGAACTCATTCACAAGAAAGCGCCGAGCCGAATCTGACGCCGATCATGAATCTGATGGTTGTTCTGATTCCGCTGCTTTTGACATCCGCCCAATTTATAAAATTAGGGATCATCGAATTGAATCTGCCGCCATCTGTCGGTCCCGGATCCGCCCTGGTAGATTTGCCAAAAGAAAAAGAGCGCAAACTTGACATGGGAATCACAATCTCCGAAAAAGGATTCATTCTTTCAAGTTCAATGGCAATCCTAAAAGGCGATGATGAATCCGGCGTATCAATCCCTGTAAGTGCGAATGGTGAGTATGATTATGAAAAACTTAATCAAAAGCTGATGCTGATAAAAACCCGCGTCGAAGATAAATTCCCGGATACAGACAAAATCGTCATCATGGCGGAATCGGATATAGTTTACCAGGTGCTGGTCAGCACGATGGATGCCGCCCGAGCACCATTTAAAGCAGATACAATTCGTGATTCCAGCACCGGAATTACAAAAGCCTGGACCCCAAAAGATGAGCTTTTTCCGCAAGTATCAATTTCAGCGGGTGTTATTTTCTAAGCATGTTTTCGGCGAGATGCGTCTGTTGATTTTGATTTCAAAAGGATTCTAAGCAATGAATTGGCTTGTTACCGGGGAATTTGAGGATTGGAATTCAAAAATAACCAAACTGGTGATTACGAGTTGCTGCCACCTGGGTGGCAACAGCGCAAGTGAATTAAGCCGGATGGCTACAAGCAGGAGATTGATCGATCCGGCTCCATTATTCAAAACTCTTTCAGGTGCTTAAGACTGGAAGGTCGTGATTTGAATTATTTCGTTTTACAAAATTTGGGATACACTAATTACCTGTAAAAACAGGGGTAACTATTATGGCTTTCATTCCATCACGTGCTAAAAAACACAATACAGATCCCGGAAAAGCAAAATTGAACCTGACGTCGATGATGGACATGTTTACAATCATCCTCGTGTTTTTGCTGAAAACTTATTCAACCGAGGGACAACTCATTAATCCTTCCGACCATCTGGAACTCCCCAAATCAACGGTTCAAACTCCCCCGGAGGTTGCGCTTGATCTGGTGGTGACTCGCAAGGAGATTTTGGTTAATGATTCGCCTGTGCTGCTCGAAGCGAGTGAAGATCCCGCGAAACTGGTTGCAGATGAGTATAAATTGATCATTACACCATTGCTCAATAAATTGACTACTTTCGCCAAAGAAGCGAAAAAAATGGAAGAATTATACGGAACCAAATTCTCTCATAAAGTTACGATTCAAGGCGATTATCGCCTGCCATATAAGCTGCTTGTCAAAGTAATGGCAACTTGCGGCAGGGCTGAATACGGAAATATGAGGCTCGTTGTCTACAAAAAGACGGATTGAGCCCATACAGAGCAGAATTAAAAAGCAGGGGAATTTATTGCCGAATGGCAAATTTTCAGATTCATTTTTTGAAAAGATTTAACGACTAAACACATAGAGTAAGGATTCCTTGCTCACGAATCAGCAGAATAAGAATTGGTCGTTGTATCAAAAAATTGAATCCGAATCTTTGCATCGATGCCGGGCGATATTGAAAAAAACTGAGAAAGCTAAACTTTGCCCGGCAAAGCGGCACTATCCATCGAACATTGATTTCAAGGATGACCTTCTTATTTGTCCGCAATTTCAAATCGCAAATATATGAGGTTGATGTGGAACGTCAAAAAAAACAATCGTCGATTGGGAGCCATTCACGCAAATCTGCAGATCCTGGTTCTTCATCTTATGCAATGAATCCGGATGCCCAATTTTCGCTGCTAAAATTTCCAAGCGAGTTCGAACGACATTTTTTCGATTATATCGATAAACGATTTATCGGTATTCTTTTATGTTCATTTGTCGTTCATTTGTTTGGCATGCTCTATTATTTAAATAATGCGCCTGTGGAAGAATTTACAAAAGATGATATTGCGCGTATCCAGCGGAAGTTTGCCAGTCTGGTATTGGATAAGGATGTTGTCCAATTTGAGGAAGCTGAAACTGATCAGCAACTCGATGAGTCCGATGCGATCACTAAAGCTGATTCCAAAGCTAAAAATGCTGAAAAAAATGAGGCGGAAGCTGAAGAAGCTGAAGATCAAGGAAAGGACGAGAAAGAAAGTATAGCCGAAACAAAAACCAGTACCGCGGAAGAACGAAAAGCGGGTCGCAGTGATGCCATAGCAGCTCGAAAACGTTCCCGCGATGCGATCTCACAAGAGGTAAGCACAAAAGGCGTACTTGGATTGCTCACAGCTAGCAGCGGTGAAGGATCTGGTGAAGGCGTCGTAGATATTCTGGGTGATATCGGTCCCAGCACAGACAATATAGGAAATGTGTTGAGCAATCTTGATGGCTTGAAACGGAGCGATGGATCAGTAACAGGTTCGGGCAAGGGAAGTGGCGCCAGGGGCGGCAAAGCGCGTGGCGAGCGCTCCAAATCCGGGGGCAGCATCGATGAACTGATCGGCAATTTGGCGGAAGCAAATTCCAAAGACATGTCCCGTAAAGGCGATTTGATGGTCGCTGATGCACCCGCTATCGTCGAAAGTGCGTCCGGAAGTCATGGTGGCGGACGTAATCCTGATGATGTTTCCGAGATTGTTAATAAACACAATGCTGCGATTCAAACCTGCTATCAACGAGAACTCAAGCGAAATCCCAACCTGAAAGGCAAGGTCGTTGTGCGATTTACAATCATTCCCAGTGGCAAAGTGCAGGATGTAAAACTGGTGTCTTCAACAATTAATAACGATCGTGTTGAACGCTGTATCATCAATCGTATCAGGCGCTGGGACGATTTCGGTGCAATCGATGCCAAAAAAGGCAATTCGACATTCAGGCAGGTATATACGTTCGGCTATTAGTCGGCTTTCATACGTTAGCAACTCGCAGCCGGTGAATGTGTGTTTAAGTTACGCTCCAATTTGGCATGGATCAATTGGGCAAGCTTAATGTTGGTTATTTACCATTTTTTATTTCATAAAGCCGTCGGGCAAGACAATAGCCCGACGGTTTTTCTATTTAAAGGGGTTTTGAAACGCCATGTTTTCGTAGGGCAAATTTTTTAATTTACCCAAAAGCACACACCTGAAAGGTCTTCAACCAAATAAATCAATACTTCGTTCTCCTTAGCCGTTGCGGCTATTCGACGCCGGTTTTTATCGCAACCGGCAAGGTGGTTTGGATTTCCCTGCTATATTTATCTTTCAAAAAAATCAATCCAAAATTCACAAAACCCGAGGGTGCAACCCTGGGCGCATCTTCAAGTGTAAAATCGAGGGTCACTTCCTGATCCGGATAAACCTGAAAGGTCGACCTGCCATCTTTTTTTACATAAATATCAATATAATCCTGCTGTCTCAAATAGTGATATTCAGTCAGCAAAAACTCCCATCGTCCTGCAAAATCAGGATCAGCAAGAGCCGCCAATAGCTCAAATGTATATTGACCGCTGCCGGGATTTGAGAGCTGAATTCGTTTCAAGCGAAAATTCATTCCTTCCTTGACAACATACTGCTCATCTTGACCGACAATATTCAAAGCCACATCGGTAAAATTCAGGAATACATCGCGTGACATTTCAGTTTCAAAGACGATTCTGTCAACATCCGGTGAAGTTTTGAAATAATAGCGATAGTCGTCATCACCTGCGGAGAGCTTGATTCGTCGTGTGCGCTTATAGCCCGCCAATAGCCCTTTTGCAGTGCCATCGAAAGGACGATTGAATTGATTTCTGATGGAAAATTGCCCGGTGGGCTGTGTGCCCATTTCATATTCAAAAGTCGTTAGTTTGGGCGGATCGATGCTTAGCCCGGTAAAATTCACTTCAGCGTTGAAATATGAAGGCTTGACTTCTTCAAATGGGCAATACGCGACAATTTCCCATATTCCCGGCTGCAGGTTTTCGGTCGTGAGCGTTTTAATTACCTCATTTTCCTTCCGGGATGAAATCCGGGCAAGCACGGAATACCGATGCCCGTCCGGATCAAACAGATATGGGACGATTTCGCACCATTTATCCTTTACTGCCTGAAACTTCACCTGCATCATCGACGCCGCCGGCGGAACCAGAATGAAATAGCGCTCGACGCTACCGGGCGAAAGCTTCTGATTCATGAAGCACTTTTGATATTGATTCAGCGCATGAAATTGATGCGGGATGATAATCGTGTTTTTCAATTCAAATTCAGGAGTTTCGTCGTTTCCTTTGCGATAAGCGCTTATTTTGCCTGAATAGAGACCCGGCTCCTTCATTTTATCTGCATTGTATCTAACATCGATACGGGCGCTGTTTTCGCCTTTAATGAAAACGAAGCGTTTTTCAGCACTCAACCAGTCATCTGAAGAGCGCAATTCGAATGAACGGAAAAAGGCTGCCCGCTGGTCTGCCTCCAACGACGAAGGAAAAATCGCTTTGATGAAAAACGCTTGCGGTTCGGTCTCCGGTGGAAAGTAACCGCCAGCGCGCCAAAATGCGGCAGTGCCTTTGCCATCCGGATATGCCGGGCAATTGGTTTCAATTTGATAATCGAGCAGCATGTTGAATTCATTTTGGTCATAGCAGGATTTTGAAATTTCATGCGCCCGGGGCACATTGATAATACCAGTTCCTTGCTCGATCAAATCATAGCCTCGTACCAGGGAGCCGCTATATTTCAGCGCCCGTTTGATGATAGCTCCTTTGAGCGGGGCATCTGTATTTTGTTGAAGCACCGCGCTCATCAACAGCGCCACCGCGCCCGCTGCATGTGGAGATGCCATACTGGTTCCCTGCATTTCAGCGTCCGATCTAAAATCGGGGACGCATGATATGGCAGCTCCAGGAGCAAGCAGGTCCGGTTTATTGACTTCTCCGCCGCGGGCACTGAAAATGAATACTTTATCATCCGGCAGCGAAGCGCCATAAATATCGCGCGCGATCGTGCGAGGCAGCAAGGCGCCGGTAGCAATGGCACGATACGACGAAGCAGGGCAGCCCGAGGATGAAATGCCTGGTCCCATATTGCCGGCGCTCAAACAAATCATTATATCCTCATTGTCCGCAAGCAAACGGTCCATATGCTGTTCAAGGACGCTGTTGCCCTCATATTCCGAACCCAGACCATAGCTTAGATTAAATACTCCTGCTACGTCGTTCTCTCTGATATAATCGATGCCGAAACGCAGTGCCCTTTTTATGCTTCCTGAAACACTCGCCCCTCCGGCATACGTATTGTTACCCACTTTGAGGCTAATGATTTGCGCCCCGGGAGCTACACCGTTGAAACCGGCTTGATCATTGATCTGGTAACCGGCGGCAATGCCGGCGACATGCGTACCGTGACCACTATCATCAAAATGGATCGATACGCGCATTTCATCTATCGAAATATTTATTGCAAATGTAAGTAAATTTTTATCTGTTTCGCGGTTGCGGCCGCGCAATTGAAATGTCTCGTAATTGACATGATAGTCATGAATCGGTTTTTCATCATCAATATGCCCGTCCGCATCGGTATCGATATACGCGACAACTTCAATGGCATCATCACGTTTCGCCTCAAACACAAGAATGCCGAAGTGATCATCGATGATGTAATTATTATTAATATCATCTACCCTTGAGTTAATGAACCGCTCTTCATCTAGGTAGCCGATTAAGTATTCATTATTTGTTGGTTTGAAGTCCACCGCATCGAATCCGCAGAGCCTGAGTCCGTCCGGATGTGTGATATACGATTCGTCACCTTCCATCTTGGACTCACCAAAATATAAATCGACATCTCCCTGCCCCGTGAAATCCCGAACGTCGATGACTTTGGTGTCGCCGGTCGATGTTTTTCGCAGACCCGAAACCGCCGGATCTACCCCGGTATCCAAAATGAAAATCACCACGCCGCGACCATCGTAAGTCGGATTCGCCTTGACAAACTGGGCAGCGCCAATCGATTGGGTGGACAGGAATGTCCAGAGAGGATCGTCACTTTCGTTTGCGCTGGAAAATAATGCAGAGAACCCAATACAGCTTATGAACAGTGTCGAAAACAGGCGTCGGAAGCCTCGCTTACAACCGCTTTCCTTTAATGTGGAACTCATCAATTACCTCCGTGTGTAGCGATTTATTCGAATTTATGCGAAATCGTTGTAAGGAAATTCGCAGATGTATACATTATGCACGAAGTGGCTTTAATCTGCCAATGGATACCCTTTAAATGATGATCAGCTTTATGACAATCTGATCATGCTGTCTCGCGGTCGAAGTCTATGCCCGAAAAAACTGCTTTCTATAGCACAAAAGCGACCAGGCATTGTCTTACGGGTGCTTGCAGGTTGCGGATTCGCCGGTTAAAAATCGGACTCGGGTTTGATGGTCTCAAACCAGGATTTTTTCAAAATTCAGGAAATAGACTTGACTTTTAAAATATTTTAAATTATTTTATAAATATTACAAAAATATAATGCCAATTATTGAATTGAATGAAGCTGGCATCTGCCTTGACGATTCATCGAGAAAGTCGTCTTTGATTTTGCTTCATTTAGCGCAAAAGCCCTGATCCAATAAATCGAATTCGAATACCGATGCGAGCGTTTTTTAAGAACCGATTAAGTCATGTCGATTTTTTTCATTTTTCATACCTGGTATTCCTGCTTGCCACTTCGGTGATTTATGGTTTTAGACGGCACTCTTTCGCAGATATTACCTGGATTTACATTCTCCTGCTATTGCTGCTGATACTTCTGATTTACCTCAGAACAAAAATTTCCAGTGAAAAACTTTATTTCTGGTTATATTTCTGGTATCCGGTTATTTTTCTGCTTATCATATTTCAAAGCATGTCATGGTTTCTACCGGTTGTTAATTTGCCGGCAATCGAAACCGAAAAATTCGATACCATTTTATATTCGATCGATTCATATTTTTATGATATCCATCCGGTGATCTGGTTTGCACGGCATGCGCGCCCTATTATGACGGATATCATGTATTTATTTTATTCCTATTATTACTTCATGCCCTTGATTTTAATGACGTTTTTAATTTTACATAAAAAACAATGGGAAGTTGAAAAGGCATATTTCATCCTCATTTTTTCATTTTATTTGGGGTATATCGGATACATGCTTGTGCCGGCGCGGGGTCCCCGGTTTTATATGGATATTGATCCGGTGCAGGGAGTTTATATCGCCGAAAACATGCGCAATTTGCTGAATTTTCTAGAAGCCAATAAGCATGACGTATTTCCCAGCATGCATCAATTAATCGTTGTCGTGATCCTGATCCTCTCCTTTCGCTACGAACGCCCATTTTTCTATTTTTCGCTGCCATTTTCATTCGGTATTACTATCTCTTTAATGTATTGCCAATATCATTATGTAATTGATGTTATCGCAGGGACCGCCTTTGCCTTTGTTTTCTATTTCGCAGGCGACTATTTTGCCGAGAAATACAGCGGATATTTCTGCCACCAATTTACGATAAAACAATTCGATGCCCAACCACAACCTTCCCGGGTCAGAATTATGGATGAGTACTGATTCCCGTCAGGTGAAATCCTGCCTATCGCACGGTTTAAAATTGCAAGTTTCAAAATGCCTGATTTATCTTTGAAATAGAGTTTTTGGGATGGGCATTAAATACCATCGAACATGCCCACCAGCAACTCGAATGCACGCTCAAAATTCTCCTCTTCGACCAACACATCCGCCCCTCTTGGCATTGCCCCGGAAATTCCAAAATCATGTGATTGAACAATGCTTTGAATTTCCGCTTCACTCTGAAGAAACGCCTGCGCCTGTTCCGCTGCGACGCGGTTGGGAAAATTTTTCACCAGTTTTAATTTGGACATCTGCTTTCTCCGATTTGATTGGGTCTCAATTAATACTCGATTTCTATAAATGCAGCCAGGTAAAAAAAGCTATTCGATTTCGAATAGATTGACATTGAATTGATATTGGTGCAGAGCAGCATGCGCGATAGGGGAGATGTGTCGGAGCAGCTTGCATATCGAGCCTATCGTCCTGTGGCGGATTTCCACCCGCGAAACAACTTCCATTTCAATTATCGATTCAGAAAACCGGTTCGCAAGTTCAGGAGAATCCAGGAAAGCGAGCATCCTCGAATTTGGATTTAAAATATCCGATGGTACGCGATGCTGCTGGATGAAGGCGCTTCTCCAAAAATTCATTGCATAGCCATAATGTGTGCAATTCAAGCTGGCGAAAAACGGATCCGAATGCGCCCCCGGTTTTGCTAAAGCCTTGCGTACAAATTCGCTGATCATGCATCGGGTTTGTTCGCTCTCAACGTCTTCCTCGATCACCGATTCGAGCATTGGGCAGGCTTGTTGAATGATTCGATTCGCTTCCAATCCCGCATCGATAAGAGCGCGCTTATGGGTGCCGGCATCAATTGTTGTTTGCGTGCCAAACAAAATCACCCTCGATTCGGGTTCGGACCTTAATTTCTCGGCGATAAGATTTGCCCCGGCTTCGACGATTCCGATTACAGGAACCAATTTTTTTCGCGCAAATGCTGTCTCGGGAAATAATATCGAGAGCGTATTGCATGCAATTAATATCAGGTTCGGGGCATACTTGCCGTGCATACTTTCCAGTGCATGATTGAATATACGCAGCTTGTCCCCATGCTTTTCGAGTCGGTTATAACCACTGTCTTTGCTAAAAGACGAATTGAAAAATACAATACGTACCCTTCGAAATGCTCGCAATGCCCGTAATTTGGCAGCCAATTCCGCTGCAACCGACATACCGCCCAGCCCGGAATCGGTGACGACAATCGTAATTTGCTCAAGATTCAAGTCTGCAGCCAATCACAAAATCTCTTGTTTTTTCTCTAGATAATAGCGATAATTTTTCAGCGACACGTCCGGCGGCACGCGATGGTCGACTGTAGGGATAAATCCGCCTTCATCTACCAGGGGAGCTAATCGCTCAACTTCCCGATCAATCGACTCTTTGCCTTTGCTCAATTCAACTTTGTTTACAGCGCCGATTAGTAGCACGTCTTTGCCATATTCTTCCCGGATTTTTATTGAGTCGGTATGCGCTGCTTCGAGCGGAAACATGCAATTGATGCCGCCGCGCAGCCATCCGGGCACCAATTCGTGGATATTGCCATCACAATCAAGGATATTTACATCGATGCCATATTTTTTCAAGGCATCCGTGATGCGTTTATAGCGCGGTACCATCAATTCCTCAAATAATTTTGGCGAAAGCAGCGGTCCGTGATTGTAGCACATATCTTCCCACCACCAGGCGACATCAACTTCGAGCCCCGGCAGTGTTTTTTCCGCCAGATAGAGGGTCATCTGCGTCAGGTGCTCCATCATTTCTTCAACTAAATCTTTTTCGTTCATCAACGCATAGGACAGATTTTCAACACCCATCCAGTTGCGAATCCAGCCATAAAGTGAGCCGCCATTGAAGCGGATGGGCATCCCATTCCGGTGCGCTTCGTCGACAGCGGCTTTCAAGTTTTTGCCAATTCGGTTTGGATCTTTATAATCGAGCTGCTCATCCCGGAATCTTTCCCAGTCCTGACGGGTTTCTATCGGAAATTTGATATAGCGCGGAATCGATGCATCTTTTTTAAACACCTCGCAAATAACGCCGGAACCATCCTGAATAATTTGATGATCACCTTTGTCTTCGAGTATCTTGTGTTTAAATCCCGGTCTCATCCCGTTATCGATGGGCAGAGAAGGGATGCTATCTGTGCCTTCAAGTCCAAAATAGTGTTCAGCCTTTACGTTGCTATCAATGTGCTCGGGTAATCCTTGCTTGTGCCACTCGGTGAAGGTCTGCTCCCAGTAGCCAAAATCCATGTTTGGTACGTGATCGGGTTGCTGCCAGTGCAATACTCGATTAAAGCGTTCGCGTGTGGTCATATTATCTCTCCTCATCATTAGAAAAAGTCAGTTTACCTCAATAAAACCAGCTTACGATGCAATATCAGGTTGCCGATTCGAAGCACGTAAAAATAGGTGCCTGACGCCAATTCCTTGCCGGAACCATCACATCCATCCCATGTGATGGCGTATCGTCCCGCAACTGGAATATCCATCCGAATTGTGTGAATTCGCTCACCGATAATATTATAAATTGCGATTTCAGCCGTTTGTGGGTCGCCTGACCGTCGGATGACAAAGCTGATTGTGGTTATTGAATTAAATGGATTGGGATAATTCGGATTCAATTCAAGGTCATTCAATTTAGAGCTTGAACTGGCTTGCCCATGCTTGATGCTGGTTGGGATGCCGGAATCCTGGTAGCTTGTGAAAGGCGTCATGATGCCATATTGGATACTGACGTCAATTATTTTTCGCATCAGTGCTTTATATTCTGCAGAGCCTTCTTCAGAAGCAGCAAGTTGACCGATTAAATCTTCAATCAGCTTTTTCGCCCACATTTTACTGATGAAATGGTTTTCCGGGGAGTTATCTGAGAATTGACTATCGAAAGTGTAACTTAATGGCTCGTGCGCGGTATTTCCCAGCAGATTGATGGTTGCGTGTCCGGGAAATGCGTAGCGCCCGAGAACAATGAGCTGCTCGCCGATGTAAATATCGGGCAGCATTTGCGGATACAGGCTGTCGACATATACGCCGTCGAAGCTGAGTTGTATCTCGGAAAGTACCCGATGAGTTATTTTCTTGAAGAATGCCTGATTCTGGCTATCATCCCACAACTCATCCGAAAATGCCGCGAATCCGAAATTATTTTCTGCGAGTGGTGTCAGCAGGTAGCGATATGCGTCATCACCCACACCCACGACAAAAACCGGGATACGGTCTATATTTTTTGAACGAATTTTATTTTGATCCAATTTGCCCTGCCCATCGGAAACGAATACTATCGCATTCATCATTGATTCGGGAAACACTTGTGCTAATCCGGTCTCGATGGCATTTGTGATGGCAGTGCCACCGGTTGCTGCCAATTCATCCATGAAAAGCTTTGCCTGGATTATTGCCGCCTCACTGGCAAAAACGGCGCTGTATTGAAGCGGTTCAATTTGTTCATTAAATGCGAGAATATTGAACATATCGTAGGGTCGCAGATTATCCAGGCAAAACGCGATATTGGATTTTGCCAACTGAAGTTTTGATCCGCTCATGCTGCCTGAACGGTCGAGGATGAATACTAAATTGCGGCGGACCTGCGAAGAATCGACACCGGATTGATTGGGTTCTGCCAATAACATAAAATATCCGGCGCCATCAATGGATTTTGAACTCAACAGAAAGATGCCCATCGAATCCTGTGCCATTTGATATTCAGCGACGAAATTGTGGGCGGGCAAATAGTTCTCTAAATCGAGCGTCAGCTTTCCTGAGAATGAATTCAAATTAACTTGCGCTGCGTGAGTTGAAGAGGAAAGCGTTATCAACTCGCGTTCCGATTGAAGTTCGAGCGTTGCTTTGAAAAAATCAAGAGGGGTCATCAAAAGGGATTTCATCGCCAGCGGATAGCGATAAATTACCTGCCCCGAATCATATTTCAGGAGTTGAATGTAAGTTACCTCAACAACGATGGTTGAATCGTGTGCCAGGCTGTCCCGAAAAGAGAAGTAAAATGGATTTTGCCCGATGTAGTCAACGAATTGCCGATCAATTTCGCCACCGGGATTCACCGCGGTGGTATCCTGCGGTTTGCCAACGAGTTCCGCCTGATACGAAAGACCGTGCTTGGTCCATCGGAGCCTGGTAACACTGGCAGTTAGCGGCAGCGGAAATCCGTATTTCAACTCCACATCCTGATGCAGATTATTTATAAATGTTTGTCTGCTGGTGGTTTGTGCTACCTGGTTATTGATATCAGCGTGAATTTCAACTGCTGTTAGCTGTAAGTATGTATAAGGTAAATTCAAAACTTTCATCACGCCATCAGCCTTCGCCGATGTCAGGCTGATAAGAACGAATATACATAAAGCTCGCGATTTCATTTTACACCCAATTAATATCAAACCATCGGAATCGATTCTAATATAAAGCATTTATCTCATTTATTCAAGTAATACTTTCTGATGGCCGGGAAATTAAACGGAATAAAATCCCATGCATTTTTCAGATTTTTCGAAGACACTCTCTATCTCCCGATCTGGGATAGATGTTTTTTGATGATTCAAAGGTTTTACAGCCTGAAACAAAAAGTCATTGACAATAGATACATAATATGTTATATTGTTAAAAAATTATAGTGCAGATCCAGCCAGGAGAACACAATGGAAACAGCCGGCAAGAATTTGGTAACTGTTGAAATGCTTGATCAAAAGCTGCGGGAAACCAAAGAAGAACTGCTTCAAAGACTTGCTTCGAAAGAGGAACTGGCAGAACTCAAAGAAGAGCTAACTGGACAAAAAAACAGTACATCTCGACTGGAAACCGAAATGTCCGAGATGAAAAAAGACGTGTCGGTGTTGAAAAAAGACGTGTCGGTATTGAAAAAAGACGTGTCGGTGCTGAAAAAAGATATGGCGAAGCAGAAAAAAGATCTCGCGAATTTAACCACAATCGTGATTAATAACAGAGAGTACATGCGTGAAAATATGGTTACCAGGAAGGAAATGTATGAGATTTTTGATCGAATACTCAAGAATCAGGATGTACTTATGAAGATGTATGAGATAAGAGGTCAGGAAATGCTAGCCCAGGATGCTACAACTGCCAGACTCAAAAAAGATATGGCAAAAGAAGCGCAAAGAAATGACAGCCAGGATCAGGCTTTATCCGAACATGATTCTCGAATTTCGAACCTCGAAAAAAAGAGCGCGTGACAATTCGCTGTCCGCTTAAGTATGTTCCCTCGGAAATTCCCGGCTGGTGAGCAGAACGATATTGCGTCGTTCAGGTAACTACCAGTCTATCAAAAATTTATCAGCATCATCCGTCATCCAGACAGCCGGAAAATCAGTGTATATGTTGGTACGCTCGGATATTGATTGCTTCCCCTTTTTGTTGCTTCATCCTACCTTGACGATATTCAAAAGGAACTGCTTTATGAAATCGAAAACTCCCATCTTGATTATCTCACTGGTTTTTATTGTATGTCAATTTGCTTTTGCGGAACTTCCACAAAAATTTCAGGATTTGATCCAACGGGGTGAATTCACGAAATGCCAGCAGCTCATGCGAAGGGAACTGGCTGAGAATTTGGAAATATACGGTTGCGATAGGCTGGAACTGGTGTTTGAAATCGAGCGTCTGGAACGTATTAAAAAAGATTTCCCTAATACCATTGATGCGATGCTGCCCGGAATCAAACGCTACATTCCTGAAGTGGATAGTAAAATGATTGACACCTGGGAGCAAAATTGCGCCCTTGAATTCATGAGAATTGACGGTAAAAAATTCTATTTCGTGGAAGCAGTCCCAAATTTATTTCGGATCGACAGGAATGCCAGAAAGCGGCGGCAAATGGTTCTGGAAGGGAATTCGGATGCGAAGCCTGCTGATGAAATGCCATTCAGTTTCGAACAATATATCGAGCAGCTCCTTCAAGTTGCCGCTAAAACGCACGGTCATTTTCTGTCTCCCAAAAGATTTAGAATTTCATATACCCTGACGGTGAAGAAAGATGTCGTACCTCCGGGAAAAGTAATAAGATGCTGGCTGCCTTTTCCACGTTTCAGAGCAGGGCACCAAACAGCGATTCGGCTAATTTCAACCAAACCTGAACGCCGTATCATCGCGCCGAATCATTTTCTCCAGCGCACAGTTTATCTGGAAAAAACAGCGAAGCCTGCCCAACCTACCAGATTCCAGGTTTTTTTCCATTATACCAGTCATGCAATTTATCGGAATATTCAACCTGAAGACATCGAACCCTATCGCATGGATGATGCGCTTTCGCCTTTCGTATACGAACGGGAACCACATATCATTTTCAGCGATGACTTGATAGCCCAATCCGATAAAATTGTCAACGGTGAAACGAATCCGTATCTCATCGCCAAAAAGCTTTTCGCATGGGTGGATGGCAATATCCCCTGGGCATCGGCTCGCGAATATTCGACAATACGAAATATCAGCGGGTATGCCTTTCGGAATTCGCATGGTGATTGCGGCATCCAGACTCTGCTCTTTATTACTTTATGCCGCATGAATGGAATTCCCGCGAAATGGCAATCAGGTTGGACTACCGAACCGGAAAGCGCTGGTATGCATGATTGGGGAGAAATATATTTTGAACCATTCGGCTGGCTGCCAGTCGATGTATCCTACGGTCTGCGGCAATCCGAGAATCCAGAGGTGCGTTGGTTCTATTTCGGTAACCTCGATGTTTATCGCCTTGTGGTTAACGATGATTACTCGCAGCCGCTTTACCCGGCGAAAATTCATCCTCGCTCGGAAACTGTTGATTTCCAGCTCGGTGAAGTCGAGTGGGAAGGCGGAAACCTGTATTTTGATCAATGGGACTACGAATTTAGCGTGCAGTACCTCGATTAAAACTGCCTTTCAGAATCTGTTGTAACAGGTTCCGCTCTGGATTTCAGGTCCATGTATCAACGCACGGTTGCCAAAGGATCGGCAAAAACCGTGTACGCCAGCCACGTTGGATCGCCCGTATTTTTTATTGCAACGCGAGCTTTCTGGATTGCCTCACCGATGGCAACGCCGGATACTAACCGGCTGTAAAGCGCCCGTGCGAAATCATGCGCTGGCTGATCGTATACCGACCAATATGCGCCGATAAATGCCGCTGCTCCGGCGCTTAAAAATCGCTCTGCCCAGCCGCCAATCCCGGTGAGTGACATGGCACTACGCCCGATTTGACAGGCATTCAAAAAAACCAGCGGTTTGGCTTTGCCCAGATTTCGCATCACTCCGCTCAGATCTTCGGGCATGAGTTGTTCCTGTTCTTCGAGTACCATCACGGCACGGTTCGGATCCGGATGAATGAAATTCCCGTGCCCGGTGAAATGCCAGCAATCATATTGACCCAATTTCATTGCCGAGAGCAATTCCAGCGTTCTTGCCGGAATGCGTTCGACCTTCCTGCCCCCCTTCCCCAGCGATTGGATATAGTTCTGTTCGCTTTTCGAAAGCGGCAATTTTGAATCTTCTGGTGCTACCAGGGCGATTTTATTCAGCGTCAATTCGGGCTTGAAGCCAATTTCCGGCAGCCAGCGCGTGATGCTGAATTTTTCACATAAAAACGGTCCTTCAACAAAATCGCCATTTTCCTCACCCTGAAGTTTGCATAATTCCCAGGGAATCCACGGCTCTTCGGATTGCACCTGAACGGTTTTAATCTGGTCTTTGAGTGCCCACAACTGCTCCTGTAATGGCTTCGGGATGACTTTTTCAAACAGCAATGATCCTTTGGCTGCCAGGCGCTGTTGAGCCAATATTTTATCCCGATCATTATCTAATGGCAAATCCTCAATATCTTTGAAGAATTCCCCGAAGTACTGCTGCGCATCCGTGCGCAAGGTCACCGGTTCGTAGGTTTTTAAATTGAGATCCAGCGCCGGATTACTTGCTGATAGTTTGAATGTTAATGTCGTGCCATTCTTATCTTCCCAAATCAACAGCGATAGTTCCGGTTGATGCACGCTGATGGTTGCCAGTGGTTGTTCGCGATTGCTTCTGCCTGTTCGAACGGCTTGTGCTGCCGGCACAATCTCTGGTGCCAGTGTGATTGCTCCCAGCGGATTGCTATTATGGAACGCATAAATTGTTATCTTGCCAATTCCGATTTCGATCGCTTTCAGCTTGAATTGCTTTGGCAATGAATCTTTGTCATCGCTAATGACCAGGCTTCCTTCGCATTTCCCTGACATTTCGAAGCCCCGGATGGGTTTTACAACCACATCGATGGTACTGCCCGGGGGCAAATCCAATGTCAATTCTGCGTCGCGCAGCTTTTCCGCGGTCAGCGATAGCAGCAGAGAAGCGGTTTCGTTCAATGGCACTTGCTCCGGAAAATCCGCAACAAGCGCGCGTGGTACAGATGCATCGCGCGTCGGAATTCCTCTATGTGTCCCGCGCCGGGGACCGTCGATTTGACCGGCGCCGGCATCATAGAATCCAACCACCCGCCCATTTTCGAGCACCACCGTACGATCTCGTGCGGTTTCCGCATTGGCAAACGAATCCGTGACCGGCGTGGCAGTGTATTCATGAAGGTTGAAGGCTTCGGCTTCGAGCACCGTCTGGTCATTCGAAGCCCGCCCCAGGATGATGAGTGCTTCGATCCGGCTATACAAATAATAGTAATCCGTTTCTTGTTCTATCCGATGCACAATTACGTGCGTTGGGGCTAGTTTTTCAATGAGTTGACGGGCTTTGGCGACATGCCAGTCGGATTGAATGATAACAAACGTATCGTGGGCAATATCTTGCATGTACATGGATGTTCCCTCCTTCGAAGGGTTTGATGGGCATGCGAATAAATACCGACAAAGGTTTCAAAATATACGTCTATTATTTTTTAAGCTTGAGAAGGAAAAATGATGTAGAAGCGCTTGATTTATGAAATATAATATGAACGTCCCGTAATTGATCCATTCGTTTTATTGAATACGGATATTCAGCAAGAGTTCGCGGTAGTAGAGATAATTCTCCCACGGGATATCGGGCGGCATGGCGTGATCGCAGCCAGGCACGTATCCGCCTTCGAGCATGAGCGGAATTTTCTCTTCAACCATTTTTTTAATGGAAGCTTTGTCGCCAGCCAGAATGCGTTTATCCATTCCGCCGCCGATGCGCAGTTCCTTGCCGAATTTTTTGCGCAACCGAACCACGTCCATATCCGCTGCGACTTCCATGGGGTAGATGTAATTGATGCCGATATCGAGCCAGCAGGGGATGAGTTCCTCAACATTGCCATCGCTGTCGAGCATAAGAATGTCGATACCCGCTTTGTGCAAACGATCGGTGATTCTCCGGTATTGCGGCAAAAAGAGTTTGCGATAATGCTGCGGGCTGATGAGCGAAGCGGTCTTATACGCCATATCCTCCCAAAAATCGGCAAAGTCATATTCCACACCATCCAAAGCCCGGTCCAATACCGCGAGGATGCAATCGGCAATTTCAGTGGCTGCCATTTCAAGGAATGCGGGATCGTCATAAACCGTGGTGCTGATGTCCTCAACACCCATCCAGTTTCGCAGCCATCCGTACAGGCTGCCGCAGGAAATCCCCAGCGGATAATCCCGATTTTTATGTTCCTTTTTAATACTCTCCCAATGCACCGGAAACCGGCACTGGCTGTCGGGATTCAAGCGTCGCCTGAAATCTTGCCACTGCTCGCGTGATTTCAACGGATATTCGAGATATTGCGGCATCGCCGGAGGCGGAACATCTTTGAATTGTTTTTTAATCACACCGTCGCCATCGTGATAAATCACATAATCGTCATCCTCTTCCAGGGTTTCGTGCTCAAATGCGGGACACAGCCCAACATGCACCGGTACTTTTTCAAGCCGGTCATAACCGCCATAATATACCCAATCCGAATCCTCGGGCAATCCTTCCGTTTTCCAGCGTTTGAGTGTTTCCTCATAAGGACCCATTTCGATGTGGTACAAACGATCCCGTTCACCATAATGCGTTGTGGCGATATAGCGTTCCCGGCAATTCATAAGCGGTTTCCTTTCGGTTTAACGTTACTCTTTATCCGAGATGAATGGAGTTTGGAAAATTATCCTGGTTCCGGAAAAAATTGTGGTGATATTCAGGAAGATAATATCTTTTGAAGCATAACGCAAGCAGAATTTTCACAGGATTGATTTGCAATGCATGCCCGGCGATTTGAAATCGCGGACAGCCGTGGAAGGCATGATCCATTAATTCACATCAGCATATTTTCTCAATCTTTTTTGCCTGGCAAACGATGCCCGGTATGACAGAGTGCGACATGCCGGTTTCAAAATACCAATTGATTTGTGCGATAAAAAAAGATTGCATTTTTGGTTTAATTTTCTAAATTATGTCTTACATTCCGAGCAGATTTTAAAAAGTGCTTTTTCAGAATGAAAGTAGCACATAAACATTAAAGCCCGGAATAATATACTCATATTCATGGAAGCATCTTATGCAAACTTTTCAAACTTTTTATCACTCGCCTATCGGATGGATACAATTAGAGGCATCGAATGAGGGCATCACCGGCGTTAATTTTACCGATGAACAGCCATCGGAAATTGCTCCGACTGATCAGCAGTACCTTTTGGAATGCATTCAGCAATTAGATGGCTACTTCAAATCCGGACGGCGGAGTTTTTCGCTTACATTGAATCTCCGCGGTACCAGGTTCCAGCAAAGCGTCTGGAATGCGCTGATGCAAGTACCTTTTGGGGAAATCAGAACCTACGGACAAATTGCGCATACCATCGGCAATCCAAAAGCTGCACGGGCGGTCGGATTGGCGAATAACCGGAATCGGATCGGAATTATTATTCCCTGCCATCGTGTCATCGGCGCAAACGGTAAACTCACCGGCTATGCCGGAGGGCTCTGGCGCAAAGAATGGCTGTTGAAACATGAACGCGAAGTCGCTGGGATGCATTGATAGCGGCATGAAAGCATTCGGCGTTTCATCCGCATCGTCCGGAAATTTACTTCATTTATTCCATACTCGCATAAATCTGTTGCTCATAGAAAAGACTGAAACTTCACCAGAATAAATAAAAATACAGGAATTGAATCGATGGAAGAAAAACAACCACGCCGCGTTGCATTCGAAATTTTGCTGTGGTTTATCGCTTTTGTAATTACTGTTTCATCCGCTATTTACCAGCGTTTGACCGGACCAACATACCCGATCAGGGGTAAAATTGAACTTAATCAGAAAATATACAAATATAAATTGCATCGAACCCATGGGGGGCTTGAAGATCACCAGGTGAAGCTTGAAATCCCGGATACTTCAGTGACCGGTGAGCTGGTCTACAAATTATATTACCCCCGGAAGAAGCAATTTCTTTCGAGCGTCAAATCCATGTTTTCAGACAGCTCATCCCGGATGTCGTTGAAAATGGATAGTTTATGGACAACACTCCCAATGCGACGGGTGGATTCGGCATTGGTTGCCGATCTGCCGCATCAGGACCCAGCGGGAAAAATTATGTATAAGGTCATTCTGAAGACTCAAAACCAAACCGCAACCTTGCCCGGTGATGAGCCGGTTATCATTCGTTTCAAAGGTGCAGTTCCGAATTTCATCTTGTATCCGCATATCCTGCTTATGTTTCTGGCAATGCTGGTGTCGAATCGCGCCGGCATGGAAGCTTTGCGTAAAAACCGGAATCCGCGGCTCTTTGCCTTGTGGGCGACTGCCCTGTTATTTATCGGCGGAATGATTCTGGGACCTGTTATGCAAGAATTCGCCTTCGGAGAATTCTGGACCGGTTTTCCATTCGGCTATGATTTGACGGATAATAAAACGCTGATTGCGATGATTGGCTGGATCATCGCGGTTTACGCCGGAAGGAGGGACAAGCCGGCACACCGATGGGTGCTTGCCGCCTCGATTCTTCTGTTTATTATTTACTTGATCCCGCACAGTGTACTCGGTTCGGAACTCGATTATTCCCAGATGCCCGCGCCGGGGAAATAATCGCGATTCGATTTTGCTGTTGGTTCAATGACGCCGCATTTCGTGAAAGGCTGATAGCCGTTAGTGGGCTTTAGTTTTTTTTCACTGCTAAAGAGCAAAAGCTCAGATACCGGAGATTGTATGAAGCGCTACAGCGTTCCCCCGGAAAAAGCCGAAGCACTGGTTCGATATCGCATGAAAATTGGAAATATCGCGCTGCAACTGCGCCCTGCAGGAACCGGGAGATTCAGTACAACCTACTTCGTGGATACGCCCCGCGGGATGGATGATCTGGTGATTCGGATCGCTCCCCCCGATGATTTGCTGCTCCTGTTTTACGAGAAACGAATGATGCGCCAGGAACCCGCCCTGCATCGCTTGATCCGGCGCAATACGACCATGCCCATACCAACCATCTTGAGCTATGATTTTTCGAGAACGCAAATCGATCGCGATTACCTGATCATGAATCGCATGCCGGGACGCTCGCTGGCAGAAATGCGGCAAAGGCTGACGCCCGGACAAATGCATCGGGTGTTATTCGAATGGGGACAGGCTATCGCCCAACTGCACCGGATCAAGGCGAAGCGTTACGGCTACATCGGTGCGCACCATCCTATGGAGCCGCAAATTCGCTGGGATGCTGCGTTCGAAATTATGTGGGCAAACATGCTGAATGATTGCGTGAATTGCGGTGTGTATTCGGAAGACCAGCGAAAACTGGGACTCGATCTGTTTCAGCAGTATCAAAACGCATTCGACACCAATTGTCCGTCTGTGCTTTGCCACATGGATTTGTGGGTGGAAAATGTGCTGGTGGATGACGATGGGCACGTGAGCTGCGTTTTCGATTTCGATCGCGCCTGCTTTGGTGATGCTGAAAACGAGTTCGCCGTGGCAGAATACTGCGGAATCACCAAACCGGCATTCTGGGATGGATATGGTACGCAGCCGGAACGTACACGGGAATGGGCGATCAGAAGATGGTTTTATTTGCTTTACGAACATCAGAAATATATTGTCATCCGCGTATCCGACCGTCACAATGATATGGCTGGTGCGTTGAACTATGCGCTGCAATGCGTCGAATCGATGAAGAATTTCGCCCGCAGCGGACAGCCCATATTTTAAATTCATCATTTCCGATTGAACTGAATTCGAAGTTCGGATAAACCACAAAATGCAAAACATGAAACGAATAATTGATGATTGAATCAGCCATCCATTCACACATCGCTGCAATTAATGACTGCAATCAGCGTGGTGGTCGCATGTTATCGGTGATTGACCTGATCGATGCCGGAACAATGGATGTAGCACTGGCGGCATATCTGACCGCCTGCATGCGATCCGGCGCTTCTTTGCTCGTTGGTGCCCGATCCGGCGGCGCCGGCAAAACAACAGTGATGTGCGCCTTGCTGAATTTTCTGCCCAATCACACAGAGATTCGTGCTGTTGATAGCCCCAAAGTTTTGGATTCCGGGCTTGCTGCTCAATCCGGCACAACTTGTTTTATCGCGCATGAAGTCGGAAGCGGTCCGTATTATGCTTATGTCTGGGGAGAGCAGGCTCGGAAATTTTTCAAGCTGGCAGGTGATGGGCATGTCATCGCCTCGAATTTGCACGCTGATACCATGCAGGAAGTACGCGATCAGCTATGCGAAGAAAATCGCGTCGATCCCGAACATCTGGCTGCGGTGACGCTCAAAATTTTCCTGAGGCTGAAACCGGGCAGCGGATGGGAGCCGCAACGATTCATCCATGAGGTGTATGAAAGCGACGGCAAGCAGGATCAATTGATCTGGCAGGCTGATCGGGACGGAAAGTCTGCGGGGCAACCAGTACAAAGCAGCAAGGTTGTGTCGGTTGAAGAGCAGCAAAAATGCGCTGAGTTCCTGGACCAAATGCTTGAAAAAAACATACGCCGTATCGAAGATATACGGCGTATGTTAGTTCAAACGAGTATGAATTTCACCTCATAATGATTTGTTGTAACAGACGGCAACCTGTTTGCTCTAAAATAGAATAGACTTATTTTTGGCAAATCTGAATCAATTGGCAACATAGAGCCTATTCAATTAGTTACCCAGTACTTTCAATGCCTCTTCCGCAGCCGTCAGCATCGGCTTCACCGAGATCGGCTGCCCCACCGCCTGGTGCATCCATTCATCGGGTGTGATTGCCCCCAATTTGCACATGCGCTCCATTTCGGTTGCCAGATTTCTATCTTTCATATATTCTTCAATCTGAAACGCGATAATATGTCCCAGCGGATAATCCGGCAAGTACAATCCGGCGTCGATTATATGGGAATACACTGCCAGCAAAATCACATCCTTTTCGCCGAAGACTGGGGCGAAGTACTTATTCCAGACATCCTTTGCAATTTGAATCACCGCAGTTTTCAATTCGCCAGCCGTGGCATCCGGATGCTCATACATCCAGTGCCAGACCGCCATATCCACCAGTGAAACACCGGCAATTTCATACGTTGCCCAGAGATTTGAGAGCGCATTCAGATGAGCCAGTTGTGGATTTTGCGTCGGCAAGCCCAGCAATTCCAGATCGCGAGCTTGAAAAATGAAAGCGAATCCTTCGGTGAAGGCAGTATTGGGAACGCCGCGCAGCAACGTATGGTCGATTTCATTCAGCGAAAATACCTGCTCCACATTATGACCGAATTCGTGGATCGCGATATTGTAGCCTTTGTAATTCATTCCTGCTGCCGGAATGCGGGTTCGCAGATGCGCATTATCGACTCTGCGCCCGCCCTCCATGGCATGACCTGCTCCGCGTGACGGATCGACTTCAATTTTAGATGCCAGAAAATTCGCTTTTTCAGGTGAAAATCCCAGGTTCCGCAAAATGAAGGGTAGATCATCCTGGAACGCTGACACCGTAGGATATTTCCTGGCGACGATTTTGTCCAGTTCTTCCTCTTGATAGCTTCCGCGCGCCTTGAATCCGGTGTACCAGATATCGAACGGTTTCAGGGGACGTCCCAGGCGCTTCGAAATCAACTGCGCTGTTTTTGCGATTGCCGGCGATGTCATCAATTCATCGAATAGCGCTTTCACCTCTGCCTCAGGTATTTCACGGTCACGTTGGAATCGTCGCGCCATTTTTGTCGGCATGTCAGGATGATACGGATCGCTCAAGCGTTCGGCGCGGAAAACATTCAGCAGATGCTGGTAGCGCGCATCCGGTTCCGGAGTATTCATCACGGTTTCGGTGTTTGCTTTTTCCGGTGATTCATTCTCGGATTCGGGCGATGGGGCGACAGAGTTGGTGGAAAGCGTCCAGTCCACCGCTGAATTATTTATTACCGCCTGCGGAATTTCCTGCTGGATAATTTTGAGCATAATTTGATAAATCATCTCCTGCTTCGGAAGTCCCGCCGGATCCGCGTAACGGGCTTTCAATTCATCGCGCAAGCCCCAATGCGTGATCAGCTTCAAGCCTTTTGGAAAGAGGCGCTTTCCATCTTCGGTGAGGACATGATGCATGTAAATGTTGTAATTGCTGATATAGTCATCCGCTGTCAGATACGCCTGGGTGAGTTTTTGTTCGACTTCCGAGGGGACACGCGTTGAAAAGTTCTCAACCAATCTCGCTTGCGCCCATTGTTCGCGCGTCCATTTGGGACCCATCTTGAGCCGTTCTTCCAGCGAAACCATTGGAAAATTGAGCAATGCCACAAATGCGACTTTTGTTTGGAAAAAATCTTCATTCGCGTGTGCGTCGGGTGAAAATTCGGCGAATAAATAATCGACTGGCATTACCGGACCGGTATCGATGTGAATATGCCACAATAGCTCACGGCGAAGTTCAGCGTAATGACCGTAAATTTGCTCCAATGCATTTTCAAAGCGGTCACTCGTTTTCCGGAGTTCATCTGCATCCGCGATGAAATGCTTGGTGCAGAATCGGGCGAAATCCGCCGCACTGCCATCGCGTGCCTGCCAGAATTGTGCGACCTGGCGAACGCCGGTTTCGATGCGTCTTTTTTGTCCCTCACCGTGCAATTCGATAAGTTTCTCGCTAGCTTTTTTAATTTCCTCTTTTCCGATGATCACGGCTGTTCCTTCCTTTGTAGGTGTTCCACAGGCAATCATTAATAAAACCAATCCCGTGACAAATAGAAATATTCCCCTTTTTCCTGACCTGGTGTTTGATTTTCGTGTGAATGACATAATTGCTCCCTCGCCAAAAAATGTTAAATGCGTTTTGTAAAAGGGTAATTTGATTGTGCAAAGCGAACGCAATATTCTCAATATAATCGAATCGATTGTAAAACGCGAATTCCAGTACTCCAAGATTACCTGTGCAGCATCACCTTACGCAGTTTACGCTGATTCCCCGCTGACGGTTCCAACAGTTACATCCCGGAAGGCATCCGGCGCTGCCATTCATCCGTGCCGTCCCATTGTACCTGTTTACCCGAATCGAGATGATGATTCGCCTGATCGATAACGCGCTGCCCGATTAAATTATAGATTGAAAGTCGAATATGCCCGGATTCCATAATATTAAATGTTATTTTCGTGTGCAAAGTGAACGGATTCGAATGAACGGGACTCTAGTGAAAGTGCTCCGGAATAGCGCGCTTCAGTTGAGGATTAATGCTCGACAGATCATTTTCCAGAATATGACTATGTTTGATAATATGCGAAAAATCATAATCATTTCCCGGGTACGCAAAATGGAAGCCGCCGATAGCCGCTGTTTGAAATTCCCTGCACTCCGGTAAAATGGCGAAAATAAAATTGAATCCGGGATGGCTATGGATATCGATCGTTGCCAGCGAATCGAATGGGATTTTTCCTGTCAATGCCGATTTATCGAGCCATTTGAATTTCAACCCGGTCGGCGTTGACATGATCAGGTACAGCTTGCCATCGCCCGAAACGATGAAGCGCGTGCCGCGATACAACGTGCCCGGATTGGTGATGTATTCAGGTGCATCGGGAAATGGCGCCTCTTTTGGTTTGAAATAGTAGGTCACGTCCGCGTGTTTGCCATTGCCCAGCAGATGGATGTCACCGGTTTGCCGATTGCACCAGATATCGCACGCCGTGTAATTTTCGCCCGGCAGCCTTGTGAAATCGACCAGCGGTTTTTCGAGGATAACTTTGCCGGCTGCCGTGCTTGACTATCGTGGTACGTGTAGATTTTAGTGAAGAAATCATTCGGGATAATTCTTTTTCAGAGACGCACATTTCAAAATTTTCCTGAATGGTACAGGGTAATGTTGCCAAATCAATAGCTTTATATCGCTCAGCGGCTGCCAGAAATATATTCAGCAAAATTGATAATGTCAAGCGAATATTTGAGCGTAGTTTAAATCATATAGAATTGCAGCTAAAATGCCTTTCAGGATTTTAACAATTCAGTCGAAATCTGAAATAAACTTATTACCTTTTGCGATGTACAAATTCTCCCCCAAATGTAACATTCGCCCCTTAAAAAACGTAATTAAGCCTGTTTAAATAATCTCACGAATTTGTATCAATCCCAACTTATCAGATCATAACACTCAGAACCAAATATGGGGCGATTAACGCAATGTCAAAGAAAAAGTGGATTATCGGAGTGGGCGTCGTCATTCTCGTTCTCGCAATTGTTGCAGTGGTGATTTCAATCAAAAAGAATGGTGACGGAGCGATTCCGGTGGAAACTGCGAAAGTTGAACCGCAAAAAATCGTCGAAACGGTCACCGCAACCGGGCGCATTCAACCCAAAACCCAGGTGAAAATCAGCGCTGATGTCCCGGCAAAAATCACGCTGCTGAATGTGAAAGAAGGCGACTGGGTCAATAAAGGCGACCTGCTGGTGCAACTGGATCGCGAGCGGATTCAGGCTGCGATGGAGAGTGCACAAGCCAATTTGAGCTCGGTGGAATCGAACGCAATGCTGGCGAATGAAAATATGCGCAAGGCGGAAAAGGATTATCTTCGAACCAGGGAATTATTCGAGAAAAGCCTGGAATCGCAGGCGGCTCTAGACCAGAATTACGCTACTGCCCAGGTGGAAAAGGCGCGCTATAAATCCGCACTCGACCAGGTGGAGCAGGCAAAAGCCGTACTCAAGCAAGCCCGGGACGATCTCTCGAAAACCACCATCTATGCGCCGATGTCGGGCACGATCAGCGAACTCAACAAAGAAGTGGGCGAAATTGCCCTCGGTTCCCAATTCCAGGAAGATGTGATCATGATTGTCTCCAATCTCGCTGGAATGGAGGCGTTGGTGAATGTGGATGAGAATGATGTGGTTTCAGTGGCTGTGGGCGATAGTGCTACCATTGAAGTGGATGCCCTGCCCGATAAGACATTCAAAGGCGTGGTGAGCGAAATTGCCAGCAGTGCAACCATCACCGGCAGCGGCACTGCGGACCAGAAAACTGAATTCGAGGTAAAAATTTCCGTTCTGGAGCCGGGCAAAGACTTGAGACCCGGCATGACCGCCAGCAGCGATGTCGTGACTGAAATCCGTGAAAACGCGCTGGGTGTGCCCATTCAAAGCGTCACTGCGCGAACCCCGGAGCAGTTGAAACCGGAAGCGCCGAAACCTGGCAATGGGACCGCGCTTGCTGATACGGCATCTAAAGAAGATAAATTCGTTCCTGATAAAGACGGATTCGTGCAGGTCGTTTTTCTTGTCACGGATGACGTTGTAAAGGCGAAACAGGTGAAAACCGGGATTCAGAGCGAAACGCACATTGAAATTGTTGAAGGCTTATCCGAAGGCGATGAGATTGTCACGGGTAGCTATCGCGCCATCAGTCAAACGCTGAAAAATAACTCGCAGGTGACTGTGAAAAAAAATGATACACAAAAATAAAATTGGCTCCGAATATGCGAAGAATCTATGAAAAAATTGAGTCGTTGAAAATCGCTTTTTCAGCCATTAAAGCCAACAAAACCAGGGGCATCCTCACAACGCTGGGTATCATCATCGGGATTTTAGCCGTGGTGACTACGATGACCGTGGCGAATGGGCTGGAAAATAGCTTCAAAGAAAGCATTTCTTCTATCGGTTCCGATGTGCTCTATGTTTCCAGAATGCCCTGGATCATCACCGGGAATTTTTTCGAGTTTCGTAACCGTTCGAATGTGACTTTCAAGCAGGGGGAGAAACTCGAACAGCGGCTGAAAAGCGCCCGTGCGATCAATCCCACAACCGGTACGCGGAAAAATGTCAAATATCATTCGAATGTACTGGAGGAAGTGCCCGTCATCGGGACAACCGAGGAGCAAATCGTCGTCACCAGTGCAATGCCGGAATTCGGTCGTTTCCTGACACCAATCGATGTGCAGTATAAAAAATTTCGCTGCGTGATCGGCGCGGAAATTAAGGAACAACTGTTTAAGAATATCGATCCGATAAATAAAAAAATGAAGATCGGGCGCTATCATTTCCAGGTCGTGGGTGTGATGGAAAAACAGGGGAGCGCCAGTTTTTTTGGCGGACCCAACTTTGACCGGCAGATTTTCATTCCCGTCAGCACGTTTATCAAGGCGTTTGGCAGCACGAATCGTCAATTCAGTATCGCGGTGAAAGCGCCCTCTCAGGAATCAATCGAAGACTTCAGGTACGAGCTTATCGGTGAGATGCGGAAAATCAGGAAACTCAAACCAACCGAACAGGATGATTTTTCCATCAATACCATGGATACGTTGATGAATGCTTATAACAATGTCATGGGTGTGGTGGTGATCATTGGATTGGTGATAACCGGTATTTCGCTGTTCGTCGGCGGGATTGGGGTGATGAATATCATGTTCGTTTCTGTGACCGAGCGGACGCGGGAAATTGGCATTCGCAAGGCGATCGGCGCGCGACGGCGGGTCATTTTAACCCAATTTCTCTTCGAATCATCCGCAATTTGCCTGACTGGCGGATTTATCGGTTTGATGATTTCGTTTGGTATCGCAGCGCTGATTGATAAGTTTTTGCTGCCAGCGTCAGTTTCAATTCCCATTGCCATGTTTGCCCTGGCAATCTCCCTGCTTGTGGGTGTGCTGTCGGGCGTCATTCCCGCGTTTCGGGCATCCAGACTCGATCCGATTGTGGCGTTGAGGTATGAGTGAAGAAAGTGCGCTAAAGTAAGTTAAAGTGACTAAAGTGAGCTAAAGTGCCTGGGATTGGATCGGCTGAGTCGGTATAATAGAACAGGAGTTGAAAATTTGCGGAGGATATTGTAATGGAGAATAAAGAATTTGCGAAGGCGCTTGAGAAGCGAACCCGGAAATTTGCGGTGTCGATTATTGGATTGTCAACTAATTTGCCGAATACTACGGAAGCACGGGTGATTCGGAATCAACTGACGAAAGCCGGCAGTTCTATAGGTGCAAATTACCGGGAAGCGAATCGGTCGCGCAGCAAACCCGATTTCCGAAGCAAGATTCGAATATGCGAAAGCGAAGCCAGCAAACACAATACTGGTTAGAGATCATTGCCGAAGTAAACTGGCTAAAGTGGGAATCGATGAAGGAAATATATAATGAATGCAGCGAATTACTCGCGCTCTTCATCTCCATCGGAAATTCCCTTTCACTTTAAACACTTTGGAGCCTATCCGAAAACCTATTTCGGAATCAATAAGAGCCGGTAAATTATTTCCACCTGCGCATAAATTTAACGAAATTCCATCATTAGATTTATTTCAAATCGTATTGATATTGAGGCATTTATTCTTACCCATCCCCTTGCCCCTTCCCTAAACAATAGGGAAGGGGGATCGAACACGTTTTTTCCCCTTCCCTGTTGTCAGGGAAGGGGGCAGGGGATGGGTAAGTGTTTAAACCTTGAATCATTTTATTCTATGAGAGCGGTTTTCGGATAGGTACTTAGTCATTTTAGTCACTTTCGATCACCTTAAAGGAGTCTTCAATGAGTGTTGCAGAAGCTTTCAGGATGGCGCTTTCAGCCATCATGTCGCATAAGTTGCGTTCATTTCTAACGCTGATAGGAATCATCGCCGGTATCGCATCGATCATTGCAGTGATGACCGGAATATCAGTTATTCAGACAACGATCGAGAAAGAACTGAGCGTATTGGGCACTCAGACATTCCAGGTACAGAAATGGGCTGCCGGTGGACCGATCAGTCAGGAAGAAATGCGGAAAATAATGCAAAGACGACCAACTACTGTGGCACATGCCAATGCCATCCGCGAAAAAGTTAAAACGGTCGATCTGGTTGGTGCGGAATTATGGAGTTTCGGGCACATTGCAAAATACCGCGATATTTCAACCAATTCGGACTTGACGATTTGCGGCGGTACACCAGAGTATTCGGAAAACAATACGCATTTCATACGACTCGGCAGAAATCTCACCAACCTTGATTTGAAACTCGGCGCCAGTGTGGTCGTGTTGGGTCATTCGGTTGCGGAGAAGCTTTTCCCGTGGATCGATCCGCTGCAACGGACGATTAAAATTGACGGCAGGAAATTCAAAGTCATCGGGGTGCTCGATGAGAAGAAGTCCGCACTGGGCGGCGGATTCGATAATTATATGATTATCCCGATCTCAAAATTCCAGCGCATTTACGGGATGTGGGATAATCGGGGCAGGGAACGCTCGGTGAATATCACGGTACGGGCGAAATCACCCGAAGTGCTGGCAGATGCAATCGAGGAAACGCGCTCGGTGATGCGGATGGAACGCGGGCTAAAACCATTCGAGGAAGACGATTTCACGATTTTTACCAATGACAGCCAGATAAAAACCTTCAATGAAGTGACCGCAAATATCAAAATTGGTGCATTCGTCATCGGGATTGTGGCGCTGATTGTCGCCGGGATCGGAATTATGAATATCATGTTCGTATCGGTTACCGAGCGCACGCGGGAGATTGGAATCAGAAAATCTCTGGGCGCAAAACGCAAGAGTATTTTGATGCAATTTTTGTTGGAAGCGATCATTTTGTGCAATATAGGGGGGGCGATTGGTGTAGCCGTGGGATTTGGTCTGGGCAATGTGATGAGTCTCATCACCGAATTTGCGATCACAATACCCCTGGAATGGGCGATAGTCGGTTTGCTGTTCTGCACCAGCGTAGGGCTCACGTTTGGATTTTGGCCCGCGTTGAAAGCATCCCGAATGGATCCGATTGTTGCCTTGCGTTACGAATAATTTTTCTTTCTAGATATCTGCAAAATAGCCACTTTTCGGACTTTATCATGTTTCGACCGCAGCGGCGGACCGATTCGCTCACCATGAATTTCTAATCTTAATAATTATCAATGGAATAAGCGAAGCTTCATCCTGAGCGGAGTCGAAGGATGAACTGGCTTTCGTTCTATTTTGCAGAGGTCTATTTTACTTTTACCTATAGAGAATTTGGTTTGCCGCTTCAATAATTTTAATTCCCCACCAGGGACGGTAACAGCGCAAAAACTGACTGGGGAGGTGGGGCGCTCCGATAAGCGCTTGCGTTACCTGGAATCAAGGCGCTATCTTCGACGAATCATAACCTTTGAATGCGATTCTGAACGTCGTCCAGTCACCCCGCTCATAAGTAGCTGTTCCATCGATTTGTTGTGCCAGCATCCTCACCAAATTCAATCCGAGAGTACTCGTTCTTTCGAAGTCGACATTGTCGGGAATCCCGACGCCATTATCCCGGTACGTCAAGCGATACGTTTCGTCGTCGAGGAGATCGAAATGGATGTCAATGATACCCTCTGCCTTTCTTCAGGGAAGGCATATTTGATGGAATTCGTAAAAAGTCCATTGATGATCAATCCCACCGGAATCGCGTCGTTGATGCTGAGGATGACATTTTTTGCCTCCAGGTTGAGACTTACACGATTCTGAATGCCCGACGTTCTGTATACTTTATTCAAAACATCTTTCAAATAATCCTGAAAATTAATACTCGCAAAATTCTCTGTTCGATATAATTTTTCATGCACCGCTGCGATCATATAAATTCGGCTTTTGCTCTGTTGGTATAATTCGAGGATTTTTTTATCTTTGATCTTGGAGGATTGCAAATTCAACAAGCTGGCGATCACCTGCAAGTTGTTTTTCACACGATGATGTATTTCCTTCAATAGGATTTCCTTTTCATGCAGCGATTGAGCCAATCTTTTTTCGGCTTTTTTCTGCTCAGTGATATCAGTCATCACGCCCAGGGCGCCGGCGAAGTTTCCGTGCGCATCATATTGGGGCGTACTTGACAGCAAGACATCCACAGGAGAGCCATCTTTTCGCAGGGCTTTAACGTCCAGATTCGTTTGCTTTTTATGAAGCGATTTGAAATAAAAATCAGTTTCGTACGGAGGGACGGTGGGATTGAATTTGCCCATGACTTCTTCAGCAGACCAGCCAAATATTTCCCTGCAAGCAGGACTCCAACTGGTGATGTGCCCTCTGGCATCAACGGTGAAGATGCCGGAGGGGGAGGAATTGAAAATATTTTGGAAATGAGCGGTTACGCGGCGAATTTCATTCTCTGTTTCTTTGCGTTCGGTGATATCATTTTGTATCGAAATTGAATGCATAATATTTCCGTCGATGTCTCTGATTGCGTCGATATTTAAAATGACTGTGCGCTCGGTTCCTTTTCTGGTGATTATTACAATTTCCTCATTTCTGATTTTACCCGTTTCATGCCATTGCAGGAACAGGCGCCTGGCTCTTCCGCGAGATCCAGGCGCATAAATCGTTTCCAGCAACGGCTTGCCGATAAGTTCCTCCTTTTTGTAGCCCAGGGCTTTGAGAGTGCTTCGATTGATGTTCATTATGGCTCCGTCTGTCGAAATCATGTAGCTGTATTCCGCATTCGTCTCGAAAAATTGCCGGAATCGTTCTTCGTATTCTTTGGCTGCCTGGCGTGCTTTTTTGCTGAGTGTGATATCATCGACAAAGCATAAAACGGCGGGTTGGTTTTTCCAGGTGATTTTGGCAGCATTGATCGATAGCCAGCGGATGTCACCATCTTTCCTCAGGAATCTGAATTCATAGGCAGGAAAAAGTTCTCCTTCGATCCTTCGTCGATTATTTTTAATCACCAGATCGCGATCTGCCTCGTGAACCGCATCAATAAAATGAAGTGCCGCGATTTCGTCGTCATCGTAGCCAGAAATACGCTTCAGGGCAGTATTGGCATAGACACATCGCTCTCCCTGCAGCACGAAAATGCCTTCAATCGAATTATCGACCACGGTTCGGTACTTCCCTTCACTTTCCCGCAAAGCCTGTTCAGCGCGCTTGCGTTCGGTGATGTCCTCAAAAATGACACAAATTTTCTCAGGCGTCTCATGTGGGCGATACACATTGCAATGAAAAAGTTTTGAGTGGGACCATGATACAAATCAAAAGTCTGGCTTTTGCCGGTTAACGCGACTTCGCCGTAGCGCTCGATCCATTTGGGCTCGGTTTCAGGATAAATCTCGTGAATGGTTTTTCCTTTCACTTCCTGGTTTTTGACGCCGAGAATTTTCTCGAAGCAGTCATTGACATATAAAAAGCGACAATCGGTAAAATTGCCATTTTGATCGAAAACGGATTCAAACAGAACAAACGCATTGAGCATGCTATGAAGCATCAATTTGGTTTCTTTTTCGCTGCGCTTCAATGCGTCTTCAGCCAGCTTTCGCTCGCTGATGTCCTGTACCAAGCCAATGAATCCGGTTAATTCTCCCTGCGCATTCAACACCGGCGTGCCAACGGATTCACTGGGGAAAATGTCACCATTTTTGCGCCGATACTCAATCTCGTACGGTGTATACAAATCCCGTGCAGAAATATTATAACGGATGTTGCCTTGTTCGATATAACTATCATTCGAAGTGTATAACATACTCGTATGTCGTCCCAATACTTCAGATTCGGTATAGCCAAATATTTTTTCAAACGCCGGATTCACTTTTTTAATGCGTCGTTCCGTATCCGCATATACGAGTGCATTGGGCAGTGCCCGAAATAATTCATCCAATTCGGCGGTTTTATTCTTCAATTCAATTTCGGCTATTTTCCTTTCGGAAATTTCGACTGAATTCCCGAGTATACAATTTTGGTAACGACCTACTGATAAATGAATTTTGGCGGTCTGGAACCAGCGTGTTGCACCATCCGGAAGCGAAAAAGATTCTTCTTTGACAAACACGCTTTTTTTGTGTTCGATTGCGGTGCGGTCATCTTCCAGAAATTTTTGTGCTTCTGTTGGTTTTAGGCGGAGCTGCTTTGCAAAATCGAGATCGGTTTTGCCAAGCATTTCTTCAGAGCTCGTGCCGTAAAGAGCTGCGATTGCTTTATTAACCAGCAAATAGCGCCCATTATAATCCTTCACGAAAATGCAGTTGGGGCTGGAATCGATGATTGTGCGGAGCAATGTTTCGCTCTCTCGCACTGCTTGCTCAGCCTGCTTTTCCCGGCAAATATCTCGCGATATGCCGATGATCCCCTCGATTTCCCCTTTTTGATTTTTAAACGGCACTTTGGTAACCGAAACCCAGTGTTTCGTACCATCGGCGAAAGAAATTTCGATCGGATCATCCACCTGGGGAACGCCCGTTTGAATGATTTTCAGCTCTTGCTCGCGGGCCTTCTCTGCGATATCAGGGAAAAAATCCGCATCCGATTTTCCCAGACCCTCGTCGGGTGTGGTACCCAATGCTTCGGCTGCCTTCGGATTAAGCCGAATGAATTTGCTATCCTTATCCTTGAAATAGATATAGTCGGGAACATTATTCAGCAGGCGCGCAAACAATTCCTTTTCGCGTGCCAGTTTATTCAACTCGGTAACATCCTGCATGACGCCAAACGCCCTGATCGCATTCCCCTTCGCGTCTCGGGTCACCTCATAGTGTTGCTGGATATTTTTGACGCTGCCGTCTGGCAATATGATCCAGAATTCCGAGCTTCCGAATGTTTCGCGTAGCAGGATATTTTGGACTGTTTGTGCATTGCCTACCCGGTCATCCGGGTGGATGAAACTGACAATGTTGTTATACGTCAATTCAAACGTTTCAGGGTTCTGCCCGAAGATTCTGTAGACCTCATCTGACCAGATCAGCATCTCATTCACAATGTCCCAGTCCCAGTTCCCCAATTTTCCCACGCGCTGTGCCCGGAGCAAGCTATCCCGATTTTTTAAAAGTTCAGCTTCTGCCTGTTTCCTCGCAGTGATATCCTGTACGTGGTAACTGCCAGTGCGAGATTACCTTTTTCATACCGGACATAAGAAGTCGTGATGTCGCCCCAGAATTGCTCACTATTCTTTCTGATATAGCGTTTTTCCATGCGGTAGCTGGTGGTTTCTCCGGAAGCCATGCGTTCAAACAGCTTCATTTCGGCAGCATAATCATCGGGATGACTGAATTGCTTGACCGATTCCAAAGTGGGCTTGGATTCGAGTTCCTCCTTGGTATAGCCCAGCAGTTTACATAAGGTACGATTGGCAGTGAATGGTTTATTCGGACTGGTAGTAAACGCGGCGCCGATTGCTATATTATCGAAGAATGCGCGGAATTGGACTTCGCTCTGCCTGAGGTGCTGCTCTGACTGCTTCCGTTGATCGATATCTCGTGCAATTGAAAACGCAACCGCTTTTCCGTTAAAGTTGAATTTTCTGGCTTGAATTTCCACCGGGATCATGTCGCCACTTTTGGAAACCAGCATTTTTTCAAACACCAGTCTGCTATCCGACTTCAACGTTTCAGTTTCTGTCGGAGCATCGGTTTTATCAGCGGCGCTCATGATATCCAGTGGTGAAAGTGTGCGCATTTCCTCTTTTGAATAACCGGAGCCGTTCGCAGGCGGTTGAATTCACCTCCAGAAACAGCCCGGGCGATTCTATGGTGCCAAATTCGTAAAAGAAGATGAAATCATCTGTGACATCTAATAATAGCTTGTAGCGGTTCACCTCTTGTCGCATGTTGTCAATCATTCCGTTTTGGGAAGTGATTTTATCTTCGAGCTCTGCCACGCGGCGTTTTAATCGCTCACATTCGTGGCTGAGTTGCGTCGGTGTTTTGTCATCAATGTTCATTCGTACATCCTATCGAATCTTTGTTAATAATTATAGCTACTGAATTAAAATATAAATAGAAAGAAATTTAAAAAAAATAGATGTGACAATAATTTAATGCCTATTTATTATACACATCGTTTTGATAGATGGATCGGGCTG
>JAFGMA010000159.1 GCA_016927835.1 Candidatus Zhuqueibacterota bacterium | reverse complement strand
CGAAACCGTTTGCCCGGTTTACGCCACGGTTCACAGCGATGAAGGACTCAATCTCCAGGTATACAACCGCTGTGTGGGCACGCGGTACTGCTCCAACAATTGCCCGTATAAAGCCCGGAGATTCAACTACTTTTCAGCTGAATGGCATGAACCAATGAATCGCCAGCTCAATCCTGACATTTATCATCGACCCAAAGGCGTAATGGAAAAATGTACGTTTTGCGTCCAGAGAATTCGAAAAGCCAAAGAAGATGCAAAAATGGAGAATCGGCTGGTGCAGGACCAGGAAGTGATTCCCGCCTGCGCAGAATCCTGCCCGACACAGGCGATCACGTTTGGCAATCTCAACGATCCTGAAAGCAAGGTTGCAAAGCTTCTTTATGATTTCAGGGGTTACCATGTTTTTGAAAATCTGAATACACAACCCTCAGTTATTTACCTAAAAGGGATAAAACATGACTAACGAGACTTATTTTGCGCCGGAATTAACTGCCGACCAGGTGAACCGCGATGTACTGGATCCGCTCAGGAAACCGGGCATTATATATTATGTTATGCTGTTATTTTTTCTCGGATTAGTAGCCTGGGGCGGCTATTGCCTCTATCTTCAAATTACCAGGGGGTTGGGCGTCGCCGGAATGAATAATCCCGTTGCATGGGGTATTTATTTAACCAACTTTGTCTTCTGGGTAGGGATCGCGCATTCGGGAACCTTGATATCGGCGATTCTGTTTCTGTTTCGCTCCAAATGGCGCACGAGCGTAAATCGTATCGCCGAAGCCATGACTGTATTCGCGGTTTCCATGGCAGGGCTATTCCCGCTGATTCACGTGGGACGGATTTGGTTCGCGTACTGGCTGTTCCCCTACCCCAACGCCCGAATGCTTTGGGTGAACTTCAGATCGCCGCTGAATTGGGATGTGTTTGCGGTTTCAACTTATATGACAGTCAGCGCCCTGTTTTTCCTTGTCGGCATGATCCCAGATATGGCAGTCCTCAGAGATCGATTCAAGGGCATTCGGGGTAAAATTTACGGCATTTTTGCGTTGGGTTGGCGCGGAACCCATCGCCAGTGGCACCATTATGAAACAGCGTACCTGCTCTTCGCAGCGCTGGCAACACCGTTGGTAATTTCGGTCCACAGCATTGTTTCCTGGGATTTTGCCATGGCAGTGCTGCCCGGCTGGCACAGCACGATTTTCGCCCCCTATTTTGTTTCGGGCGCAATCTTTTCCGGCTGCGCCATGGTCATCACCATCCTGATTCCGCTGCGCAAAATTTTCCATCTCGAAAATCTGATTTCAATCAGGCATTTCACGCGATTGGCTCAAATCATGTTGCTAACATCGCTCATCGTCAGTTATTCGTATGCCACTGAATTTTTCATTGCCTGGTACAGCGAAAACATTTTTGAACAAACGGCATTTTACAACCGGGCGTTTGGTGTTTACGGTCCCTATTTCTTCCTGATGTTATTTTGCAATTCAATCCTGCCGTTGTCGATTTTTATCAAAAAAGTTCGAACCAATTTGAAAGCGCTGTTCGTGATCGCGATATTTGTCAACATCGGCATGTGGCTCGAGCGCTTCGTGATTATCATCTCCTCGCTGGCAAAAGATTTTGATCCGTATAACTGGGGCGCATACAGTCCGACGTACATCGAATGGGGTGTATTCCTGGGATCAATCGGCGGCTTCTTCTTCCTATTTTTCCTGTTTACAAAACTCGCACCGGTCGTGGCAATCAGCGAAGTCAAGGGACAAATTCACCATGACGTCGAAGGAGGCAGCCATGAATAGAATAAAAGCCATCTTCTCAGAGTATGCGCCATTTCTCGCTGCCTTGAAATCGGTGGTGCAATTCAAGGACATTGAAATGGAAGTGCTTTCACCGATGCCATTGCACGATGTTGAAAAGCTGCTGCCGAGTAAGCCGAGTGGTGTTCGATGGTTTGCGTTTTTAGGCGGAATTCTTGGGCTGGCAATTGGCATCGGATTCCCGATTTATACGGTCAGGCAATGGCCGCTCATCACCGGCGGAAAACCATTGATTTCCATGCCGGCATTTATCATCGTTGCATTCGAGTTGCTCATCCTCGTCGGAGCCGTCTTCACCTTGTTGGGCTTGCTTTTTTATGCCGGGTTGCCGCGGCAAAATTTAGCCAACTATGACACCCGCATTTCCGAAAATGCATTCGGATTGATCTTCGTGGCGAATGAAGAGCAAACTCAAAAACTGAAGCCACTGCTGGAAGGTGCGGATGATATTATAATAGAAGCTATCGAAGGCTAAATAGTGTCTGTCCGAAAAGTCCATATTTTTTCACCCTGAGCGTAGTCGAAGGGTTCTAATCTATTGTTTTTTTTATCATGCTTCGACCGCAGCGGCGAACCGTTCCGCTCAGCATGAAAAAGCTAGTTTTAGTTCAGGCACTAAATCGACCGCGTTCAATTTTCTATTTCATGAGGTAACACCAGAATGCAGAATACCAAAATAAAAACGATTCGAATCGCTGCAATTCTTTTCCTTGGATTAGGAACCATCTTTGGATTAATTGGCGCTCTGGGCGACAATCCTTCGCGGATGTGGCAACTGTACCTGGTAAACTTTCTGCTTTGGACCGGTATCGCACAAAGTGGATCTGTTTTTTCCGCGACGCTTGAAATAACCAATGCCCGCTGGGGCAAACCGATGCAGAAGGTCGCAGAATCGCTGATTTCATTTCTGCCGGTCTCTTTGCTGCTGCTGATTATTATGCTGGCTGGCGCGGAGCATATTTTCCCATGGCTATCAAAAATTCACATCGGGGAGTCAAAAAAAATTTACCTCAATCTGCCGTTCTTATTCGCAAGAAACCTCATCGGCATGGGACTGCTAACGGTGCTGAGTTTCATTTTTATTAAAAAGCGCCGGCAGGCAGATGAAAAAGGCACCACCCGCCCGCACGCACTCGCTGTCTTTCTGCTGCTGTCGTATGTGGTGGTGTATACGATAATTGCATTCGATTTTGTGATGTCGCTTTCACCGCATTGGTACAGCACGATTATGGGCATGCATATTTTTACATCCTGTTTTTATACGGGATTGGCGGTAATCACCATCATCGCCGTCTTCGGAAGGTGGCACCTTTTTCCGAATAATTTTATGTCTGATGGCGATTTTCATGACATCGGGAAATTGACGTTTGGCTTTGCCCTGTTCTGGATGTCTCTGCTCTGGTCACAATATCTGGTGATCTGGTATGGAAATATTCCTGAGGAGACGGAATTTCTGCACCTGCGTTTCAACGAGCAGCCGTGGGCAACCCTTACCTGGATGTTTATTTTCCTGGCGTTCGTCATTCCGTTCATCATTTTGATGAACCGTAAAGGCAAGACGAACCAGATCGTCAGCGGAACCGTGGGATTTCTGATTCTCATCGGATCGTACATTCATTTTATGGTGCTCGTTATCCCTTCGCTGAATCCGCACCATTTAACGTACGGATTGAGTGAAATTCTGATATCAGTCGGATTCGTCGGGCTATTTATTTTAAGTCACGATATCGGTTTGAAGCGTTTTGCGATTAAATAATGATTCAGGCAGTATGAAACTAAACTTCACATTTCAAAAGCAACAGCCGATGCGCTGGGTCATCATCGCGCTCACACCGGCAATCGTCGGAGCGATCTATTTTTTTGGCTGGCGCAGCCTTGTCATGGCTGCAATTTCACTTATGACCTGCGCGCTAACCGAATGGCTGTTCGTCAGAAAAAAAGCGGGCAAAATCACCGAAGCAGCGCTGGTAACCGCTTTGCTATACGCGCTGACCTTGCCTCCCACCCTGCCGTTTTATATGGTGGTTCTCGGTGCGATTTTCGGCATCGTGTTCGGCAAAATGGCGTTTGGAGGTTTCGGCAACAACGTATTCAATCCGGCGCTGGTGGGGCGCGCGTTTGTGTATATCACGTTCCCGATCCACCTCACAGCCAGTTGGATTCCCGCAGCCAATTTCACCGATTTCCCGGGCGGATTCGGCAGGTGGCTATTTTCTGCCGGCGATGACGCCATCGCAGTTATCACCTCCGCAACGCCATTGAGCGCTTTCCGCGACGGCGCCGCAACAGCTTTGCCAAATTCCTGGCAACTCTTCCTCGGCAATATTAACGGGCAATTCGAAAAGCTGGGGCAACTCACATTCATTGGCGGCGGCTCAATCGGCGAAACATCCGCATTGCTGCTGCTATTGGGCGGGCTCTTCTTGGTTATAAAAAAAATTGCCAACTGGAAAATTATCGTGAGCTTCTTCGCATCATTTCTGATCTTTCAAACGATTTTCCACCTGATCAATCCCGCAAAGGTGCCCGATCCGATCTTCGGATTGCTGAGCGGGGGCATTGTGCTGGCAGGATTTTTCATGGTAACCGATCCCGTGTCTGCCGCCAGAACCGAGCCCGGACGCTGGATTTACGGATCACTGATCGCGCTGCTGACGATAGTAATCCGCTCATTCTCTCTGTTCGCCGGGGGCGTTATGTTCGCTATTTTATTAGCCAATATGTTCGCGCCAATCATTGATTACGCAATAAAAAATCTGCAAGCCAGGGGTGGAAGCTGATGAAGAAAAGCCTGACAACCATTCTATTCATGGTCATCATTACCGTCATCTTCATTTCGGCGCTGGCGTCGATTAACGAACTCTCGAAAACGCGTATCCTTCAGAATCAAAAGCTGGATGAATATAAATCGATATTATATGCATTCGGCATTTTTCCGAAAGAATACCCGGAGCAGCTACTATCGCGCACCAGCACTACCGCGGATATCAAGTGGCGGAATCCGGATCAGATTACAGAATATATTGAAACGTATACCCGTACGCTCACATTGCCGGTGAATGCACACCAGCGCCAATTGCTCAACACCAGCTTCTTATCGTGGCAGGATTCAGTTGAAATTGTGCTTTGCCGAAACGATGCCGGTGACATCGTCGCCTGCGGATTTCCATTGAAAGGCAAAGGGCTGTGGGGCACTCTTGAAGCGTTTGTGGCAATCAAGGCTGATTTATCCGCAATGGTGGGCATCGATTTCACAGAGCAGGTGGAAACGCCAGGGCTGGGCGCGCGCATCACCGAAACGGAATTCAAAAGCTATTTTCGCAATCTCGATTTGACGGGATTTTACCGGAAAGAAACCCAGACAGCGCCCATCATCATGGTGCAGCGGAAAGAGCAATCAAATATTGAACGCGCCACCAATAGCCTGCAAGCTATCACCGGCGCAACACAAACCTGCAGCGGTGTCCTGGCGATGCTCAATACGGATTTGGCGTTTTATATTGACGTACTGCGGCAAAATTCAGAACGTTTACAAAGAGGAAAATATGCCTGGTAGCAAAGCGATCGACATCATAAAAGATGATCTCTGGAAGAACAACCCGGTAACCGTCCAGATACTCGGAATTTGTTCGACGCTGGCGGTGACGAATATTTTTTTGAATACGCTCATTCTCGGTTTGGGATTGACATTCGTGACCGCATTTTCGGCACTGACGATTTCCCTCATACGGAACATCATCCCGCAGCGCGTTCGGATGATGGTTCAAACGCTGGTTATCGCCAGTTTCGTGGTCATCGTTGATATTATCCTCAAAGCGCATGTGCCGAATGTCAGCAAAGCCCTGGGACCGTATGTGGGTTTGATCATCACCAATTGCATTATCATGGGACGCATGGAAGCGTTTGCCTCTTCCAATAAACCATTGCCCGCGTTCCTGGATGGCGCCATGTCCGGTGTCGGGTACTCGTGGGTCATTCTCATTATCGCTTTCATCAGGGAGTTGCTGGGTTTCGGTTCTGTTTTATCGATTCCGGTGATGACCCCGTTGCTGGCTGCCCTCGGGAGTTCAGAAGGCTGGATCCAATGGTCGTTCATGATTATGGCGCCCGGTGGCTTTTTTATGCTGGCTATTTTTATATGGGTGGCAAATAATCTCACCAGCCATAAAGTCGCGCAAGCCGGAAAATAGGAGAACATTCGATGGAAAATCTTTCACCCTGGGTTATCTTTTTTGCATCCATTTTTACCGGCAATATTTTGCTGGTCTATTTTCTGGGGATGTGCTCTTTTCTGTCGGTTTCAAGGCAGATTAAAACATCGCTGGGACTGGGTCTGGCGGTGACGTTTGTTTTGACAATCACGTCTGCGTTGAATTATTTGGTTTACTATTACATCCTGCTGCCATTGGAAATCGAATACCTGCGCTATATCGCGTTCATCATCGTCATCGCTTCGGTAGTCCAGTTGCTGGAAATGATCATCGAACGCTTCTCTGAAGTTTTGTATCTGAATCTGGGAATTTTCCTGCCCCTGATAACCGTCAATTGCGCGATATTAGGCGTATCGCTGTTTATGGTCATTCGGCAGTATACATTCATCCAGAGCGTGCTCTTCGGCGCCGGCAGTGGAATCGGATGGCTGCTGGCGATTCTGGCAATGGCTGGTATCAGGCAGCGGATAAATGAACAGCGTATCCCGCCGGCGCTGCGTGGTGCCGGCATCGCGCTGATCATCTCGGGCATAATGGCAATGGCATTCATCGGATTTTCAGGGATCGTCCAGATTCAATAAATTGATTAAGGCTGAATATGTTGCTGAAAATATTAATCACAACCGGAGCCATGGTCGGAATCAGTGGCTTGCTTGCGCTACTGCTGCTCATCGCCGAACATTTTCTAGCCAACTATGGGGAATGCACTTTATCGATTAATAATGAAAAACAGGTGCACGTCCAGGGTGGCACAAGCCTGTTGGCAGCGTTGAACAGCCAGAAAATCTTCCTGCCCTCTGCTTGCGGGGGACGCGGAACCTGCGCGTACTGCAAGTGCAAAATTCTCGCCGGTGCCGGTCCGTTGTTGCCGACAGAAGAGCCATTGCTCACTCCGGATGAAATTCGAGACAGCTTCAGGTTATCCTGCCAGGTAAAAGTCAAGCAGGATATGCAAATCGCCATCCCGGAAGAGCTGTTCAATATCAGGGAATTCAAAACAGAAGTCAGCCTGATTAAGGATTTAACGTATGATATCAAATTATTACGATTGAATCTGATTGAACCCGAAGAGATCACATTCAAAGCCGGACAATACATCCAGCTAATCACGAAACCGTACAACGGTGTAAAAGAGAGCGTCTCCCGTGCGTATTCGATCGCTTCTCCCAGTTATGAGAAAAAATATATCGACCTGATGATACGGCTGGTTCCCGAAGGTATTTGCACGACCTGGGTGCATCAGCATCTCAGGGAAAAAGAAATTGTAAACATTGTCGGTCCAATGGGAGATTTCTATCTCAGGGAAGGCGCAGGCGAGATTATCATGGTCGCCGGCGCATCGGGCATGGCGCCGATTATTTCGCTGCTGGAAGAAATCGCTGCCCGGAAAATAGAACGCAATGTAACGTATTTCTTCGGCGCAGTTGCTAAACGGGATTTGTTTTTCACAGAAGAGATTGCGGCGCTTAAAAAAAGGCTGCCGAATTTTCAGTATATTCCAACGCTTTCACAATCCCAGCCAGGCGACGCCTGGGAAGGCGAAACCGGACTGATTACGCAGCCTTTGGAGCGATATATCAAAAATCACGACACATCCCAAAGCCAGGTATATATGTGCGGCAGCCCGGGAATGATCAACGCGTGTATTGCGGTGCTGAATAAAAATAGCATCCAAAATGAGCGAATTTATTATGATCCGTTCGCTTGACTGAGTCCTTTTTCCGGAGCATGAAATGAAGCAAACGATTCAGGAAAAATTGATTGAGAAAAATTTTAAGCCGGGAATAATAACCAAAGACGGTTTTCTGGGCAACGATGAGCGGCATATCCACGATATTATTCGGGCTGACGATATGACATTGTCACGCCTCGGGCTAACCCGGGCACAGATCGCAGATCGCCTTCAATTCTTCATCGAGCTAGGAAAAAAGGCTGTTGATAATGAAGTGGTCTCAGGTGATTTTTCAGTGCATCTCCAGTGGTCGAGAGGGATGCTTCCCTGCCCGTTTGGCGAACCGCCGCTGCACTATAAAATGATCGTCACGGTAACCAATAACAAACAAAATCAAATGATTCGGTATTCTCAACTCAATGTGCACATGATAAGGGAACACGGTTTTTTCCTGGGCATGGGCAGTACATTCCGTCTCGAACCCGAGGCTATCGCCAGAATGCTTATGCCGGAGATTGAAAATCAACAATCGACTTGAGGATGCTCGGTAGTCATTGTATCGGAGTCAATCGAAGGGCTCTTTTTAACCGAAACAGATAGCTTATGACTCAACCGCAGGATGTGAAGGCATAGCCGTTCGGCTACTTGAATAACAGTCATTTTTTACGAACGGGCAATCGGCAGGCATCGGATTGATTCACGAAATAAAAAACCAATCCTCGTGTCAACGAAGTAAGTCACGGAATATCAGCTACATCTAAAATCGCTAATTGCTTGGGACATAATTCATACTGAAACGGAATGTGCAATGAATTCGAATATTGGAATCGCATTATTATTGTCAGCAGCAGCCGGGCTTTCAACAACCATCGGGAGCGTACTCGGGCTTGCGGTTCGCAAACCCGGTCGGCGCTTTATGGGATTTACGCTGGGATTTTCTGCAGGCGTCATGGTGCTGGTGTCATTTCTGGAACTGCTTCAGGAGAGCATCCGTACGCTCGGGTTCGTATCGGCGAATGTCGGCTTCTTTTCAGGAATGATCTGCTATTTTTTCATTGATTTTTTGATACCGCATGATTATATCGGTCAGCACGATCATAAAGGCGATCAGCTAGGTGACAGCCTGATGCGTACCGGGCTTCTGGTTGCGCTTGGGATTGGAATTCACAATTTTCCCGAAGGCATGGCGACATTCGTCGGTGCACTCGAAGACGTGAACGTCGGTATCGCCATAGCCATTGCTATCGCCATCCACAATATTCCCGAAGGGCTGGCGGTATCTGCGCCGATCTATGCCGCTACAGGAAGTCGCAAAAAAGCATTTTTCTGGTCATTTCTGTCCGGGCTTAGTGAACCAGTAGGCGCTGGCTTCGCAGCTCTCATTTTAGCACCATTTTTAACGCCTGCGGTTCTGGGCTGCGTACTCGCAGCCGTTTCGGGTATTATGGTTTCTATTTCCGTCGATGAACTGATTCCTGTCGCCAAATCCTACGGAGATGAACACATGCCGATCATCGGAGTGATCACCGGTATGGCTGTGATGTCAACGAGTCTGTGGCTGCTAAAATAACGTATTCATCGGCAATTATATTGTGAATTCACAACAAGGAGAACTGAAATGAAAGCAATTCAACACACACTCACCGCAATTTTTCTGCTTGCACTGGTCGCTATGTCACCGGTTGCCTTTTCGCATTGTGAAGTGCCATGCGGAATTTACAACGATCCGCTCAGGTGTGATCTCATCGCAGAACACATCACGACCATTGAAAAAGCGATGATGCAAATCAAAGATTTATCCACCCAAAAAACAATAAACTATAACCAATTGGTGCGCTGGATAACTACCAAAGACGAACACGCCGATAAAATTCAGGAAATCGTGAGTCAATATTTTCTCACCCAGCGCATCAAATCCGTTGATGAACAAAATAAAGCTGAATACGCGAGTTATATTTCCAAATTACGGCTGCTGCATGAAATGCTCATTTTGGCGATGAAAACCAAACAAACAACCGACCTCGCTAATATCGATCAATTGCGATTGGCATTGACGCGTTTCAAAGAAGCCTATTTCGGATCGATTGAAATCAAGCACGAGCATTAATTGAATGTAAAAAAAGGAGCAGACATTGTTGCCTATCAAATTGAAAAGCCACATCTACTGGGTGGGCGGAATCGACTGGGGATTGCGCAATTTTCATGGCTATCTCACCCAGCGCGGCTCGACTTACAACGCATATCTCATTCTTGATGAAAAAATTGCCTTGCTGGATACAGTCAAATATTACCTGTTTGACGAAATGCTCGAACGCGTCTCCCATGTTATTGATCCGGCAAAAATCGATTATATCATTTCCAATCATGTGGAAATGGATCACTCCGGTGGCATTGTAAAATTAAAGGAGATTGCGCCAAAGGCAGCGATCATCACGTCACCCAATGGCGAAAAGGGTTTGAAAGCCCACTATAATAAAAATTGGGAATTCAAGGTTGTGAAAACCGGCGATACGCTGAAAATCGGAAAACGTACATTGCATTTTGCCCTGACGCCAATGGTTCATTGGCCCGACAATATGGTGACGTATTTGCCCGGAGATAACATCCTGTTTTCAAACGATGCGTTCGGTCAACACCTGGCGTCTTCAGAACGGTTCGATGACCAGTACCCGATTAATATCATTATCGAAGAAGCTAAAAAATATTATGCCAATATTGTGTTGCCATACAGCAAGCAAGTTCAGAAAGCTCTGGCTGACGTATCAAATTTTAACATTGAAATGATCGCTCCCAGTCATGGCATCATCTGGCGGGAACATCTCGCCGACATCATCGGGCACTATCAAAAATGGTCCGCCAATCAAACCGATGACAAAGCCTTGATTATCTATGACACGATGTGGGGTTCGACTGAAAAAATTGCGGTTGCGATTGGGAGAGCTTTCGAAAGCGAAGACATTAAAATCACCATGCTGAATTTGCGGCACAATCATATTTCGGATATCATGACTGAAATTCTGACCGCAAAATATGTTTGCGTAGGCTCACCCACGCTGAACAGCAATATGCTGCCCACGGTAGCGGCTTTCCTGACTTATTTGAAAGGTCTGGCGCCACAGGATCGAATCGGATTAGCGTTTGGTTCGTATGGTTGGGCAAATCGCAGCGTGGTGCAGATTGACGAAATATTGCGCGGTTGCGGTTTCAACATGCTCGAAAAAATTAGTGTGAATTACATCCCGACTGAAACAGGGCTTCAGGAGATAACCTCCCGAATCAAAGGCGTGATTCGTTAACGTCATCGTTTTCGGGCTTAACATAGTCATGGCGCACAGCTTTTTTCATCTTTGACAAAACCGGTTTTTCGCTTTAATAAACAATTTTCGGAGGGAATAATGGACGCTGTCTTTTTGTCGCGCTTGCAGTTTGCTCTTGCTGCAGGATTTCATTTTCTTTTCCCGCCATTAACACTTGGCTTAACGCTGTTGATTTTCATCATCGAAAGCCTGCATGTGAAGCGCGGCGAGGAAATTTATAAACATGTTGCCGATTTTTTGATTAAACTATTAGGACTCGTTTTCATCCTGGGAACAGCCACGGGAATCACACTCGAGTTTGCATTTGGCACGAACTGGTCGAATTATTCGCGTATGGTTGGGGATATCTTCGGGGCACCCCTGGCTGCGGAAGGTGTTTTCGCATTTTTCATGGAATCGATTTTTCTGGGCGTATTGCTCTTTGGCAGAAATAAAGTATCGAAAAAAATGTATCGCATTTCCGCATTTCTGGTGTTTTTCGGCGCGCATCTTTCCGGCTTGTGGATCATCATCGCGAACTCCTTCATGCAGACCCCTGCCGGATATGAGCTTGTGACGGAAACAGCGGGCGAATTCGTTCGCCAAAAAGCTGTCCTGACAAATTTCTGGCAAGCCGCATTGAACCATTCCACAATTGAACGCTTCACGCATACGATTGTCGCCGGCTGGTTGACCGGTTCGCTGTTCGGCGCCGGCATCGGCGCCTGGTACATTTCAAAAGGCAAATTTGTTGAGCCGGCAAAGAAACTCCTGAAAGTTGCACTAGTGGTTTTCATCATCGCCGGTGTGCTGCAAATCGTGACCGGACACCAGCACGGGATTCAGGTAGCGAACACACAGCCGACCAAATTGGCTGCCTTCGAAGGCCTATGGGAGACGCAAAAGGGCGCCAGCCTGAGCCTGTTCGGTATACCCGATGCAAAGAACGAAATCACTCACTGCGAAATTGGCATTCCCGGATTGTTGAGTTTGTTCGCGTATCTCGACGCCGATGCCGAAGTAAAAGGCTTGAAGGAATTTCCGAAAGATAAACGCCCCCCCGTGTTTCTTACGTTCGCTTCGTATCATGTGATGATTGCGCTGGGAACGTTGTTTCTGTTGATGGCAATCGTCGGCGCGTACCTGCTCGCTCGCGATAAACTCTGGAAAACAAACTGGTTTCTTAAACTGCTGATTCTGGCGATTCCTCTACCGCACATTGCCAATCAGACCGGCTGGATCGCCGCCGAAGTGGGCAGGCAACCCTGGGCAGTCTATGGCATTCTCAAAACAGCAGATGCTGCTTCAGTCGTCGTGCCAGCGGGTCAAGTTCTGTTTACGCTCATTATGTTCACGCTGATCTATGCGCTGCTCTTTGCGATTTTTCTCATGTTGATGTTGAAAATGATCCGCAAAGGACCGGTTGAGCGCACTGAATATGGTTATTAATGCCCGGAGGACAAAATGGAATTATTAGATTTTTTAAGAAATACATGGTACATTCTCATTGGTGTTCTCCTCATGGGGTACGCCATTCTCGACGGTTTCGATCTTGGCATTGGGACGTTGATGCCATTTCTGGCAAAAAATGACAGGGAAAAACGCACTTTATTCAACGCAGTCGGTCCCTTCTGGGATGGCAATGAGGTTTGGCTGCTGACCGGCGGCGGCGCCCTGTTCGCTTCTTTTCCGCACGCGTATGCCACGGTTTTCAGCGGATTCTACCTGGCACTGATGCTGGTGCTGTTCGCGTTGATCTTCAGAGCAGTATCGATTGAATTTTATACGTATGATGAATCGCGCAAATCCTTCTGGGCGTGGGCATTCACAATCGGAAGCTTTTTGCCTTCGCTGTTGTATGGCGTCGCATTGGGCAATGTTATTGTGGGCATTCCGCTGGATGCAAAATTGGAATTCACCGGCAATTTCTTCACCTTGCTGCGCTCCTTTCCGCTGGTCATCGGACTCGTCGGTTTGAATGCCATCCTCTTGCAAGGCGCCACTTATGCCGCATATAAAACCGATGGCGCTATTCGAAAGCGGGCGAAAGCCCTGGCGCAAAAATTATGGTTTTCATTCATCGCGCTGTTCGTGCTCTCAGGCATTCTGGCGTTTGCGTATGTACCGGGAGCAGCCGGCAGTATATTGGCGTGGCTGGCGACCCTGATAGTTCTCGCCGGTTGGTTTTTATTGCACCAGGCATCAGCCAGCGGCAAGGAACTGCGCGCGTTTTTAATGTCTTCGCTGATATTTGTTGGTCTCTGGGGAATCGTAGGCGCTATCCATTTCCCGAATCTGGTAAAAGCCACCGAAACCGTCAACAGCATCACGACCGTAAATTCATCATCCGAGTTGACACTCACCGTTATGCTTATCATTGCACTTATCGGGATGCCGTTGGTTTTTGTATATACATATTATGCCTATAAAGTCTTCAGGGGAAAAGTAATTTTTAATACAAACGAAAAGGCTTAATCAATGGACGTATCAAAAATTAAAACCCACGATGTTTTGATAGTCGGGGCTGGCTTAGCCGGATTGAGCGCTGCCCTCGAAATCAGCGAGATGGATCCGGCAGTGAATGTTGCCGTGATTTCAAAAGTTCATCCCGTGCGCTCACATTCGGGAGCAGCCCAGGGCGGAATCAATGCCGCGCTCAGATTCGATGATAGCTGGAAAGGGCATCTCTACGATACCGTGAAAGGATCCTGGTTTCTGGCTGATCAAAACGCGGTGCGCATCCTTTGCAGTGAGGCAAAAGATGTCATTGCCCGCCTGGATAAATATGGCGCGCTTTTCAATCGGAATGAAGATGGTACTATCGCGCAACGGGCGTTTGGCGGGCAGAGCCGGAAACGTACCTGTTTTATCGCGGATAAAACCGGTCATAACCTGCTGTATACGTTGTACGAACAAGCGATGAAACGCAATATAACCATTTACTGGGAATATTTCGTCACATCGATGCTGATTGAGGACGGAGCGTTCAAGGGGATTACCGCTATTGATCTGATGACCGGTGAATTGAATTACATCCAGGGAAAAGCCGTGATACTCGCAACCGGCGGTGCCGGCAGGATTTACGGACAAAGCAGCAACGCACTCATCAACACCGGTGACGGCATCGCGCTGGCTTTTCGCGCGGGTATTGCGGTGAAAGATATGGAGTTTTTTCAAATTCACCCTACCGGTTTGTTGAACGGCATTCTGATTACCGAAGGCGCACGCGGAGAAGGCGGGTACCTCATTAATAAGGATGGCGAACGTTTCATGAAAAATTATGCGCCTAAATTCATGGAACTGGCGCCGCGCGATTTTGTGGCGAGATCGATCCATCTGGAAATTCAAGCAGGACGCGGCATCGAAAATGAATATGTCCATCTTGATTTGCGTCATCTTGGCAAAGAAAAGATCGAATCCAGGTTGCCTCAGATCAGGGAAATTGCCATGAATTTCGCCGGCGTTGATCCGGTGGTTGAACCGATCCCGATCCGTCCGACTGTGCATTACACCATGGGAGGCATCGATGTCAACAATCGCACGCAAACGGAAATCACGGGCGTATTTGCTGCCGGTGAATGCAGTTGCGTGAGCGTGCACGGCGCCAATCGCCTCGGTGGTAATTCGCTGCTCGAAGCGGTGGTATTCGGATTTATCTCAGGACGCGAAACCTTGAAATTCATTCAAAATCGCGGTCTCAATACGATTTCAAAATCGCTGCTCACGACGGAAGAGCAACGGCTGTCAGCGCTGCTATCGAATTCTAACGGTGAAAAAGCCGCCCCGCTGCGAGAGGAGATGGAAAATGCAATGATCACCAGTTTCGGCATTTTTCGAAATGAAAACCTCATGCAATCCGGGCTTATTAAACTGCTGGAACTTCAAAAGCGATATGCAAACGTGGTCGTCGAGGACAAGGGGAAAATATTCAATCTCGATCTTGTTCGCGTGCTCGAATTGGGCTATATGTTGGATTTGGCTCGAATTATTGCAATGGGCGCACTTGCCCGGAAGGAAAGCCGGGGCGCGCATTTCCGTGAGGATTATACGAAAATGGATAATGCCAACTTCCTCAAACATACCCTCGTTCGGAAGGATGAATCCGGGGCACTTGAAATAAGCTACAAGGCAGTGAATATCGAAGACATCAAACCGCTCGAAGAAATCCGGTACTAATCTTCGATGCGCTATCATTAATTTGAAAACCATAAAAGGAAGACACTTCAGATGATGATCAATCTAAAAATTTTTCGATATAATCCGGAAACGCGCACCGCAGGGAAGTTGGTTGACTATGCCGCCGAAATTAGTCCGGGCATGTCGGTGTTGGCAGTGCTTCACAAAATACACGATGAGCAGGACGGAACGTTGTCCTATCGCTATTCGTGTCGCGGTGCGATATGCGGAACCTGTGCGATTATGATCAATGGAAAAGCGCGTCTTGCCTGCAAAACGCAAATCGCTGATATCATTGAAGAAGCTGAAACAATTACATTGGAACCTTTGGCGAATATGAAAGTGATAAAAGACCTGGTTGTCGATAAGCGACCGTTTTGGCAGGCGATCTCGGAAACCCATCCCTGGTTGATCCGCAAAACTGAGATGCCTGATGAGCGCATCACGTATGAATCGCTGCTCAGCAAGTCCGAACTGGATGAATTGAATCGCGCTTCCGATTGTATCAAATGTGCCAGTTGCTTTGCCGATTGTCCGAAAATCGCAGAAGCCGCGGATTTTATCGGTCCGGCTATTTCGATCCAGATTTACAAACAATTATTTGATCCCAGGGACACGAACACGAACGAGCGGCTGGGATATAGCGCTGCCCCAACTGGTGTCTCCGCTTGCGATAAGCACGCCAATTGTGTCAAAGCCTGTCCCAAAGATTGCCGACCGCTGAGAGCGATCACATTCATTAAAAATAAAATTACCCTAACTACTTGATATTTATTGTACACAATTAATTTATTAGGAGGTTAAAATGGTTTCTGATAAAATGGCAGAACAATTAAATCAACAAATCAAGCACGAGCTTTACTCGGGTCACCTTTATCTTTCGATGGCGGCTTATTGTGCCAATTCCGATTTGGATGGTTTCTGCAATTTTTTCGTCGTGCAGGAAATGGAAGAACGCTTTCATGCCATGAAATTCTTCAATTACATTGTTGAACAAGATAAGGATGTCAAGATTTTCGGACTCGACCAACCCAAAATGGACTTTAAATCGCTGGAAGAGGTATTTGAACTGGCATGGAAACACGAGCAAAGCGTGACCGATCGAATCAATAAATTGATGGACCTGGCGATTCAGGAAAAAGACTACGCAACGCAGAGCTTGCTCCACTGGTATATTGATGAGCAAGTTGAAGAAGAAGCCTCTATGCTGAATATCCTGAAAAAATTAAGAATCGTCGGCGATAAAGGGCAAGGGCTGTTTATGCTGGATAAAGATCTCGCCCAGAGAGCCTATAATCCGCCCAAATAAATAAATTATTAATCTGGAATTCTGCAAAACAGACATTCATTAAAATTTATCAGGGTTCGATGCTTTCGCTCGCGTTTCGCTCGCTATGAAGTCATTATCACCAAGCTTCACCCAAGCGGCACCGACGCACGAACCAGGTTTAGCGCTATTTTGCAGAATTCCGATCATTAACCATAGTAGGAGGTTACAAATGACAGCATTAAATCAAATCTACAAATGCGAGATTTGTGGGAATATCGTCGAAGTCTTGCATACTGGTGACGGGCAGCTTGTCTGCTGCGGTCAACCCATGAAATTACTGAAAGAAAATACCACAGACGCGGCAACAGAAAAACATGTCCCGGTGATCGGAAAGAAAGGATCTAAAGTGACGGTAACCGTCGGCAGCGTGGCTCACCCGATGGTCGCAGAACATTATATTGAATTTATCGAATTGCTGGCAGATGGCAAAGTGTATCGCAAATTCCTCAAACCAGGCGATAAACCGCAGGCGGAATTTGAGGTAACAGCCAGCAAGGTCGAAGCCCGCGAATATTGCAATTTGCACGGACTCTGGAAAGCCTGATTCAATCGCAATATTAAATTCGAAAGAACACCCACAAATTAATCGCTGTCGAAGCAATCGCTCAGTGATCGAAAGCTTCTAAAGTTTGCTAATCTTCGCAGCTTCCAATACGCTGATTTGGAAACCAGTGCTGAGAGATATCATTTGAAAATAGCGGAAAACATGAATTATTCACCTACCACAGCAAATGCTTTCAAGAGCGATATGCAGCGGAGCAAATGTACGGATAGCGCTTCAAACAGCATTTGGTTGAACAGGTGGTATGACAACCAATGACATTGCCAATATCACTTCTGTGAGTATTGGCAATGTCAATGAATACGAGGACTTTCTCATGAATTTTAGGAAATTGGGCTGGACGGATTTATCGCTGTCAACTATCGGATTCGGTGCCTGGGCGCTTGGCGGTGGCGATTGGCAATTCAGTTGGGGACCACAGGATGACAATGATTCAATAAATGCCATTTTGCATGCCGTGGAAAATGGTATCAACTGGATTGATACCGCCGCGATTTACGGATTGGGGCACTCGGAAATTGTCGTTGCCAAAGCCCTGAAACAGATGACCCATAAACCATTCGTAGCCACCAAATGCAGTCGCCGATGGGATAAAGAACGAATTTACGGCGATCTCTCATCAAAAGGCATCCGCGAGGAAATCGAAGCCAGCCTGAAACGATTGGGTGTCGATGCTATTGATTTATATCAAATCCATTGGCCCAATCCGGATGAAATGCTTGAAGAAGCATGGCATACTATGGCAGAATTGGTTGCGGAGGGTAAGATTCGCTACGCGGGTGTTTCCAATTTCAGCGTTGCACAAATGGAAAGAATCCGGGGCATTCACCCGATTGCCTCGCTGCAACCGCCATACAGCATGCTCAAGCGCGATGTGGAGCATGAACTGCTCACATACTGCGCCACACATAACATCGGGGTGATCGCCTACAGCCCGATGCAAAAAGGACTGCTCACCGGAAAATTCACCCACGAACGCATCCGGAAGCTGCCGGACGATGACCATCGGCGAAATGATCCGATGTTTCAGGATCCCAGATTCATCCTGATCCTGGAGTTGGTGGAAACGCTGCGCCCAATCGCTGAAAAACTGGACATGACATTGGCGCAGCTTGCACTCGCCTGGGTGCTTCGCCGACCGGAAATTACAGCAGCCATCGTCGGTGCACGCAGTTCCGAACAAATTGTAGAGACCGCCCGCGCCAGCGATAAAAGGCTCGATGATGCCAGCCTGAAAGCCATTGATAATAAACTGAAACAAATTCATCATCAATTCGCAGCGCTGTAGCAGCAAATCTGATTTTAATCAAGCATTTAGCGAATGCAATTTTGAAACCCGGAGATTTGCAAAATAGGCATTTTAAGAAATAATCATGGTTCAACCGCAGTGGCGGACTGTTTCAATCTCCATGAACTCCTCAGGTTATTCGTGCCAAGCGAATAAGCGAGCCTCATCCTGAGCGGAATCGAAGGATACGCTGGCATTCATCTTATTTTGCAGAACTCTATTTAACTCGTAATGGAGGGAACATGATCAAAAACTTAGTTATCTCTGCTTTAGTCGCCAGCCTCCTGGTTTTTATCGGTTCAGCTTACACACAGG